>CAZXTA010000063.1:0-9586 GCA_964642865.1 uncultured Methanomassiliicoccus sp. | reverse complement strand
CCTCCAGATCGAATCATCATTGATGTTCAGGTGGCCGGCGATACCGGCCACCGACATCTCGCCGCTCAATGCCATCACCAATGCTTCGATGTGCAATGTGAATCCCGAATTAGGCCTGGCCCAGGGCAGTTCCACCTGTCTCACCCCGTGTTCGGGGCAGGATGCCCGCGGCACGCGGGCATGCAGGAACGTTTCATATTCGAAGAAGTTGAGGTGACGCCAGGTGCGCTGGTTAGTATCGTGCAGTTCGCACAGCGAACCGCACTCGGGGCAAGGGAACCTTGCCCCTCGTTCGAAGTCGATGAAGATGTCCAGTTTCTTTTCAACCTTGTTCAGCTTGACATCGCTCACGAACCATGGGGCCTTCAGCCCCAAGGTTGCCTGAAAGAGCTGCTTGTCGTCCACGGAGAAAGATAACGGAGTGGGGAAGCGATAAGCTTACCCACTCTATCTTAAAGAGAACCAAGAAAAATAAGGGGGGGATAATCCCCGTTCAGATCTTCGACATCTTCTTGGTCAGGGAGTACGCCACAGGTATCAGCATGACACCGAGGGCGATCGCGAAGGCCCAGGAGATGTTGGCGATGATGTTGGTCACGCCGGGGAAGGTAGCGAAGATCGCGCCCGTGCCGATTATCAGGAAGATGGCGTAAAGAACGAACTTTGCGTATCCCGCGACCTCCTTGAATTCAACATGTTCGTTCACCACCGACTTGATCAGCGCGTCGGTCAGCAAAATCCCGACCCCGATGATCACGAAGCCCATTATGAGCGGGTAGACGACATCTCCAGCCAGAAGCATGGTTTCCAGGGCCATCAGGATTATGAAGGCGACCAGGCCTATGAACAGCAGGTTCCTCAGCATATCGGCGATCTCGACCTTGTTCTCCGGGAACATCGGACGGACGAGCTTGCCGATAAAGGATGCCAATACGTCCACGAACACCGCTCCAAGGATGAGGATCAATATACCAGCCAACAGCCTAGGCAGATAGTTCGCCACGTCCGTCAGGTAGCTCCCCAGCATCCCTCCGACGGCCAGTATCTGAATGGCCAGGACGATCGCCAAGATGAAGATGAAGGCCGTCACAATGCTTCCGATGAAATTAGATAGGTCCAAACCTGAAGATCGGAACGTCCTACCGACGTTGCTTTGATCAAATGCCTTTTCCACGCCCATCCGTTCTACGACCTTATTGACCGCCTTGCCAATGACCTTACCGATCACGTAACCAATTATCAGTACGATGATCGCCGCGACAATGGCCGGTATCGCATCGATTATAGATTCCAATACATCTTCCAGTTCTGCTACGAGGTCTACCAAATGTGACCACCTCTTAATTAGTAGTTACATATAGATTATATAAATCATATGTATATAAATAAGATTATAATTATATAATAAGATTTTTAATTTTCTGCTTAAAATATCATCTGGTAAAACTTCATACCATCGCTCTTCAACAGTTCAGGTATCAATAAAAAACGAATCATACGAATATGCCAAACGCCAAGATGCTCGAACACACTATTTTGGTTTTGCCTATAAAACCTTGCGTTCGTCGGTCTGGGACTGGCCTTGTCCTTCAAGGTCTGACAACAGACATCATCGGAGCATCGCCTTCTTCTCCCGATCCCCCCTCGATATCCTTCCCTTCCTTCATCTGGATGTTAGAGCGTTCCGACTTGGATGAACGCCTCTGCATTTTATGATCTGGATGAGGGAACCGAGGCCTACGATTCCCGCATTCCCAAAACACTCATGTAAATGAGGAATGAGCGCCTGGCAAGTTCATCCGCGTTCTATCCCAGCCACCTCGATGTTCACCTACGTTTCATCAGCAGGACGCTCAGGGTGAGCATGGCCACTGCGAACAATGCCAATATCACCAGGTCCGGCCATACCTGCTCCATCCCCCATCCCCTCACCATGACCGACCTCGCCCCGTCGACGGCGTAGGTCAAAGGAAGGAAATAGGATATCGGCCTTAGCACATCGGGCACCGCCTGTATCGGCCAGAAGACCCCAGACAGCAGTATGGACGGAAACAGGATGACTGGTATGAACTGAATGGCCTGGAACTCGTTCCGAGCGTTAGCAGATAGGAGGAACCCCAGCCCCTGCATACCCACTCCCAACAGGAATATGACCAGGAGCACGAGCAGTAGCGAACCCTCCACATGGATATTGAACAATAACAGTGCCGAGGCCAGGACCACCATCGATTGTAAAAGGCCCACCGTTCCAAAGGCCAGGGCGTATCCTGTCACCAACTCGCCCTCCGTCACTGGAGTAGAGAGGAGCCGGGCCAACGTGCCCGCCGTCCTCTCGTGTATGAAGGAGATTATGGATAACATGAAGGTGACCATCATCACCGCCAGGGAGATGACACCTGGAGCGAACGTGTCTATGAAGGACATCTCCTCGCCATAGACCATGTCCCTCTCCACCTGCACCGGTGGAACGAACCCCAGGTCCTCCTGCAGAACCCCGGTCACGGAGGTCTGCACCGAAGCGATGATCGCCTGCGCGATGTTCAGGTTGCTTCCGTCCAGCATGAGCGATATGGACGCCGGCTCACCCCCGGCCGTGCTGTTCGGGAGGTAGGTAACGACGTCCATTGTGAAATTCTGTGAAAAAATGATGCACCCCCAGCCCCCACCCTCCTCCACCTTGTCCCTGACGTAGGTGACCGGGTCCGCGATGCCACTGGAGACCGTGACAATCTCCTTAATTTTCAACGTCTCATCTCTCTCCAAATGTGCGACGATCAGATCGGCCAGGGATACGTTCCCCACTCCGTGGTCCATGTTCACCACGTACACCTCCACCCCTTTCACCTCGCCTCCGAAGGTGTAGCCGAATATGGCGATCATGAATATCGGCATCAGGATGAGAAAACCGGCCGTTCTGCGGTCGTGCTTGAGCGAACGAAGGACCTTCCGCGTTATCGCCAAGACCCTCTTCCATTTCATCACCGGCACCTCCGGATGAACTCCAGGAAGGCATCCTCCAGGTTGGTCTTCCCCGTTTCCTCGAGAAGGACGGTCGGCGTTCCTTCAGCGATCAAACGCCCTTTATGCATCATGCCGACCACATCACAACGGAACGCCTCGTCCATATAATGCGTGGTCATGACGATCGTCTTCCCCTTCCCCTTGAGCATCTTGAAATGCTCCCAGAAGCCGGAACGGAGCTCTGGATCGACGCCAACGGTCGGCTCATCCAGGAACATCAGTTCCGGGTCGTTGATGAGCGCGCAGGCGAGCGATGCGCGGTGCTGCATTCCTCCACTGAGATGACCCACCAGGTCATCCTTCCTTTCCCACAGGCCCACTAGGTCCAGGGTCTCTTTCTCCAGCACCAGGAGGTCCTCCTTGCTTACATCGTAGAGTTCCGAGAAGAGCTGGACGTTCTCGTGGACCGTGAGGTCCACGTACATTGCCAGATCCTGGGGCATATAGCTGACCCGGAGCCCCTTGTCCTTGATGGGAATGTCCTGTCCGAGCACCCGTGCCCAGCCCTCCGTGGCATCCACCAGACCCATCAGGATCTTTATGATGGTCGTTTTTCCGGAACCGTTAGGGCCGATGAGGCCGTAGATGCAACCGGACGGTATGCGAAGTCCTAGGTCTTCGACGGCCACGATCTCCCCATACTCCTTTCGCAGCCCTTCCGTAACGACCGCCCCTTCTCCGGGTCCAGCCATTCAGCACCCCTCCCTCATGCCAAGGCCGTTCACGAATATGTCCGCCATCCCTCTCAATAACCGCTCCTCCTCCACCTGCCCGACATTCCCTTGTCCCAGGAGATAATTGGTGAGGTAGTACGACTGCACCATGCCCATCCAGGCCTTGGCGGCCACGACAGGGTCCATTGATCTTAGCATGCCCTTGTCCATGAGGCCCCCTATATGACCGGCCAGGAACTGGATCGCCCTGTCTATCATATCTGGTCCCGTGTCTCCCTTGAACTGCGGGTGCCTCCAGACCTCCCCCACCAGCATCATGAAGAAATGTCTGTTCTCCTTGAGGATCTCGAGAACCATAAGGGCGTTCTTGACCATCATCTCCTCCACGTTTCCCTCCATGTCGAAATGGACCACCGCCTGTATCCTCTCCAACGGTAGTTTCTCCTCCACCACCTGCTTGAAGAGCGCCTCCTTGCTTCCGAACAATCGGAATACGGTAACCTCGTTGACCTGCGCTACCTGGGCGATGTCCTTGGTGGTGGTCCCCCCGTACCCTCTCTCCGCGAACAGCTCGAATGCCGAGGCCATTATCCGCTCCTTAGCTGATCCGGACCTTAATACGTGCTTTCCACCCATAGAGGTCGCTCCATTATGAAAGCAATTACTTGCATACATAAAAATCCTTGCGGAAATTCGACGATTTTTTAGTGCACGCTATATTGGTCGATCGTCAAATTCTATGTCGTTCCGATAAAACCAAATCTTTAGGACCAGTGTTCCGTTCGTATTTTAAATGGAATATACCGATCTCATTCACAATTTTGAGCCGCTGACCTCTGGATATGTTGCGTAACTTGGCGACCGGACCCCCTCCGACAGCTCGGTGCACGGTCCCTCCGATCATTTCCTTTAACAGAAAAAGGAGGAGGACGACCTCCGCTTCAAGGCGATCAGGTTCCAGTTCGACAGACATTACCATGCGAACAAGACCTACCGCACTTACTGCCATGGATCCAGTTCCACCCGGTATCTCTGAGCTCGGTCGAGGACCTTGACCGGGTGCCGATCGTTCCCGACGATCTCTTCAAGGCCTATCCGTCCGGCAATGACCTCACCCTCTGGCTGGCCAACATGTAAACCGGAGAGCTTCCCCGGGTGCATATGAAGGGCAGGGGGCCTACGCACGACGAGGTCATCGGGTCCTTCAACGCTTCGAGGATGGCCGTGGTCCACAGCAGCGGGACGAGCGGGCGCCACACGTTCATATCGAGGGACATGAAGGGTACTGATGACCTTTAATGAAGAGAGTAAAAAGTATCATAAGCTCGACGGCGTTCCTCAGGGCGATAACATGCGCTTCATATACTTCGTGGGCACTGCCGGCAGCGGCAAGAGCTCGCTCATATACGCTTTCCAGGAATGGCTGACCCTGCAAGGGCTGGACACGGTGACCGTCAACCTCGACCCCGGGGTGGAGAACATGCCGTACGAAGCGAACGTGGACATCAGGGACTGGGTGCGGGTCAGCGACGTCATGGAATCCTACGGCCTGGGACCCAACGGGGCGCAGATCGTGGCCGCGGACCTCATGGCGGTCAACGCCAAGGACCTGGCCGAATCCATCCAGAAGTTCCGTACCAACTACGTACTGGTGGACACCCCTGGACAGATCGAACTGTTCGCCTTCCGGCAGAGCAGCGAGGTGATCATGGAGGAGCTGGGCAAGGAGGAGGCCTGCCTGGTGTTCCTGGCCGACCCGAACCTCTGCAAGTCCCCCTCGGGCTTCGTCTCCTCGGTCATGCTCGCGGCCACCGTCCACTTCCGCTTCTCCGTTCCCTTTTTCACCGTCCTCTCCAAGAGCGACCTGCTGAAGGAGGAGGAGCTTGAGACCATCACCGGCTGGTCCGACTCATCCGATTCCCTTTACGACGCTCTCACCTGGAAGATCGATTCCCGTGCGCTGCTCAGCATCGAACTGTTCAAGGCCCTGGAATCCATGGGCGCCTACAAGAAGGTGGTCCCGGCCTCCGCCGTCGAACCATCCGGGCTTGAGGACATCTACAACATGGTGCAGCAGTCCTTCGAGGGCGGCGAGGACCTCGCGGACGATTGATTTATCATCCCCCTGGTCCTTGAAAGCACCGTGAAGACCTGGATACTGACCTGCCCGCAATGTGGCTCGGGCGACCTGGTGTACGAGGCCGGCATGGTCACCGGTCAGAAGTACCATTGTCTCAAGTGCGGCTACGTAGGCGCGTTCGCGGTGGAGAGGGAAATAGAGGTCGATGAAAACGGTCTCTCAGGCGAACATCACGCCTGACCCGGTGCACTTGTTCATCTCGTCCTCCAGCACCTTGCATACCGCTCGCTCGAAGTCGGACATGGTCACCACGTCGCGGCTGTCACGGATGGCGAACATCCCCGCCTCGGTGCATATGGACTTGATGTCCGCCCCGGTGGCCAGTTCCGTCTTGGAGGCCAGGGTCTCCAGGCGGATGCCCTCGTCCACGCTCATGCGGCTGGTGTGGATGCGGAAGATCTCCAGCCTGGCCTCGTAGTTCGGTATGGGTATCTCGATGATGCGGTCGAAGCGTCCCGGCCTCAGCAAGGCATCGTCCAGGATGTCCGGGCGGTTGGTGGCCCCGACGATCTTGATGTTGTCCAACGGATTGAAACCGTCCAGCTCGGCCAGCAGCTGCATCAGGGTGCGCTGCACCTCACGGTCGCCGGAGGTCGCCACGTCCAAGCGCTTGGCGCCGACCGAATCAAGCTCGTCAATGAAGATGATGCTGGGGGCCTTCTCGCGGGCCAGCTCGAACAGTTCGCGTACGAGCCGCGCACCTTCCCCGATGTACTTCTGCACCAGCTCGGAGCCGACGAAACGAATGAAGGTGGCGTTGGTGTTGTTGGCCACCGCCTTCGCGATGAGCGTCTTGCCCGTTCCAGGGGGGCCTACCAGCAGCACGCCCTTGGGCGGCTCGATGCCCACCCGTATGTAGAGATCCGGCCTGAGCAGCGGGTCCTCCACCGCCTCGCGCACCTCCAATATCTGGTCGGCCAGGCCCCCGATCATTTCATAGGTGATGCTCGGCTTTTCGATGATCTCCGCCCCGGTCACGATGGGGTCCAGGGATTGTGGCAGCACGGACATGACGGCCAGGGTCTGCTTGTTCAATGCGACGCGCGCCCCCACGATAAGATCCTCCTGAGGCACGTATTCCGAGGTGGAGACGATGAAGTCCGGACCGGTGGAACTCTTGACAATGACCCGTCCATCGATCAGCATGTCCTTGATGCTGCCGATGATCAGCGGGGGTGATTTCAGGCGCTCAAGCTCCGAACGCATGCGCTTGATCTCCTTCTGCAATCGGAAGAGCTCGCTCTCCACGTACCTCTTCTCGCCCTCCACCCTCCTGACCTCTTCCAGGAGCTCAGTGTTCTGGCGTTCCAGCAGCTCCATCTTCTCGACGATCTCATTGGAGATGGATTGGTCAAGCTCTTCGTCCAACAAATGTGGCACCTTCGAGCATTGATTAAACCCTCCTCTATATTAGGATTTGCCAATTCGTGTCAGGAACGTGAAATAAAGGGCGCGCGGGGTACGTGGGCGATCAGGTACGACCACCATCTATGATGGTCACAGCGACGAATTTCCGCAGACCTAGATCCGACGACATGAATTGAGCCAGCTGGATCAAGGGAACGTTAAGTGTGGCGGACGCTCATCCCAATTTCGGCTCATGTTTAAATTATTCTTCCTGCATTAGCTCCAGTGATAGAGATGATATGCGAAATGTGCGGTAAGGAGACGGCGAGCCTGCTGCCCGTGAGGATCGAGGGGACCATACTCAACGTCTGCCGTGACTGCGCCCGTTTCGGGGACAACGTGAAGGCGGGGAGTAAGCAGCAGACCGCGGAACCATCGGTCATACAAGCCCGGCTGCAGAACCGGGAGAATAGGATGAAGACCCGGGACGTTTACGAGACCAGCGAGGAGAGCATCGAGCTGGCCGAGGACTTCTCCAAGCGGATCAAGGAGGCCCGGGAGAAGCTGGGGTGGAAGCAGGAAGAGCTGGCCGCCAAGATGAACGAGCGGGAGAGCATCGTGCACAAGCTGGAGAGCGGAGGCATGTACCCCGACGACGCCCTGGTCAGGAAGGTGGAGAAGACCCTCAACATCAAGCTCAAGGAGAAGGTCCTGCTGATCAAGGGGGAGAAGACCGTCGGCGGCAAGAGCATGACCCTGGAGGACTTCATAAAGAAGAAGTGAGAGCGGTCAGGGCATCCAGGCAGTGATCGCTTGGGACGCAATGGATCACTTGCGCAGGACCTCTTCCTTCACTTCCAGGATGTACTTCCCCACGTCCACGCCCACGTCCCGGCCGATGAGCAGTGCCGCGACCTCGGCGTCGACGGACAATCTCTCCATCACCTTATTTATGCGGGCCACAACATCCCGCTTGTTCCATCCGGACTTGGCCGCTATGTCGTCGATGAGCACGGAGAAGACCGGCTGTGGCTCTGCCTCCTTCTTTAGCGTTACGGTCCTGGCGGTCTCCGTTCCCAGGGATGCGGTGGACGGAGGGCCGACATCACCAAGTTCCTTGAGCAGGTCCCTGGTGGGCTTGTAGTTCAAGGGCACCTCCACCGCCTTGTGGTCGAAGGTCGGCCTCACGTAACCCTCCACCAGCTCCAGCAGACCTATGCGCAGGGCCGCCCCCAGGATGCGCTGGGCCTCCCGGGCCTCGATCCTGCCGGCTCCGGAGGGGTCGGACCATTTCAGCTCGAAGAACAGGGCGTTGATGAACTCCCGCTCGGACAGCATCTTCTTCCCCTTGCGGTTGAAAACCACGGCCACGGTCCTCTGGAGCTCGCTCATTCGATCGTTCTCACGAATCGCATACCGCCATATAACCTTGCTCCAAGCAAGGCCCGAACGCGATAGGATAAATATGGCCCAGCCCTTTCGCCATCAGGTCGATTCCCGTGGATTCTGGTATTTTTCAATATGGGTATGAGGGGGCATTTAGATATCTTTATATAGAAGAACAAACATTCCAAGCTCCGCTAGCTCAGAGCTAGGTGTCAATCTGATTTGATACGAAGGGAGGTTACTAGTATGGCAATGGGAAACGCACCTATACTGATACTCAAAGAGGGTTCCAAGCGCGAGAAGGGCAAGGACGCCCAATACAACAACATAATGGCCGCCAGGGCTATCGCTGACGCTGTCAGGAGCACCCTCGGTCCCCGCGGAATGGACAAGATGCTGGTCGACTCAATGGGCGACGTCGTCATCACGAACGACGGCGTGACCATATTGAAGGAGATCGACGTGGAGCACCCGGCCGCCAAGATGCTCGTGGAGGTCGCCAAGACCCAGGACGAGGAATGCGGGGACGGGACCACCACCGCAGTGATCATGACCGGAGAATTGCTCAAGAAGTCCGTGGACCTGATCGATGCCAACGTTCACCCGACCATCATCACCGCCGGGTACCGCATGGCCGCACAGAAGGCCCTGGAGATCCTGGACGGCGTGGCGATCAAGGTCGAGCCCAAGGACCGCGACACCCTCATCAAGATTGCCAAGACCGCCATGATGAGCAAGGCCGTCTCTGGCTCCAAGGATCTGATGGCCAAGATCGCGGTCGACTCCGTTAGCAACGTGGCCGAGAAGGTCAACGACAAGTGGGTCGTGGACATGGACAACATCCAGGTCACCAAGAAGCACGGCGGGTCCATGGACGATACCCAGCTCGTCCAGGGCATCATCGTGGACAAGGAGCCGGTGCACCCCGGCATGCCCAAGAGGATCGAGAAGGCCAAGATCGCCCTGCTGGACGTCGGTCTAGAGATCAAGAAGACCGAGATCGACGCCAAGATAGAGA
>CAZXTA010000062.1:0-9688 GCA_964642865.1 uncultured Methanomassiliicoccus sp. | reverse complement strand
TAGCGCTTGACCTCGAACCTTTAATCACCCCCGCCCGTTGGGATTAAGCTCCCTGATCAGTCTCTTGCCTAGCTCCTTGATCTCCTCATCGAGGTCCCAGCCCTTGTCGAATTGTTGGTGCACCGCCCCCCACCTCATGTACTCCATGGGGTCGGTGGTTCCAGGGGACAGCGTTTTGAAGAGATTTACTCCGTTGATGATCTCCAAAGCTATCCTGGCCCTCTCCTTCGAGGGCGGACCCTCCATTACCTCGCATAGGACCTCAACGGCCTTCCCTATCAGGGGTCTGAAGCGTTCACGGGCGCACAGCCACATTTCCCATCGCCTTTCGTTAAGCGCAGCCTGGAAGCCCGGATGCACGTTCCTCCAGCGGTTGACGGTCCCTCTGGCCACCCCTATCTCCTCGGCCACCTCCCTGTCGGTCTTGCCTAGAAGTATAAGTTCAATTGCACGTTCTTGCGGGACTGAGAGTGTAATCAATTGCATCACTATGTCATCATTTTGGCAGCGATCATTCATTTGTACCACGTTCCTCATGGCCCTGTTCCAAGAATAATCCCGACTCGCTGAGGCCCATTCCTATAAACAGAAGTCTTTGAATGAACCGCACCCTCGGCGTCAACCCTCTAGTTTCATCTATGCGATCAAGGACGCTCTGCGGCAGCGTCATTCCAAAGGCTATACGCCGGTCAAGGTGCATTGCATGCATAACAAATTCGTTTAAGCCTAAATGAATTTCCCTTTTTTAGAGTTGAAACGCACGAAATTCAGGATTCTCTACCACACACGTACGTTCGACGAGATCACAATTCTTACCAAATCTGTGGTTGCCTAATGTAGCATTGATCCCTTCGCAACCTCCTACGCCCCCTTGCGTATAAATCCTGTATACTTCTAGATACCAATCACTCTCTATCGTGAACCGAATCGCGGAATTATCTTATGGATTCCAAGAAGACCGAGGAAAGGACCTATTTGAATGACAGCTGGGCTTTAGAACCGATCTCGAGCACCGTCTCGAAGGTCATGAGGGCCAATTGGGGGAAGAACACCACTGCCGAACTCGGGCACAGGAAGGCTTTCTATGGCATGTAGTTCTACTCGGTAAAGAGCGGTACCTCCGCCTTTAACCTGTTCTATCTGAAGGGGCTGGTGCAGCTTATCCTCGCCAACATCACCTACCCTCGAACGCTCGGGAAGACGGAGCGACGTAATAACATAATGAAGAACTCCATGGCCAAGTCAGAGGTCGACCTGGAATACGTCTAGTGATCGGAGATCGCCGAGGCAATGGAGGATTGGGTGGAACATCATAATTCCGACAACCCTTACGAGTGCTGCACGGTCTATCATCTCGTGGATGTGATGAACAAGATAAGGGACCACCTCCTGCCGTTCAAGTGCTATTTTAAAAGAGGTAACATCTCATTATATAGGTCATATAATAATAAACATTTTCATATAATTTAATATGATTATTCATTCCTCGTATAAGGACCAAGGTTATAAGTCAAATGAATCAAAATCCGCCTCGATACAGATGGTAAGAGGTACAAAGAAGGGGAAGGGGACCAACGGTGCGAAGTTGGGATTCGAGGCTACCATGTGGGCTGCAGCTGATAAATTACGCAACAACATGGACGCCGCCGAGTACAAGCACGTGGTGCTCGGCCTGATCTTTCTGAAGTACATATCGGACGCTTTCGAGGAGCACCGACAGACGTTGATCCGTTCCGGGGAAAAGGGCATTGATCCTGAGGATAAGGACGAGTACAAGGCGGAGAACATTTTCTGGGTGCCGAAAGAGGCGCGCTGGTCCGCCCTGCAAGCGAAAGCGCGATCTCCAGAGATCGGAAAGGCGGTGGACGAAGCCATGATGGCCATCGAGCGGGAGAACCCCTCGCTTAAGGGCGTCCTTCCTAAGGAGTACGCCAGACAGGGCCTTGACAAGGTAGGTCTGGGCGAGCTTATCGATCTTATCGCAACTATTGGGCTGGGAGACCGGGAGAATCGCTCCAAAGACATCCTCGGTCGGGTGTACGAATACTTCCTCTCGCAGTTCGCTTCCGCCGAGGGGAAGAAGGGAGGACAGTTCTACACCCCGCGCTGCGTGGTGCAGCTCCTGGTGGGTATGTTATCGCCTTACAAAGGCCGTATCTACGATCCGTGCTGCGGGTCTGGCGGCATGTTCGTGCAGAGCGAAAAGTTCGTGGAGGCGCATGGAGGACGCATCGGGGACATCAGCATCTACGGTCAGGAATCGAACTACACCACCTGGAAGTTAGCTAAGATGAATCTAGCGATCAGGGGCATCGACAATAATCTGGGCGATAGAGCGGCGGACAGTTTCCACAACGATCTGCATCCGGACCTGAAGGCCGATTTCTTGCTTGCTAACCCGCCATTCAACAGCAGCGATTGGGGCGGAGACCGCTTGCGGGACGATGTCCGTTGGAAGTATGGTATCCCACCGACAGGAAACGCCAACTTCGCCTGGGTACAACACTTCATCCATCATCTTTCACCAAAGGGACAGGCCGGATTCGTTCTCGCCAACGGCAGTATGTCTTCGAATCAATCAGGTGAGGGTGAGATACGAAAGGCGATTTTGGAAGCGGACCTAGTGGACTGTGTGGTGGCGTTGCCAGGGCAGCTCTTCTATTCCACACAGATCCCAGCCTGCCTTTGGTTCCTTTCGAGGGATAAGCGTAACAACCGATTCCGGGACCGTCGCGGGCAGGTGCTATTCATCGACGCTCGGAAGATGGGAACGCTGATCGATCGCGTGCATCGCGAGCTTACGGAAGAAGACGTGCAGAAGATCGCTGCTACCTATCACGCTTGGCGCGGCGATGAGTCGGAACAGGATCAGTATGAGGACGTACCGGGGTTCTGTAAATCTGCGAATCTCGAGGAGATCGTGAAGCACGGTTACATCCTCACTCCCGGACGATACGTGGGCGCGGAGGACGTGGAGGACGATGGCGAGGACTTCGAGGAGAAGATGCGGACCTTAACTTCCCAACTTAAGGAGTGGATAGAGAAGTCAAAGGAGCTGGACCAGGTCATCATGAAGAATCTGAAGGAGCTGGGGTTCGATGAGTGAATGGCAAGAGACCACAGTTGATGATCTTGCCCCTTTTTCGTATGGCAAGGGATTACCCGAAGCAAAACGAAAAGCCAACGGTCAAATTCCTGTGTATGGGTCGAATGGCATTGTCGGGTTTCATGACACGCCCCTCACGTCAGGGCCAACTATCATCATCGGTCGTAAAGGAAGCATTGGGAATGTGCATTTCTCGCCCATCCCGTGTTGGCCGATTGACACTACCTTCTATGTCACTGGTTCGGATCCATCACTGATTCGATACCGCTATTATCTGCTTAGTTCGGTTGGTTTTAACCACATGAATACCGACAGTGCGGTTCCAGGGCTGAACCGAGATGCTGCGCATGCCAGATTAATCCACAGCCCTAAAGATGAGAATGAGCAGCGCGCCATCGCCCACATCCTCGGCACCCTAGACGACAAGATTGAGCTCAACCGGCGAATGAACGAAACGCTGGAGGGCATCGCCCGCGCCCTGTTCAAGTCCTGGTTCATCGACTTCGATCCGGTGCGGGCGAAGGCCGAGGGGCGGCAGCCGTTCGGAATGGACGAGGGAACCGCCGAACTATTCCCGGACCAGTTCGAGGACTCGGAGCTGGGGGAGATACCGAAAGGATGGGTTGCAGGGAACCTTGGAGACGAGTTCTCGATCACAATGGGTCAATCTCCCCCTGGAAAAAGTTATAATGAAGATGGGGAAGGCATTGAGTTCTATCAGGGAAGAACTGATTTCGGAGCAAGGTATCCAAAACCCAGAGTCTATTGCACGGCTCCTAATAGATATGCTAATCCTGGAGATACACTAGTCAGCGTTCGAGCACCAGTAGGCGACATAAACATTGCGCACCATATGTGTTGTATTGGGCGAGGGCTCGCCGCCGTGATACACAAATCAGGCCGCCAATCATACACCTTTTGCACGATGAATTCGCTTCACGACTCGTTTAAACAGTTCGAATCAGAAGGAACCGTGTTCGGTTGCATCGGCAAGGATGGTTTCAACTCCATCAAGGTAGTCATTCCACCCGATGAGGTGATCGCGAAATTCGAGTCTCTATTGTCTCCGGTTGACCTTCTCATTTTTGTAAACCATGAGAATTCGAACAATTTAGAAAGAATGAGAAATATATTATTACCAAAATTGATATCTGGCGATATTCGAATCGATGCGTCCAAGTTCGGCTTCGGTCAAGAAGGGGAGAAGGTGGGGGAGGTCTAGTCGTTGACGTTCGCAGAATCGGAATTGGAGGCAGCGGTCCTCGAATGGCTAAGAGGATTAAACTATGAATATTCGCTTGGCCAAGATATCGCACCAGATAGCGAACGCCCGGAGAGGAAGGACTACCGGGAGGTGATCCTCAAGGACCGGTTGCAGCGCTGCCTGTCCAACATCAACCCTCGGATACCCGAATCCGCGATCAACGATGCTCTGGCGAAGATCGCAAGTATCTCCTCCGCTTCGATTATCGAGTCCAACTACGCCTTCCACCGCATGCTGACCGAAGGCGTGGATGTGGAGTACAAGCGCAAGGACGGGACCATCGCCGGGGACAAGGTTTACCTGTTAGACTTCGAGGACGTCAACAACAACGAGTTCCTGGCGGTGAACCAGTTCACCATCCTGGAGAACGGCAAGAACCGGCGGCCGGACGTGATCATTTTCATCAATGGACTTCCGCTGATCGTTATCGAACTGAAGAACCCGGCGGATGAGAAGGCAACCATTTGGAGTGCTTTCAATCAGTTGCAGACCTACAAGAAGGACATCCCTTCCTTATTCCACTACAACGAGCTGCTGATCGTTTCCGATGGATACTCGGCCAGGATCGGTTCTCTCACCGGCGACAAGGAGCGTTTCATGCCCTGGCGAACCATCGATGGGGAAGGTGAAGAGAAGGGAATGCTGAACGCTGAGATCCTCACCAAGGGCGTGCTGCACAAGGACCGCTTGCTGGACCTGATCCGTAACTTCATCGTATTCGAGGAGGATTCCAAGGGCAATCGGATCAAGAAGATCGCCGGATACCATCAACTCCACGCGGTGAACAAGGCTATCGAGACCACCGTTTCCGCCTCGGCTGCCAAGGGTGACAAGCGGGCCGGAGTCGTGTGGCATACCCAAGGGTCCGGTAAATCGTTGACCATGGCCTTCTATGCCGGGAAGATCATCCTGGACCAGCGCATGGAAAACCCCACCCTGGTGGTCATCACGGACCGCAACGATCTTGACGATCAGTTGTTCGGCACCTTCTCCTCATGCAAGGACCTGCTGCGGCAGAATCCCCGCCAAGCGGGAAGCCGCGAAGAGCTGATCAAGCTGCTTGCGGTAGCTTCGGGAGGCGTTATTTTCACGACAGTGCACAAGTTCTTCCCGGAGAACGAGGAGCGCAAGTATCCGTTGCTCTCCGAACGTCGCAATATTGTGGTTATCGCTGACGAGGCACACCGTTCCCAGTACGATTTCATCGATGGGTTCGCAAGGCACATGAGGGACGCCTTACCCAACGCTTCATTCATTGGATTCACAGGCACCCCAATAGAACTGGAGGACCGCAACACCCGGCACGTTTTCGGAGATTATATCGACGTATACGATATCCAGCAGGCCGTAGAGGACGGAGCTACGGTTCGAATCTTCTACGAGAGCCGCATGACCCCCATAGAGCTGCCGGAGAGCAAGAAGGCATTGCTAGATCATCTCTTCGATGAGGTTACAGAGAGCGAGGAGATCGCCGAGAAGGAGAAGTACAAGCACCGCCGGGCGGTCCTGGAAGCCCTGGTCGGCTCGGAGAAGAGGATCAAGGTGATCGCAAAGGACCTGGTGGACCATTTCGAGAAGCGGCAGAACGTGATGGAAGGAAAGGCCATGATCGTCTGCATGTCCCGGCGCATCTGCGTGGACCTCTACAACGAGCTGATCGCTCTTCGCCCGAACTGGGCTGGAACGGGGATATCGGACCGCAAGTTGAACGTGGTCATGACTGGATCGGCCGCAGATCCGCTAGAATGGCAGGACCACATCCACAATAAAGCCAAGCGCGAAGAACTGGCGAACCGCTTCAAGAATCCCAACGACCCCTTCCAGATTGTCATCGTAAGGGATATGTGGCTAACTGGATTCGACGTTCCATGTCTGCACACCATGTATGTGGACAAGCCCATGCAAGGCCACGGACTGATGCAAGCCATCGCTCGCGTCAACCGAGTGTTCCGGGACAAACAGGGCGGGCTGATCGTCGATTACATTGGCCTAGCGGACCAGTTGAAGAAAGCGCTTTCAACTTACGTCAACAGTGGAGGAAAGGGGAAGGCGGTCATTGACCAGCAGGAGGCGGTCGAGGCCATGCTTGAGAAGTACGAGATCTGCCAGGACCTCATGTCCGGATACGATTGGAGTTGGTGGGCGAACGCGGACAAGGACCTACGGCTGAAGCGGATCAAGGAACCCGTGGACTACATAATGCGCTCCACCGAGGAGAAGAACCGCTTCAAACAGGCCGCCGCGGATCTGACCAAAGCCTTCTCGCTTGCAGTACCGCTGCAGGAAGCGTTGGATGTCCAGGACGATGTGGGGTTCTTCCAATCCGTCAAGGTGGGCATCGTCAAGACCGAGGCGGACCGCACCGGACCTACTGATGTGGACTTCGCTATCAGGCAGATCATCTCCAGCGCCCTGGTGACGGACCAGGTCATCGATATTTTCGAAGCGGCCGGGATCGACAAGCCGGACATCGGGATCCTTTCTGATGAGTTCCTCGCCCAGGTTCAGAAAGTGCCGCAGAAGAACCTGGCCGCCGAGCTGTTGAGACGCTTATTGAAAGAACGGATCAGAAACCGGGCAAAGACCAACGTTACCGAATCTCGTAAGTTTTCTGCGATATTGGAGGAGTCAATTTCCCGCTACGAAAAGCGTATGCTGGATACGGTAGAGTTCATTGAGATTCTGATCGGACTGGCCAAGGAGATGGGAGAGGCCATGCGCCGCGGGGAGGACCTGAACCTCTCCGTTGAAGAAGTCGCCTTCTACGACGCCCTGGAGACCAACGATTCGGCCGTGAAGATCCTTGGAGACGAAGTGCTAAGAAGCATAGCCATCGATATCGCCTCCCAGGTGAGGTCGAATATGTGCGTGGACTGGGCCGTTCGAGAGAGTGCTAGGGCACGCATGAGGAGGGCGATAAAGCGCGTGCTCTGGCAATACGGTTATCCACCGGACAAGCAGGAGAAGGCGACCCTTACCGTGATCGAGCAGGCAGAGCTGCTTTGCGGGGAGATGGTGGCTTAATAAAATTGTTCTGACTTTAGATTAAATGATCTAATATAATACTAACAATGCATAGCTGAACAATAATCAGAAAATAGCGATTCTTCCCCAGTAATATAACCATCATGCTTTTCGAATATTCTTGCCATTTTCATCTGTCTTGCTTGAGCATTAATTTGCTTAACTGATCTGGCATAATTATAATATCTCATTTCATAGCTTCTTAAAAGATCTGGATACATCCAAATTAGATCACCACTTGATCCAGATGGATAATAATAAGAATTGGACAACCTCACGAATGGTGTCAACATTGTCATATGAAAATAACTCTGTAAATATTCCATTCCACTTTCTAAAACAGATGCGAGCAATTTATGAAGCCGTTCATCGCTTTCACTAGACATGTGTTCATCAAATCGAGATCCCCTAACATACTTTCCATTTTCATATGAAATAAAGTTCATTTGAATCAGGAAATCCATATATTGCTGAATTTTTTTGTTTCCTTTTCTATGATAAACATCTTTTAATGTAATCGCTTCAGATTCATCTACTGCGTCCAGTATTTGGATAATCGGATTCAATGCCATACGGACTGTTGGGATTGTAAGGAACCTATCGTAGGCTTTCTCAACTATTACAGCCTCAGATTTTGCTGCAACTGAATTCATCCTCCTCTTCATCGATTCTACAATTATTGATATATCTGGCAATAAAATTGCATATCGTCCCTTATCATCGATGACATCAACTGAAAAAACTGAATTTATTCCCCGCGTTCTAATTCTTGGACTAATATTTAATCTACTGTCATCAAGGATCTCATGAAATGAATTTCCTATCTCGAATACAAATTTTCCTTTATATTTTTGACTTGAATTAATATAACAACCAGGGCCGACATTTTGCCTTATTTGATTCTCGACTGTCAGCCTGACATCCTCAGGCGTTCCAATCGGAATCCTCACAATGCTTGCGGCTTCCATTACTCCACCCTCAATTTCATTTGTCCAGTTTTTCTCTGCAACCAAGCTGACCAATTTGGGTTATATCTTGACCTATTCCAATGTTGTATCAGAGGGGCTAAAGGTATTTCCCGTTTAAATTTACTGTTGTGTTTCCTATTCAATATTATCTCAAGGGGATCGAAAATGACGGCCATTTGTGCTTTTTCATCAATTTCAATAACCATAATACAATGATCAATCGGTTCTGAGGTATCAGAACTCCATCTATCAATCTGTTCATTAAAATATTCGGCTCTAACTCTTATTAAAAGTGGAGAACAATTCTGGTCGGTAATAATATCAATCATACGAGAAAGATTCATACCATCACCTTTCGCCGCTTCTTTAAGGACGTATCCAGAGCTTTCAATTTTTATATTAATGTTCTGAAATAATGCTGGGTGTTTATAAAATCCATCACCCTGCCAGCAGCCTGCTTTTTTAATGTCGTCCGGACTAATTTTTAAAACTGGTATCTGCGTTCGAGAAAAAACATAATGGAATAAATTATACATACATACGAAAAAACAATCTGTCTGGCTCGATTTTTGATGATGGAAACCATTGGTTATTTGGTTGTATTCATCCGTGGTCATCATATTGTTATCCTTGGTTCTATTCCAACTTGTTAAGCCATTTTGTTGATTCGGGTACTTTCATTAAATAATAAAGATATTTCTAATCAGTCTAAGGGTTATACTATTTCCATATATTTTATTTTTAATAGAAAATTTCCCATGAAAAAAATATCAGTATGGTTTGATGAAAAAACATCAACCCAATTTTCCAACCCCTCCCAATTGGGGTTGGAAAAGACTATTTTCACAAACCATATAGTAGATATGATATCACTATCCCAATTATCCATGTATTAAAAAGAAGTTAAAAGGTTTGATTAAGGTCTTTTTGTTCTCCGGGAGCGTTAAGAAATTAGGGCATTTTCGTGATTGGCCAGTCAGAAAAACGGGCTCATATCCGGATGAGCCCATTCCACTCACTGGCTTACACCCAGAATTTCCTTTTTTTGGAGTGTTAAGCTGTTTATATACCCGTCGAGGGACTGCATCGTTTCGTCCTGGTCCTTGAGATTGATGCCGAGGTATTGATAGGTCATCGCCGGGGACTCGTGTCCTAGGATATTTTGGATTATCTCGATCTTGACCCCTTGCTTCCAGAGCCTACGACCGCAGGTCCTTCTAAGGGTGTGATTGCTGAATGCGAGGTCTCGACCGTATTTCTCCCTCATACCATCCTTCACCCTATCAATCACCCCATCTAGCCCGGTTTCTCCGTAGGCGGTCAGAC
>CAZXTA010000061.1:0-9707 GCA_964642865.1 uncultured Methanomassiliicoccus sp. | reverse complement strand
AGCTCCTCACCCTTCAACGATGAAATCTTCTCCAGACCGTCCTTCTGATAGGTGAGCTTGTTGTAGGCCGTCTCGCTGACCACCCAGGTCTCACCGCCCACCCCGATTTTAACATAGGTGGCCTGGGGATTGACCCAGAAGTTGGTCTGGCCGAAGACGGTCTCCGGGCGCAGGGTGGCCGCCACCAAGTACATGTCACCGCATTTGAACTTAAGCAGGGTGTACTCCACCGTTTCGGCGGAGCCACCGCACTGAATGTCCGTCTCGGAGGCGTCTATGGCCACTGGACCGTGAATGACGCAAGCTGGAGCGAAGTAAGGCTTCTGGATGAGCAACCCCTTCTGCATCAGCTTTCTGAACTGCCATTTGATGAACATCTGATAATCGGGTTTCACCGTCGAGGTGAACCGCCTCCAGTCGCAGAGGAAGCCGAACCGCCTCCAGTATTGGTTCACGTAGACGTCATTGAAGAACTCCACCACCTTGACCGGGTCCCTCAGCGCCTCCAGCATGTCCACCGGACAGGTATTGCCGCACAGGTATTCGATCGTCGTCTGGTCCCCGCGGGCTATCCTGGCCGCCAGGCTGATGGCCCCGTTGCCGGTGGCGTGGGTGCCCACCGGGAACATGACGTTGTATCCTTCCAGTCTCTTATAGCGGGCAATGGCGTCCACGTATGTGTAGCCGCGCATGTGCCCCACGTGCAGATAACCGGTCACTCCAGGGTAAGCGAATATGAGCATGAATTTGGGGCGTTCGTCCCTCTCCGCCTCGTTTATGCGCGCCGAGTACCAACGCTCCTGCCATTTGCTCTCTATCTCACTGGACCTGATGGACATCCGTTGCACCTGACTTTTGTGCTGATTATATAGAGATTAGTTAAGCTTATTGACAATCTGCCGCCATTAGATATGCGGGTGGTCCGCACGAGATCAGAATCGTCCCCCGGCTCCGCCTCCTCCCGAGCGTCCGCCGCCGAAACCCCCCCGCCCTCTGCTGCCCCCGGAGAGCAAAAAGAGGGCGAGGTATAGAACCCGGCCTCCGGTGACCACCATGATGACCACGACCACGGCGATCACCAACACCCATTGCCACCATGTCAGCGGCACACCGCCGATGGGGAAGGCCGCGTCACCGGACTCCGCCCCATCGTACTTATCGATGATCTCCGCCCCGATGTAAAGGGCCATGTTGTACACCGCGTCGTCGAAGTTGTCCTGCTCCAAGAGGGGAAGCATCTGCTCTTTGGCCACCCGGTCCACGAAGGTGGGGGTGAGCACGCCCTCCAGCCCATAACCGGCCTCCACCTTCCACTCCCTGGTGCTGGTGACCATCAGGATGAGCACCCCGTTGTCCTTGCCTTCCTTTCCCAATCCATTCTTCTGGAAGGTGCGCAGGGCGAATTCGCCGGCCTCCCGGGGCAGAGTGCTGTTGACAATGAGCACGGCCATCTCACAGGAGGTGTTGTCATCAACGTAATAGCAGATGTCGTCGATCTCCCACAGGTAATCGGGGGAGAGCACCCCCACCTCGTCGGTGACGTAGTATTCCAGCTCCGGGATGCCTTCGAAGCGCGGGTCAGGCCCCGGAAAGAGCCATGGAACGATGACCAATGATATAAGAAGGGCGGTGAGGACCAGGGCGATGACCACGACCACCGCGCGGCCCTTGAGGTTCATGGACCGGTTCACATCCCCTGGGAATAATATACCGCCTTCTCGAACCCGAAGGTCCCAGCGAACAGCACGTTGGGAAAGCTGCGTATGGCCGTATTATACTCCCTCACCGCGTCGTTATAGAATATCCTGGCCGCGTCGATCATGCCCTGGGTGGTGGAAAGCTCGGCCACAAAGGACTGTATGACGCTCAGGTCCAGCTGGGGATAGTTCTCATAGGTGGCGACCAATATGGCCAAGTTGCGGTCAAGGACCTCTGTGGCGTTGACCTGGGCGGGAACGTTACCGATCGATGACAGCCACTTCGTCCTAGCCTCGGTGATGTTGGTGAGCAGGTTAGCTTGGAATTCGATGGAAAGGTTCATGGCCGCGCTGACGGCGGGGATCAGCTCGATCCTCCTCTGATATCGAGCCTCAATATTACCCCAGGTGTTCTCCACACCTTGCTCCTTGGTCACAATGTCATTGTAGGCCAGTATGACCATCATTACCACTATGAGGACCGCAACCGCAGCGACGATGACGGCGATAAGTCCTTTGCTGAGACGAAGTTCAGCCATATCCCCTCGATATCTGCAAGGGCCTTTTCAATCTATTCATACTGATGGGATAATGGTTTTTAGAATCCGAGAACGATACCTCCCACCTCCCGCACGAAAGGAATGTACATCAGCCGAGCATCGTGGACCTGAAGGTTGTAGTCCAGGTATTGCATCGTCCCCGGCTTCTCCGCCTCCATGGTCACGACTATGAAATCGGCCATCTTCATGGCCTCCTCCTTAGGCACCACGGTGGGTCCCCGCTCCACGTTGTTGAAGTCCATGCGAAGGGAGTACGTGGGCTGTGCCTCCGTAAGGTTCATGGCCCACCGCTTGAACTCGGAGACCTCCGTCTGCCAGGCGGGGACGTAGATGAACAAGTTGCCCCCGTTGGCCGTGCCCTTCAGCAGGCGGCCCAACCTGTGCATGGTGCCCCCGGCCACATTGGACCGGTTGATGGTGACGGTCGTGAACAGGCGCCAGAAGGGCATATAGACCCGGTCCGGGGGAGCGTTGACATTGAACTCGGCGATATCGAAGTCTATGACGTTCACCCCGCCGTTCCTGATGTGCATGGTGTGGCAGTGATGGCAGTAGAAGGCCAGGTCCTTGACCTTGGAGTATATTGGCTGCTGGCAGCGCGGACACTTGATCTGTACGACCTTCAAATGCGGATCCCTCCAAAATTCTTGATCAGATCCTTAACGGGATTGGCCACCTTCTTGTCCTCGAAATCGCCCTCGATTATCTCCGATCCGTGCCGGAAGAACATATAGGTGAAGCCCAGTATCACCACCCCCACCACCAGCCCGCCCAAGGCAATGTAGGGCTCTTCCATGCCGATCCCGAATATCAGGCCTGCGGCGGCGATGAGCCCGCCCGCAGAGGTCCCTCCGGTCACTGCCAGGCTCTGGTACAATGGGTCTCCCGGGGCCCGTCCGGACAGCACGTTGCCGGTCACCCCGTCCACCGTGACCGTGTACATCCTTTCCCCATAGGCGTAGCGCACCACCCATACCGGGTAGTATATCTGGTTCAGCCTCTTGGGGATGACCGTGATCTTTTCAAAGGTCACGTGAGGCACCCGAGCGTCCCGGTGGGCGTCCTCCACCGCCCTCCGCCGGGACATCTCCACCATGTCATCCTTGCTGGTGGTGCTCTCGAAGGTCGGTATGCTTTCGAAGTCGGCGAAAGAGGCCTCTCCGGAATCGTTACGTAGGTACTTGATGCCCAGGTCTCCAGGGTCGCAGGCGATGTTGGTGTATTTGTAATCGCGCAGTACCATCTCCTCCTTCGGTATACGTTCCGTCCGAGTGTTCCCGTTGCGGTCGGTGTAGGTACGTTCCTCGTAACCGCATATCCAACCGGCCACCCGAGTGGAGGTGCTCCAGAAGGGCAAATAAATAGGATAGCATTCCAGCAGCCGCCCCTTCTTCCGCAGGTCCCTGGCCTTGAGCCCCTTCTTCCACCACTGTTCCGTGGCCCTTAGCACGCTGTCCCTCTGTTGCACGTTCCGGTAGGCCACGGTGAGTACCCCGGCGTCACCCTCGACCCATAGCAGGGAATCGCAGTACTTGCAGTTGAGCAGGTTGTCGCCCTCGATGACCTGTATGGCCCCACCGCAGGACGGACAGTTCAGACCCACACTTATGGACATGATCACAACCTCCTTGCCACGAAATTGGCCACAGCGAAGATCCCCACCACTGTGGCCGTCATGAGCCCGACGGCCAGGTAAGGATCGAATAAGGCCAGCAATCCTTCGGCCAGAAAGGCGATGAAGCCTATCCCGGCCACAGCCATGTAGGCCATGGAGCTTCGCTGCGGGAAGTCGGCGGAGAAAACCTCCCCCGAGGAGGCGCTGATGACCACCATGTAGGCTCTCTGCTCGAAGACGTAGGTCAGCTTCCAGATGGGGAAGTAGACCAGGGCCTGCTCCTTGGGCGCCCCTGGCAAATTGCCCAGGTAGACGGCCATCTCGATGTCTATCTGGGCCAGCTCGGCCCCGGCAGTGTCGAACTTGTCGTCGAAGATCTTGAGGTCCCCTCCCGGCACCTTCAGGTTGTGCAGCCCCGGCAGCGTGGTGGAGGCCGCCGGTTCAACGTGAACTTGCTCCACGCCATCGACGTCCCTCTTGAACATGTACACCGGGAAGTACTCCTTTTTCAGGGAGGAGATCCGGGCCAGCTTGTCCAGGTCCTTGGCCCGGGTGGACCCTCCGGCCCAACGGCGGAAGGTGCCCAACGCTTCGTTCTCGCTCATGGCGAACGGCAGGGCGTAATAGAACCCGGCCCCGGACCGGTCTATGAAGATCTGCGAAGAGCAGTAGGGACACTTGACGAACTTGTCCCCGGTGTCGAACTCCACCGGCGCCCCGCATTTGGTGCACTTCATGGTGGCCATATGTACACCTTACAGCTCGGTACCGCACTCCGGGCAGAACTTGACGGTCAATGGGGATTCCTTCCCACACTTGGGGCATTTCTTGCTGCCCTGAAGCTGCTGCCCGCATTCCGGGCAGAACTTAGCGTCGGCCGACACCTCCTTCCCACACTTGGGGCAGAGCACCTTATCGCTCTGCAATTTGTTACCGCAGTTGCGGCAGAACTTGGAATCAGCTGGATTTTGGGTGCCGCATTTCGGACAGGTCACCATCGCCGGGGCCGCCGGTGCGGCAGGGGCAGCCCCCGGAGCGGGTTGCGTGGAGCCCTGTCGCATGGAGTCCATCATCATGTATCCGGCCCCGAATCCGGCCCCGATCCCCACGCCCGCCGCGGCGGCCCCGCCAGCCGGGTTGGTAGCGGCCTCGCGCATGGCCTGTCCGGACTGGTAGGTGGCGTAATTGGTGTTGAGTATCTGCATGGAGGCCCGGGTGTCCACCGCCTTCTGTACCTCGTCCGGCATGGATATGTACATTCCGGACACCTTGTCGATCAGTACCCCGTACATTTCGAAGTGGTCCTTGGCCTTGGAAAGCACCACCTGTTCGATGTTCATGAGCTGGCTGGCCAGGTCGGCCACCCCCATGCCCTTGTTCTTCATCTCGCCGATGGCGTTGTAGATCAGCACCACCATCTGCTCCTTGATACGCTCCTCCACCTCGGCGGAGGTGGCGAAGTTCAACGTTCCCACGAACTGGTTGACGAAGTTCTCCGGGGCGCCCACCTTGTAGCGGAACTCGCCGAAGACCCTCAGGTTCACCATGCCGAACTCGGCGTCCCGGAACTGATAGGGCTGCTTGCTTCCGTACTTGCCATCGAAGACCTTCTTCTGCAGGTAGACGACCTCGGCCTGCTGCCTGACCCCGGACAAGGCCTCGATGACCTTGCCGATGATGGGGGCGTTCAGGGAGGTGAGGGCGTAACGGTCCGGGCGGTCCAGGTAGGCCAGTGCCTTCCCGTCCCGGTAGAACACCGCAATCTCATCCTCCCTTACAACAATGTTATCGTTGAACCGTATGTTGCGGGGCATGCGGTACATGATGTTGTTCCGCTTGTCCCCGTCCTCCCACTTGAATGTGTCAGCACCTATCAAGCTCATGTGCTCACAGCCCCGTTCCAGTGATGGCGGCCTCGCGGCGCTTGAAGCGGTCCTCAAGCCCAGTGACCCTGGTGCGGACCGTGTCGATCATGGTCCGCAGCTCCCCGTCGTTCCCCGATCGCACCATGACCGGCACCTGCGCCAAGGCCTGGTCGATGAATTGGATGCCTTCGATCATGGAGGCATCGTACTCGTAAAGGTGATCGATCTCCCGGTCCTTTATGCGAAGGTCCGCGGATATGCCGGAATAGCCCACCTCGGCATGGAGCATCTCCCCCTCCATCTTCTTCATCAGATTTATGACACCTCCCATCTCCTCGAGGGCCTTGGACATGGAGTTCTCCCGGACCAGCGTACGGCGGGCCTCCTCCAGATGCAAGCGCTGCTGACCAAGTCTTTTAGCCAGCTCGGCCCTGAGCATGCGATCGGAGTCTCTGAGGTCCTCCCTGATGCGATAACCACGGAAACCCGGAACGACCAATTGGATCTTTTTCAGCAGACCCCGGTCATCCTCCACTCTGTCCCTGATGTCTGGCAAAGGTACCCACTCCCTTGCCCGAGATATCGCGAGGGATTCTTAAAAATGTTGGCCTACATCCGCTTCCGGGAGAACTCGTCCAAGGTCCCCCTCCGGCGCAGGGCCCTCTTTCCTAGCAGATAGCCGATGAAGGCGAACGGGATCGTCAAAAGGAAGGCCTGTAGGGAGTCGGTCAGGAAATAGACCACGTCCGCCACCAAAATGCCCACCGCAGCTCCCCAGATCGTTCCCAGCCACACCAGGTCAAGACCCATCTCTCAACACCTTATGGTGAATTTCCCTCCCCTACATAAGCATGTTGCCCTGCCTACCGACGTTCAAATAACCGTAGATAAACGATCGATTTATTCCTGAGGTGGCTTATATATGCAAAAAACGAAGGAAGTGGGATCACTTTGAACATTGAGAAGTACTTGAGCGATCGGGCCCGATAAACGATAGTGCTGTCCCTCCCTCCGCCCATCGATTTGCGTATGCCCACCGGCGCATCCCGTCCCTAAGCGTGGATCAAACAGCCCCTTCCATTTCCCGGGAGCGATCTAATACCGTCACCCACCACAGTCCCGATGGACCGAAGGGCAAGGTAGATTATCAAGCAACTTCGTTAAAGCCCCCCATGAGCGAAGGTGAGAAGGCCAACCGTCTGGTGGGGGAGAGGAGCCCCTATCTCCTGCAGCACGCCCACAATCCGGTGGACTGGTATCCTTGGGGCGAAGAGGCCTTCGAGGCGGCCAGGAATCGCGACGTGCCGGTGTTCCTGTCCATCGGCTATGCTTCCTGTCATTGGTGCCACGTCATGGAGCGGGAGGGCTTTGAGGACCAGGAGGTGGCCCGGCTGATGAACGAGAATTTCGTGAACGTCAAGGTGGACCGCGAAGAGCGACCCGACCTGGACAGCCTTTACATGAAGGTCTGTCAGATGATGACCGGAGGAGGTGGCTGGCCACTGACCATCATCATGACCCCGGACCGAGTGCCCTTCTGGACCGGGACGTACCTTCCTCGGCTGTCCCGTCATGGAATGATCGGGCTGCTGGACCTGGTGCCCGCGGTAGGCAAGGCCTGGAAAGAGAGACGCGAGGACATCAAGCACGTGACGGTCAAGGTGGTGGAGTTGCTGGATTCCTTCGAGCGGGACCCTGTCGAGGGCGACGTGGCCTCACTGCTACCGCTGACCTTGGAAAGGCTGAAGGAGGATTACGAGCCCAAGTACGGCGGGTTCGACGGGGAAAGGAAATTCCCCAGCCCACACAAGTTGATGTTCATCCTGCGCTACTGGAGGGAGTACCGGGACCAGGAGGCCCTGGACATGACCGTGCACACCTTGGACGGAATGATCAGGGGCGGGATAAGGGACCATTTGGGGGGAGGGTTCCACCGTTACTCCACGGACCCCCGCTGGCACCTGCCGCATTTCGAGAAGATGCTCTATGACCAAGCGATGATACTGATAGCCTTGTCCGAGGCCTATTCCGTCACGTCCAAGGCGGAATATCGTCAGGTAGCGGAGGAGATCATCGAGTACGTGGAGAGAAAACTGACCGCCCCTGAGGGAGGTTTTTTCTCCTCCGAGGACGCCGACGCGGCCGGCGAGGAAGGCTCCTTCTACGTCTGGACCTACGAAGAGCTTTCCTCCCTGCTCACACCCGAGGACCTGTCCCGCTTCAAGGAGCTGTACGACGTTTGGGATGGCGGCAACTTCCGGGACGAGGCCACCCGGCTCAGGTCGGGAAAGAACGTCCTGCACCTCACCTCATTGGTGGCCGATCACGCCCGCAGCAAGGGCCTGGACCCCCAGTCCCTGATCGCCTGGGACGCGGCCCTCCGGGAACGATTAAGATTGAAACGGGATGAACGGCCCGCCCCATCCCTGGACGACAAGGTGTTGACCGATTGGAACGGACTGATGATCGCCGCCCTTTGCTCTGCCTACCGCCACCTCGGTTCGGAGAAGCCCTTACAAATGGCCAAACGCGCGCTTACTTTCGTGGAGGAGCGCTTGGTGGTGGACGGGGACCTCCAGCACCGCTATCGGCAAGGGGTCGCGGGCATCCCCTCCTTCTTAGATGACCATGCCTGCCTGGCCTGGGCCTGCCTGGAGATGTACTATCTGAGCCACGAGGCCCGTTTCTTGGAAAGGGCCATGGGCCTGGTGGAGGAGATGATATCCCTCTTCGTGGATAAAGAGGAGGGCGGCTTCCACCTTGCCCGGGAGGACCCCTCCCTGCTATTGCGCATGAAGGACCTCTACGACGGTGCCGCGCCCTCTGGAAACTCCATAGCCTATTACGTCCTGGTCCAGCTAGCGGCCCTGTTCGACGACATCAGGGTAATAAGCGTGCTGGAGGACCTGGAGCGCCATTTCTTCCAGGAGTTGCACGTCGCACCCTCGGCCTATACCATGTTCATGAACGGTGTGCTGATGAAGGAGAAGGGCCGGACCCTGGAGGTGTTCGCCTCTGCGGAGCATCGCTTCCCAGGCTATCACCCCCACCTGCTGACCATCGCCGCGGAGCATATGGAGGAGAGGGCGGACCGTTCCCGGCCGGTCTACCGCCTTTGTACGAAAGGGGTCTGCCACCCGGAGACCGAGGACCGTAAGGAGATCGAAAAGCTGTTACAATAGGTCGAAGGCCGCCGCCAGGGCGCCGTCCTCGGCCTTGGCCACGGTGGAGGCTGTGCCGACGATGATGGCATCCCCTTCCCGGATGTTGAATGCCGAACGCAGCCGGGAGGCCACCTCCGGGTCATGGTCGTCCAGCACATAGTCCGGGGGCACGATGAGCTTTCCGTCCCGGACCACCAGGGTGGTGGCACCCTCGGCCCCGGCCATGATGGCCGAGTCCCGCTGCTCCACCCCCAGTTTTATCTTGTTCCCATTGCTGCTCATCTGCACCGCCACGCACTCCTTGCCCAGGGCGATGGAGCCATGACCGATGTTGCTCATCTTTATCGGCAGATTGGACAGGAAGTCGTTCCCGTGGCGGGTGATCCTCACCCCGGTCTGCCGGACGTCGATCATGGCCAGGCCGCGCAGGTATTCCACTATCGTGCGCATGCTGCCCTCGCCGATGCCCACTGCTTCCGCTATCTGTTTCCTACCTTTGCGTTTCTGGTCCGAGAGCGCCATCAGCGTGCGGTACACGTGGTGGTTGCCGAAACGATGCACCGGACCGTAGCGGGGCAGGTCAACGAGCTTCATGCCTCAGAATACGGCGACCTGTCCTTTTACAACTTTCTCCGTTACCCTGCTGATGTTCTCCAACCAATCGTTGGAAATGGCATACGCTTCCTTCTGCCACTTGTTGAAGTCGACGCCGGGGGCCATGAACAACTGCACGCTGCAGGTCTCAGGGTCGTTGATGGGACGGCCGATCTGTGAGAGGATGCGCACGTTGGCCTCCAGAACGTTGC
>CAZXTA010000060.1:0-9840 GCA_964642865.1 uncultured Methanomassiliicoccus sp. | reverse complement strand
GCCTCCTGGCCGCTTATGGTGGCCGTGGCGTACACCGACACGTCGCCCTTGGGCAGCACCACGGAGTAACGTCCGCGGGAATCGCTCTTCACCCACACTACGCCCAGATCGCCGGACAGGCCGATCATGGCGTTGGAAACGGCCACGCCGTCGTAGCTCACCAGGCCGGTGAGCCTCATGGATCGGTATAGCACCAGGTCGCGCTCCAGGGCCTCACCCTGGTCCAGGCTCAGCTCGGCGTCCTGCATCACAGTGCCGTCGGGGGTCTGTATGGTGTAGTTGCCGGGAAGTAGCCCGGTGAACGAGTAATCGCCGGAAGCGTCAGTGATGGACTCGATGGCTTGCCCGTTGGCCTGGTCCAGTAAGGAAACGGTAATGCCGTTGGCGGCGGAGCCGTCATCCAAAGTGATGGTACCATTGACCTTGGCCGGTCCGCAGGCAAAGTTGGTGATCACTGGGGTGCCGATCTTGACGCTGACATCGGTCTCGCCGAATACGTGGCCTTGGTACTCCACCCACATGGTACCGTCCATGGGCGATATGCCCAACATCTCGTATCCGTCCGCGGTGGTGATCGTCTCGATGCTGTAACCGTTGGTCTGGTTCTCGAAGACGACCGTGGCCCCGACCAGGGTCTCGTCGGTAGTGGACGAGTACTTGCTGTTATCGTCATGGTCGATGTACACCTGGCCCTGAAGGGCACCGGCCTCTATGACCACATCCAGATCGATCAGGTAGTCCAGCTGCCCGTCCTTGTCCGTGTCCGCCTCCACGCGCATCGCCTGGTCGTAGGTGATGTCCTTGGTGGTGGAGTACAGTTCGGTCCCGTACAGCAGGCGGGCATCAAGGTCCCCGTAGGAGAACACCACCGTGGTCTGGCCGAACGGGGCGATCAGGCTGTAGTGACCGTTGGCGTCCGTCTTCACCACCTGGTGCGGGATGCCGTACTCGTCCAGCACGGTGACCCAAAGGTTGGCCATGGGCCTGCCGGAATCGGAGACCGCGGTTCCTTCGATCATCGCACCATCGTAATATTGAAGGAACACAACCCCCTGGTACAGGCCGGAGGACGATAGGTCGACCGTGCCTATGACCTCGCCAGTGCTGATCTTGTTGTAAAGATCGATACCCTCCTCGTAAGATATGGCCCTCCAGAAGTCAGTATGGTTGGCCACCTCTGAGCTGGGGTAGGGGTTGTAGTAGGCGGTGCGGTAGACCAGACGGAAATTGCTCATGTTCCAGCCCTGCATGGAAGGCATTGAGGACAGGCTACCAGAGATGCCCGGTATGCCCTGTTCGCTCTCGCCCACGTCGCTGGGACCGTACCCCATGAACGTCCGGTAGAGCATGGTGTCGTAGAAGGCTTCGGTGTACACTATATCGTAGTTGATGATGTAGTCGTTCGCGGTCACCTCGTCCAGCGGGATCTGCTTCCCATAGTAATCGACGGCGTAGATCTCGTAGTAGTCATATGGGATGTTATTACCGTTGACCCGCTGGTCCGACAGCGTGGCCGGGGCGTAGAATATGTTGTACGACGTGGCCGTGAAGGGGAACAGGCGGTTGTCGATGGATATGTAGCCGATATCGTTGCCTGTTATCCCCCGTACTTCGTTGTATAGGGTCGCGAGTTGGTCCTTGGTGAGTCGGGAAAGCACCTCTCGGGCGGCGGCGTACTTGGCGTTGACCGGGCTGAGGTTGTCGTCATATTCACCGTATATATCCGGATTGTCCTTAACCTCGTCCACGTAGTTTGCCGGGTTGACCATTATGTCCCTGAGACGGACCGTGTCCACTCCGAATGGCTCCATAGCGGAGATTATCTCGGCGCTCATATTGCCCTCAATGCATCGTACTATGAGCAGGGCGATGGCACCCTCTTCGCTCTGGGTCATGAGGAACGTACCAGCGAACTGGTAACCGTTCTGGAAGTTGTCGGCCACGGCAGGGTGGCCGCCCTCCTGTATGGCCTCGAAACCGTAGTCCCACCAGGAGAGGAAGGCCGGTCGTTCGAGCACCGAAGCGGTATCCGCATCCTGCTGCGAGAACCACTTCCACGCCACAGGCCAATACCCGTTGGGCAGCGTCATGCCGTAGGTGAACGCGCCCAGGTACCAGTAGGTGCCATTCGCTGTGTCATAGTCCCCGGGCCTGATGAAACCTGGCATGGCTGTGTATATCTGACGGTCGTAGTCCTGCTTGGTATCGGACGGAATTCCCGCGTCGAGCGCATACCAGGTGTTGGGCACCAATATCATCAGTACGATGAACAGGGCACCGAGCACGTGCCTCAGCTTGACCGATTGGCGTATGGTCTTGATCAGACCGCCGTGGTCGGTGCGCAGGTTACGGGCCATTTCGTTGAACTTGAGGGGTTCTATGATCAGGCTGAGCATCCAGCCGGCCGAGACGGCGAAGGCCGGAGAGGCGTTGAACACAAACCTGGCCGCGGAGGAGGCCATGTAGATGGAGATGCCTACCCACACCACCACGAATATGAAGTAGGGGCTGACGTTCTTGGGGACCTTGTAGGCGGCCAAGCCCACGCCGATGAGCGAGAGCCAGAAGGTCACCATGCCGAAGGCCATGGCCAGGTTGGAGAACAGAGGGGCCTGGGCTTCGGAAATGGTTGAGTACAGCTTGCTCTTGACCAGATAGCCCTGACCGGAGATGATGGACTCGAAGAAGGTGGGTGAGACCACGGCGAGCGCGGCCAGGGTGGCGATGGCCAATATGGTGAACACCGGTAGGACCAGTGTCCATGGGTAATCGCGGGTGAGCACGAACAAAAGGCCGATGATCATTCCTCCGGCGAACATGAACAGAGGCGCGTCGAACCAGGTCACCCACAGGTCTGAAATGATGTAGACCGGGGCCATGAGCAGGAAGGCCACGCCGAAGAACACCATGATGGAGAACAGCACTCCCATGGAATCGGAGTTGCGGAAGCGGTCCACCAGGAGCTGCACCATGAAATAGACCAGGACTATGATCATGATGTACGGGAATCCGGTCCAGATCAATCCTACGGCCGCTACGCTGAGACCGCCCAGGGCGGCGTAGATCAGGGAGACCTGATTTGTGCCCAGGTAGTTACGGAGGCCGGTCAATAATGACTTGCGGTCCTTCCAGCTAGAGACCCATTTGGTACCGCTCACCGTCTGCAGGGAGCGCAGTAGGAAGTAGAATGCGAGCACCACGAAGAAGAGCGCCATGGAATCATGGTCGGCGTTGGACAGTACGCTGCGCTCGATGTGCCCTGGCATGAGGGCGAACAGGAATCCGGCCAGTATCCCGGCCTTCCTGCCGAAGGCGGCCTTTCCCAGCATGTACACCGGGATGACCGTCAGTGCGCCCCACACCGCGGTGGAGAACACCAGCGACATGCCCACCGTGTCGGTAACTGCCAGTCCGGAAATGGTACTGGCGAACATGCCGAACACCGCCACTGACCAGTCATAAAGCGGAGGGCGGGGGTTCCTCATCCCATAGGGGTAGTTCAGAAGATTGTCGTGAAGAAGGTGGTCCCCAGTTGCCACCACGTGGTCGATGACCCTCATATGATAGTAAGAGTCGGAGCCTCCTGAGACCAGGAAGCCATTGTCCACCGACGTGGAGTAGCCGAAGTAGCTCCTGACGAACAATGCCAGGAACACCAACATTAATAGTAACAGCGCCGTCTGCCAATTCCTTCCGATCCAAGAATTCGATAGGTACCGGGGGAAATTGGACAACGAAGTAGAGCGCTGCTTATCAGTAGGACGACTGGACCCCTTCTGTTTCGTTGCCATCAGTTGATCTCCTCTGGGGTAATTAGCAACTGATATCAGACCCCGTATAAATACGTTGTTTCTTTCCAGACCAGAAAAATAAACATCTGGCATCGAGCACGGATGACGATATTTCGCCCTATCTAGCGAGCGCTACCTTTATCTCCTCGACCACTTGAGAAGCCGCTACCCGGGGGTCTTCCGCGCCGTAGATGCTGCGACCGATGATGACGTAGTCCGCCCCCTTGTTCAGGGCGGTCGAGGCGCTCCCGCCCTGCGCCCCCACCCCGGGGGAGAGGATGAGCAGGTCGCCTACGATCTTTCGCAGGGCAGCCACCCTCTCCGGCCGGGTGGCCGGGGCGATTATACCGGAGGCGCCGCATTCCACCGCCATGCGGGCCAGGGATTCGGACGCGGGGGCTGTGTACTCCGCCCCTCCGGGGTGGCTCATCTCCGCGACCACGAATATCTGCCGGCCGTCGGCGGCCTGAACCGCGGCCCGCACCGAATCGCTACCGGTGAAGCCGTGAACGATGACCCCTTCCGCCCCTCTCTTGATCGCCTGGGAGACGATGAGGGAGGCGGTGTTCGGAATATCGGCCACCTTGAAGTCACAGATGACCGGGGAAAGCCGGGACAGACTGGTGATGGTCTCTGGGGAGGTGGAGAGCACCAGGGGCCAGTTGATCTTGATGGCGTCCACCAGGTCCGCCACCTGCTCCGCTACCCACATGGCCCGTTCGCCCCGCACCTCGTCCAGCGCCAGTATGATCCTGCTCTCCTTCTTCATGCTCTCCCATCTATCAACGCTCATTGCCAATATAGGATTTGTCATGGACAAGCGTTAAGACCATGGGAATTGGTAGGGGTCTCATGCGCCCCATACCCATGGCGTCCTCGTCCTTCTACACCAGACGACTGCCCCGCGGCTGTCGTCTGTGCCGTCAGGGAGCCAAGATGGTGCTGCTGGTGACCGGCAAGTGCGCCATGTCCTGTTACTATTGCCCACTCTCGGAGGGCAAGAGGCACAAGGACGTCATCTACGCCAACGAGCTGCGGGTGGAGAGCGACCAGGACGTCATCGACGAGGCGGAGGCCATCGGGGCCCGGGGAACTGGCGTCACCGGAGGCGACCCGCTACTGGTCATGGATAGGACATTGCATTACATAGCGCTGCTGAAGGAGCACTTCGGCGTTTCCCATCATATCCACCTATATACCGCTACAGTGGACCGAGGGCGCTTCCTTCAGCTTCAGGAATGCGGGCTGGACGAGCTGAGGCTGCACCCGTCGGTGGAACACTGGAACAGACTGGACGAACTGGGCCTGACCGAGGCCCTGGAGGACCTGGAAATGCCGGTGGGCCTCGAGGTACCGGTCCTGCCGGGGGAACGGGAGGGGCTTCTCTCGGTGTGCCGCTTCGCCGCCGAGCACGGCCTGGACTTCGTGAACCTGAACGAGCTGGAGGTGTCGGAGACCAACTGCCAGGCCCTGCTGGGCCGTGGCCTCACCGTTCGTTCGGACGTCTCTAGCGCCATCAAGGGCAGCGAGGAGCTGGCCCGAGAGGTGGCGGAGAGGATGGGCGGGGAGGTCCCAGTGCACTTCTGTTCCTCCAGCTTCAAGGACCGGGTGCAATTGCGTGAGCGGCTGAAGCGCCGGGCCAAGCGGGTGGCCAGACCGATGGACCTGGTCACCTCGGAGGGCATGGTGCTGCTGGGCATTGTGGAGACGGGGGACCTGGAGAAGGCCATGCGCCTGCTGGAGAAGGAGTTCGAGGTGCCGGCGGGGCTCATGTCCCTGGACCTCAATAGGAAAAGGTTGGAGGTGGCCTCCTGGATATTGGAGGACCTGGCGCCCCGCCTCCCGTTCCAATGCTACCTGGTAGAGGAGTACCCCACCGCGGACCGCCTGGAAGTGGAGAGGGAACCTTTGAACTGATCAGGCCACGGAGATGCTCTGCACGTTGTGGTGTCGGTTGACCAGGTCCCGGGCGATCCTCAGGTTCTTGCCGTTCTTACCTATGGCCCTTCCCTTCACCGCCGGATCGACCGTCACGGTGGCGTGCACGATGTTGCCGCGGGTCTCGATCTCCACCTTCTCCGGACCGTAGTTGTAGAAGACGTTCTTGATGAACGTCTCCGCGTCGTCGGAGAACTCCACCACCTGGATGTTCTTGCCGGTGGTGTTCTTCAGCTTGATCACGTTCTCCCCGCCCTTGCCCACCGCACGGTTGGCCTGGCCCGGGTCGACAACGTAGACCAGCTTCTCCTCGGTCTCCATGCAATCACGCACCCTGGCCTTGGTCATGTTCTCGAACAGGGTGATGTACCGCAGGGTCTCCTCGGTGAAAGTAATCTCAGACGTCATGTTCAGCCCAGCGTAAGTATGTTGGATGCTCCCTTGTCCACAACCGCAATGGAAGACACCGAGAAAGGCTTTCCGCACAATGCGCCCAGTTCCATGTTCGTTCCCTCGTACTGATATATCGGGACCCCGTGGCCTTTGGATACCAGGTAGCCACTGGGGCAGTTCTTGGCCACTATGATTAGCTTGGCCTCCCCGCTCCTTATCTTCTTTTCCGACTGTTGTACGCCGAAGACCACCTTTCCGGTGGTCATAGCTGATTTCAAAGCTCTTCCCAAATCGATCATTCAACTGCCCCCTTTTTTACAGGTGCGTATATCAGATTTACAGCCCCGGTCCCCAATGTAACCGGCTGCCCTACTATAATGTTTTCTGCCACGCCGTCCAGGTGGTCCTCCTCCCCGGTCATGGCCGCCGTCAGCAGATGGGCGGCGGTTATCTCGAAGGCCGCCCTGGCCAGCACTGAGGACTTTCTTCCGGATATACCGTGCCTGCCGATGGCCTTGACGTCTCCGTCGTTGGTCATCAGGTCGGCCACCAGCATGATGTGCCGTATGTCCACTGAGAGACCTTGTTCCTCCAGGGTGCGTGAGGCCTCCTCGATGATGGAGTTGCGGGCCGCCTCCACCCCCAGGACCTCATAGATCTCCTGGATGGAGTTGGTGTAGACCCGGGTGTGGTCCAGACCGTCCAGCTTCAGCACCTCCCGAAGATTGCTGCCCTCGGTGTAGATTATGTACTGATCGTCCTTCTTGCGCAATATGGCGCGGGTGATGCCCTCGACGCCCTTCACCTTGCTGGCCTTGACCATCTCCAAGGCCTTCTGCAAATTCTTGAAGGAATGCTCCTTGGGCTCCAGGCAGAGGTATCCAATGCCGGCAGCCTCGGCCAGCTCGACCTTGGGCGGCAGGGTCTCCTTGGCCACCTCGGGGACCATGACTATGCCCCTCAGGCGGGACACCTTATCTCGGATGAGGTCCTTGGGGTCCCCGATGCCCTTCTGAGCGCACTTGCGCTGGTCCGGGACGATGAACAGTCTCAGGTTGTGCAGGTCCGTCTCGATGTCCGCTAGGTCCAGCACGGTGGTGATCTCGATGTTGGAGGCGATGGACTTGACCTTGTCCAGGTCATTGGACAGGCTCCTGTCCACGAATATGGTCATCATCGGGGTGCTGGGCACGCGCCGGGCGTCCACGATCTCGATGAGACGCGGAAGGCCCAACGTCACGTTGATCTCGGCCACACCGGCGTAGTGGAAGGTACGCATTGTCATCTGCGTGCCCGGCTCGCCGATGCTCTGCGCGGCCAGGATGCCCGCGCTCTCGTTGGGGTCCATGGAGTGGTCCATGAACTTCTGGTTCGCGGCCTTCAATATCCTGACAAGCTTTTCGTTGCTGATGTCGTTGCCCTCCAGGCGGTGGGCGATGTTCAGGATGACCCGGCGGGGCAGCTCCAGCTTGAGCTCGTCGCACTTATGGAACAGCTGCTGCTGGAACTGGGTATACTCCTTGCTCTTGTCCGGGATCTCGTAGACCACCACCCGCTCAGGCTCGGCGCTCTCCTTCTCCTTCTTCTTCGCGGGGGCCTTCTTCTTCGCGGGAGCGGCGCTCTTCTTGCCCAGTTTACTGAGAAGCCCCTTGGCCGCCTCCTCGCTGAGCCCGATGTCCACCAGTTCCTTGACGGAGGCCTTACCTAGGTCGGCCTGGTTGCTGTAGTGGCCCTTGACCACCTCGATGACCTCTTCGGGCACCTCCTTCCTCTGGAGCCCCTTGATGAAATCCTTCTGAGCCATCACTCATCACCTCCGCCATCGAACTCGGAGTCCTCGAACTCATCTTCATCCTCGGAGATGGGTTCCATGAGGTCCTTCTCCACGGTGGCGTAGCCGCCGATCTTACGCTCCTCGGTACGGGTCAGCAGGTCTGCATCGTGCTCGCCCAGCACCGTGCGCAGCACGTCGTCCAGGTCAATTGCCTCGCCCTGCACGCTGCGGGTCGGGTCGATGCCGTCCTCGCCGTACTCGAACTGGATGATGCTATCGGCGGTGTTGCGCACCGTGCCGTCCTGCTTCAGCTTGAGGTCCTCCAGGGCGTTGATCAGCCGGCGCTGCATGTAACCGGAACGGGAGGTACGCACGGCGGTGTCCACCAGACCCTCCCTGCCCCCCATGGAGTGGAAGAAGAACTCCGTCGGCGTCAGACCGCTCTTGTAGGAATTGGCCACGAAGCCCTTGGCCTTTGCGCCCAGGTCGCCCTTCTGGAAGTGCGGCAGGGTGCGGTTCCAGTACCCTCTGGACAAGCGTTCCCCGCGCACCGCCTGCTGCCCGATGCAGCCGGCCATCTGGGAGAGATTGAGCATGGACCCGCGGGCGCCGGACTTGGCCATCTGCACCGCGGCGTTTTCCAGCCCCAGGTGCTTGCCGGCTATGCGGCCGGCCTCATCCCTGGCCTCGCCCAACTTCTTCATGGCCTCGACCTCCAGGGTCTCCTCCAAGGAGCGACCGGGCATCTGGTCCAGGGTTCCGTCACGGTAGGACGTCACGAGCTGGTCCACCTCTCGGAAGGTATTGTTGATCTTGTCCTCGATCTGTCGCCTTGCCTCCTCCGGGATGTCCTCGTCGTCGATGCCGGTGGAGAACCCGCGGACCATGATCGAGCCGATGGCCAGGCGGGTCACGTCGTCCAGGAAATCCCTGGCCCGGTCGGCCCCGTAGTCCCTGGCGATCTTGTCCAGTATCTTGCCCTTGAAGGAGCCGATGGCCTTCTCATCTATCGTCCCCACGATAAGCTTGCCGTCCCTGATCTTGACGTAGGCGTCGTACTGGCAATCCTCCTTATCGCACTTGAGGCATTTCTGGCAGATGGACGACTTGAACTGGGCGTTGAAGTCAGAAGGGAGTATGGTGGAGAAGAGGGCCTTACCGCCCCAGTATTCCTTTCCGTTCTCCACGATGGGCTCTGGCAGTTCATTATGGCCCATCTTGGACACGATGAACAATGTTTGCGCCTTATCGAAGCGGCTGTCCCGGTAGGTCAGCAGGAACACACCAGTGATATGGTCGTGGATGGCGCCGATGATCGGCCCCCCGAACCTGGGGGACAGTATGTGCTCTTGTACCTTCATAAGGATGTGCGCTTCCGCCCTGGCCTCCTCGCTCTGCAGTACATGCAGGTTCATTTCATCCCCGTCGAAATCGGCGTTGTAGGGGGGGCATACGCACAGGTTGAGCCTGAACGTCTTTCCGGGCATGACCTTGACGGTGTGGGCCATCATGGACATGCGGTGCAGGGACGGCTGCCGGTTGAAGAGGACGATGTCGCCGTCCATGAGGTGCCTTTCCACCACGTAGTTGATGTCAATGCCCTCGGCCACCGTCTCTGCGTTCCGCTCGGTGACCCTGATCCTGCGGCTGTCCTGCCTAATGATGTAATTCACGCCTGGAATGTACATCTCGCTGACCGGTGCCGGTCCGCGCTTGACCATGTCCCGAAGCGTTTCGAGGTTGTTCTTGGTCACCACCACAGGCACGGTCAGCTCGCGGGCGGCGAAGACCGGCACGCCCACCTGGTTGATGGAGAGCCAGGGGTCTGGTGAGACCACGGTTCGAGCCGAAAAGTTCACACGCTTTCCGGACAGGTTGCTGCGGAAGCGGCCCTCCTTGCCCTTCAGTCTCTGCACTAGGGTCTTCAGCGGACGGCCGGAGCGG
>CAZXTA010000059.1:0-10116 GCA_964642865.1 uncultured Methanomassiliicoccus sp. | reverse complement strand
TGAACTTGTCCAGCCCGGGTTCCTCTATGGTACGCAAGTGTCTCTGGGCAGCGCTCTCGTAGACAACGTACTTCGCGCCATACATCTCGGTGGCGATGGCCTTGATCTTCTCCCGCGATGGCTGCTCCACATCGTAGAGGAAGCGGAAATGGGACTCCTCCTGCTCCAGCACCTGCATGACCTCCGAGGCCAGTTCCTGACCGCCCTCCCCGCCCTTCTCAAAGACGTCCGACAGGGCGCAGCGTACCCCCAGGTCGCGGCAGTGCTGACGGACCAGGGCGATCTCCTGCGGGGAGTCTGCCTCGAAATGGTTTATGGTCACCACCATGGGCACACCGAACTTGCGGATGTTCTCAATGTGCTTATCCAGGTTGGAGAAGCCCTTCTGGAGGGCCTGGAGGTCCTCGCAGCCGGTGGCGGACATATGGCAGCCCCCGTGCATCTTGAGGGCCCTGATGGAGCAGACCAGTACCACGCAGTCTGGACGGAAGCCGTTGCTGCGGCAGACGATGTCGAAGAACTTCTCCGCCCCCAGGTCCGCTCCGAACCCGGCCTCGGTGACCACCAGGTCACTCAGCTTGAGGGCGTACTTGGTGGCGATGATTGAGCTGTTGCCGTGGGCGATGTTGGCGAACGGGAAGCCGTGGATGAAGAAGGGCTGCCCCTCCAGGGTCTGCACTAGGTTGGGATGTATGGCATCCTTGAGCAAGATGGTCATGGCCCCCACGCAGCCCAGTTCCTGGGCCTTCACCGGGCGATCGTCGTTGGTGTATCCGACGATCATCCGCCCCAGACGCTCTTTCAGGTCGGACAGGGAGGTGGTGAGGGCCAGTATGGCGCTGATCTCCGAGGCCACGGTGATGATGAACCCGCTCTCATGCGGTATGCCCCCCTCCTTCTTGCCGCCCAGGCCAACGACGATGTTGCGCAGCTCCCGGCAGTTCATGTCGATCGCCTTCTTCAAAAAGATGCGGGTGGGGTCGATGTTCAGCTTGTTGCCCTTGGCGATATGGTTCTCCAGTATGGCCGACAGGAGATTATGCGCGGCGCCCACAGCGTGTATGTCCCCGGTGAAATGCAGGTTGATGTCCCACATAGGGTACACCTGGGAGAGGCCGCCGCCGGTGGCGCCGCCCTTGAGACCGAAGGTGGGCCCCAACGAAGGTTCGCGTATGGCCCCCATGACCTTGAACCCCTGGCGCCCGAGCGCCTGTACCAGCCCGATAGTGGTGACGGTCTTGCCCTCCCCCGCCGGGGTGGGGGTGATGGCGGTGGTGAGGATGAGCTTTCCGTTCTTACGGCCCTCGAAACGGCGCAGGACCGGCAGCGGCACCTTGGCCATGTACCTACCGTAGGGAACGATCTCGTCGGAAGATATGTCCAGCATGGCCGCTATCTTGCTGATGGGAAGGGCTTGGGCCCCCTGGGCGATCTCGATGTTGCTTCTCATGTGCTCACTGACCGACTCCGATATCCAGACCGGTATAAATGCATTTATCGCCTGCGGACTGGCAATTTTTATTAATATGGCTAGGCTATCAAGAACCCCGGGCTGGACATGTACGCGAAGATCATGGAGGGCAAGCCGGTGGCGGACCAGATCAAGAAGGACCTGATCCGGAGGATCGCCGAGCTGCAGCTGGAGGGGGTAACCCCCGGATTGGCGGTCATCATTGTGGGGGACGATCCCGCCTCCTCATCCTACGTGAGGATGAAGGGCAAGGCCTGCAATGAGCTGGGCATATATTCCCAGACGTTACGCATGCCCTCGGACTACAGTGAGGAGTCCCTGCTACATCTCATCGGAGACCTGAACCGCAACCCCAAGATCGACGGCATCCTGGTGCAGATGCCGGTCCCTGGCCACATCGATGTAGGCAAGATCGTGCGGGCCATCGACCCGGACAAGGACGTGGACGCCTTCCATCCGGTGAACGTGGGGAAGATGCTCATCGGGGAGAAAGACGGTTTCCTACCGGCCACGCCCCATGGTATCCAGGAACTGCTGGCATACAACGACCTTCCTGTGGCCGGGAAGCACGTGGTCATAGTGGGCCGCAGCAACATCGTGGGTAAGCCCCTTGCCGCCATACTCATGCAGAAAGGGGATGGCGCCGACGCCACGGTGACGGTCTGTCATTCCCGCACGCACAACTTGCCGCAGATCACTTCCCAGGCCGATGTGCTGGTCTCCGCAATAGGGCGGGCTGGCTTCATCAAGGCCGACATGGTCAAGGAGGGGGCGGTGGTGGTCGATGTGGGTTCTAACCGGGTGGAGGACCCTTCATCGCCCAAAGGGTACCGCTTCGTGGGGGACGTGGACTTCGAGGCGGTGAGGGAGAAAGCGTCCGCCATCACCCCGGTGCCCGGGGGAGTGGGGCCCATGACCATCATCATGCTCATGCAGAACACGGTGTTGGCCGCCGAGAGGGCACTGGAACGTCATGGCTGACCTAAAGTTTAAGTTCCACTTTGTATGTTCGAGGACGATATGTTAAGGGAATGCAGCGAGCACGGATACTATCGCGGTGAGACATGCCCCATTTGCGGGGAGCCGGGCAAGTTCCTGATGAACGAGCAGGAGCTCGAACAGTTAGGACGCACGATGGCCGGGGTATTACGCCACTTCCCAGAACGCTTCGGGTTAGATATGGACGATCAGGGCTTCGTGAACATCCGCGATTTCATCAATGCCCTACGTGACAACAACCGCCGCTATCATTGGTTGAGGCCCCACCACGTCATCGCCATCATCGAGACCGATCCCAAGGGTCGCTACCAGATCAGCAACGACCTGATGCGTGCCACCTACGGACATTCCCTGGAACTGGACCTACGGCTGCCCACCGAGAACATTCCCGAGTTCCTCTACTATCCGGCCACACCGGAGGAGGCGGACATCATCTTGGAGACCGGACTGAGGCCTTCCGACCGTAAGATGGTACACCTGTCCCGGACCTACCAGGATGCACTGATCGCCGGTAAGGTGAGGGTGGAGTCCCCCATAATCCTGGAGGTCAACGCCACCGCGGCCATTCAGGCTGGGAATGTTATCTCCCAGGCAGGGCGTACGGTCTTCCTGACCCACGAGGTTCCGCCAGAGTTCCTCTCCAAGAAGGAAGAGGAAGAAAGTCTCTGAGCCGCCTTCGCTGGGGTCCATTTCGTCTTTTTCTTTGGGCCAAACTTGACCATTGTCATTTAGGTCTTACAAAATGAATGGGTGGGTATGAAAGCGCGTACATGCTTAGCGTTCGAGATGTAAACCGAACCTTGTGGTAGTGACGCGCCTACACGCCGATGGTGCCCACGATCTCCAGGACCTGGAACACGATGGTCAGGGAGAATACCACCAAGAGCGGGACTATGGCCGCGTCCAAGGTGGCCAGCACCTTCTTGGAGCTCCTGCTGGAAGCAGAGATGAGCTCGCGGGAGGACAGGAGCATGATCAACAGTATTGCTATCAGGGCACCGCCTACACCCACACCGATGGCGGTGGTGATGGAGATGGCGCTGCTTGCAGCGCTGGTAGTGGAGGTCGTGATCACGGTCAGCATCTGAATGAACGAGGGGATATCTCATATAAAATTGTTGTTGGTGGGTTCGCAATATTGATAGACCTGATAACTGAGTGAAAAGTACGATCTCTATCCGCCGCGGAACAAACTTAAATCAGGGACGTCGATTGAGCCATGGTGTTCGAGACCGCCGACGAGATATTGCAGCGAAAAGGTCTGATGGCCTACGCAGGCCACGCCGTTTCCTGGGAATGGGAGGGGTTCCAGCCCCGGCTGGTGGTCTACGATCTCAGGAGGGATGAGTTAAACGAGCTGGTGGGCGCGTTCCTTCCGGGCCATCGGTTGGACCTGACGGTCTCCGCCACTCGGCGCTGCGTGGGCTCTTTCTCCGAGCGAGGATACCGGCCCTGTATGCTGCGTCAGATAGTAACCGGGCCGCATGACCAGTGCCCGCAGTGCGCCTCCACCTGGATAGCGGTGCAGAATTGCGTGTTCGAACCGCAGTGCGACGGGGTGCATACCGAATGCAAGGGAGGGAGCATCTGCGCCAAGGAGCACCACGTCTATGCGGCGTTCTACGGGGACCTGATCAAGGTGGGCATGACCCTCTCCTCTCGCTTCATGGAGAGGGCCGTGGAGCAAGGGGCCGACGCCATAGCCAAATTGGGTAGTTACCCTAACCGGTTGGAGGCCCGGAAGGCCGAGAACGTCCTTTCGAAGGCGCTTAAAGCGACCCAGTGGGTCCGCCGCCGCACCTTCCTCAAGGTGCAGGGCAGGAAGGTGGACCGTGAAGCATATCAGGATATGCTGGACAAGGCCCTGTCCCCCCTGGACGGAGAATTGACCAGGCCGGGACCTGTACAATTGCTGGATCGATATCCGCTAGTTCCCTTCGAGCTTTCCCGGGGAACCTTTTCGGAGGTGCCTGGGCGCCACCGGGGGGAGGTGCTGGGATGCAAGGGTCGATTCCTCTTCTACCGCCTGCGGAACGGGGCGATACGGGTACTGGACATGTCCTCCGTTCCCTCTCGCTTCGTCACCCTGGACCAGGGAAACCATTATAATGCCTAAGATCATGCTTCCCCACTCCAGTGATTGGGGCATAGGGATGTCATCATGGTGCAACGACTCTCGCCGGAAGAGGTAACTCGGAAGTACGGCAGGATGTTCTGTCGCGGCGTTTTTACGCTGATCGATGAGAAGAACGGGGTTGCCCAGGTCATCGAGGAATGTTCGGCCAAGGGTCCGGTGGAGTGGGACGCCTGCAACCGCAAGAGGGCGGGAGGGGCCATCACCGACATCGTCGTGGAAGGCAATACCATCATCATGGACGCCATCATAGGCGAGGGGGAGCTTAACTTCGGTCCGGCCTCCAAGGACCTGGGCGGGCAGGGATTGCGGTCCCTGCTGGTCAACGGGGAGGAGGTGCGCACCACTTGGGTCGGGCTTGCTGGCGCCAGCGTGGGCGTGGGGGCCTGCATGCCCCAGGGACCGGGGACCATCGCCGCCGAGTACCCCAACGATGTCAAGATCGGTGGGGCGCACCGGGTGGAGGTGACCATCGTCACGCCCAAGCTCCTGCGGGTCATCATCTCCGTGGACGACACGGACACAAAGGAGAAGGGGGCCTCCTGGTCCATGCTCCTTCAGGTCGCCAGGGAGTGTCCGGTGGGGCACTTCCTGAAGCACAAGATAGTCCAGTTGAACCCCAAAGTGCCGGAGAAGACCACCAACTGTGTTTCCGTGGGAGTGAGCTTCGCGGTCAAGGAGAAGGAACTTCCGGCCCTGCTGGCATACTTCGAGGATGAGCTGCGCAGGAACACCTACTCCCAGGAGACCACTATGGCCTATTTCGTCGGTCTCCGCATACCTCAGGAGCTTGAGGACTACGGCTGGAAGGCCAAGAGCGTCATCTACAAGCCGCAACAGGCGGTGGAGGTGGCCCAACGCAATGGAGTTAGCTTGGTGGACATCACCGGCAAGCGGGGCACCATTGGCGCGGTGGCGGCCATAGGATGCTTTGACCTGGGGGTGAAGGCCGCTGGCCTGCCCGAGGACTTCGAAAGTTAGAATAACGTCTACAGTTTAGGTAAACTCAGATGTCCAATGAGATCACCCGTGTGATAGCCAACACCGCTTACCAGACCTACGAGAAGCGACTGTTCAAGGAGATCATGGAGGATGATATCCCTAAGCATGTGGCCATCATCATGGACGGCAACCGCCGCTTCGCCATGGAGATAGGGCTGGCGGCGCATGATGGGCATATCAAGGGCAAGGAGAAGCTGGAGGAGGTCATGGAGTGGTGCCTGGAGATGGGCATCCGGGTTCTCACCGTGTACGCCTTCTCCACAGAGAACCTCGACCGCGACGAGACCGAGGTGCAGTGCCTCATGGACCTGTTCGAGGAGAACTTCCTGAAGCTGGCCGTAGACCAGCGCATCCACAAGCATCGGATCAAGGTGACCGTTCTGGGACAGAGAGAGCTTCTTCCGGAAAGGGTGCTCAAGGCCATCGACGTGGTCGAGCAACGCACCGGGGACTACGACCAGTACTTCTACAACATCGCCCTGGCCTACGGCAGCCGTCAGGAGATGATCTCCGCCATTCGCCGCATCGCCTGCAAGGTCAAGGAGGGCTTGTTGGACGTCCAGGACATCGACGAGAAGATGTTCTCCAGCTTCCTTTACACCGCCGATTTCCCGGACCCGGACCTTGTGCTGCGCACCTCGGGCGAGGAGCGGGTCTCAAATTTTTTGCTCTGGCAACTGGCCTATTCCGAACTGTATTTTACCGACGTGTTCTGGCCTGGGTTCCGCAAGGTGGACTTCATGCGGGCCATACGCTCCTACCAGGCCAGGCAGCGACGCTTCGGCAAGTGAGGTACGCCGAGGGCGCTGGGAGCTCCTGACATGTTTAAATATGTTTGACAATGTCAGCGTGCCGGAGGTAATGGCATGGGCAAAGAGGACATCATATTCCTGCACGCGCCAAGCGTTTACGACTTCCGTAAGGATTTCCTGTTCTACGGGCCGGTGAGCGACATGGTCCCGTCCACCCCGGTCTTCGAGATGTACCCCTTCGGCTTCACCACTATGGCCTCCCACCTAGCCAGGAACGGCTACAAGGTACGCATCGTGAACTTGGCCAGCATGATGGTGAACGACAAGAAGCTGGATGTGGAAAAGCTGATCGCTAAGCTGGACTCCAAGGTGTTCGGCATCGACCTGCATTGGCTGGCCCATGCTCATGGGGCATTGGAGATAGCCAAGCTGGTCAAGAAGCATCATCCGGAGGCCAAGGTGCTCATGGGCGGTTTCTCCTCCACCTACTACCATGAGGAATTGCTTGGCTATCCCCAGGTGGACATGATATTGAAGGGCGATTCCACCGAGATACCGTTGCAGCAGCTGATGGATGCATTGAGGGAAGGTCGGCCCCTGGACCAGGTGCAGAACCTCAGCTGGAAGGAGGATGGCAAGCATCATCACAATCCGATCGGCCACGTCCCGGACACCCTGGACTACCAGGACATGGACTATGGCTGGATCGTCCGCTCGGTCATCCGCCACGCCGACCTGGCGGGACACAAGCCCTTCAAGGACTGGGACCGCTACCCCATCACCATGGTCTTCTCCATCAAGGGCTGCCACCTGCAATGTGCCGTCTGTGGTGGCTCTTGCTCGGCCATGCACAAGTACCTCAACCGGCAGAGACCGGCGTTCCGCTCCCCGGAGAAGCTGGCCCAGGACGTGCACAATATCCAGCAGTACATCAAGGCCCCGACCTTCATCGTGGGCGATCCCCGCCGGGGCGGGGGGCAGTACATGGAGCGCTTCTTCGCCGAGGTCAAGCGCCTAGAGGTCACCAACCCTCTCATCTTCGAGTTCTTTACCCCTCCGGACGAGGAGTTCTACAAGCTGGCCAGCACGCATACCAAGGGTTTTTCGGTGGAGATCTCTCCCGATTCCCACGATCCCGTAGTGCGCGAGGCCCTGGGACGCAGGTACACCAATCAGGAGCTGGAGGACTCCATCAGGAACGCCTTGAAGTACGGAGCGGAGAGGTTCGACGTCTTCTTCATGATCGGCCTGCCGCAGCAGACCAGAGAGTCGGCGGTCAAGAGCGCTGAGTACGCCAGGGAATTGTACGAAGTGGCCAATAAGGATCCCCGGCTTTGCGTCTTCATCTCCCCGCTGGCGCCCTTCCTGGACCCTGGCTCCTTGGCCTTCGAGGACCCCGAGAGGTACGGGTACGTGTCGCTCGCCCGCACCCTGGAGGAGCACCGGACCAGGCTGCCCTCGCCCAGCTGGAAGTACGTGCTGTCCTACGAGACCAAGTGGATGACCAGGGACGACATAGCCGAGGTCAGTTACGAGGCGGCCGACGCCATCAACAAGGCCAGGTTCGATTGCGGGCTCATCACCGAGGAGGAGCTGAACTTCCGTTTGCAGCGCTCCAAGGAGGCCGTGGAGATGATGAGGAGAGTGGACCAGGTCGTGGCCATACAGGACCCGGAGGAGAAGCGAAAGGCCTTCCAGGACCTGAAGCTCCGGTCCGAGGAGCTCATGGAGAGCACCATCACCCACAAGCGGGAGATGGAATGGGCCGCCAAGGGGCTGGTCCGCAGCATCCCCCGTGCACTGGTGGCCATGATCCGTGGTGTTTAGGGTAGTGTGCGCTTGCAGCGGATGAGGTTGCTCATCCTTCGCCGACCCAGGAACCTCATGGCCGTCTCAGTGCGCCAGGCACTGCCGAAGCACAGCTCCGCCAGCATCTTGGTGCGCGCGGCGGTGCGCAGGGGCTTGTAGATCTGCCGGCGCCACTCCTCCTCGTAGTTGGTGAGCGGAGCGCCCTTCAGAACGTTCTCGGCCACCGCCTTGCCGGCCACCCGCCCGGCTATTCGGGCTATGGGTATGCCCCCTCCGTTGACCGCCATGACCTGCCCGGCGGCGTCGCCCACCACCAGCGCCTGGCCGGCCACGGTCCTATCGATCGGCATGGACATAGGCACGAACTTGCCATCCGGCTTGCCGGTGGTCAGCCCCTTCACCTTCACGAATTCGTGAAAATAGTCCATGAGCGGGGCCTTGGCGAACTTGCGGGACACGCCCAGTCCCACGTTGGCCGCCCCTTTCTTGGGGATGATCCAGGCGTAGCCGCCCGGAGCTATGGTCCCGAAGTACATCTCCGGCACGGCATCGAACTCCCCGGGGACCTGCACGGTGACCGCGGGACACAGGTCCTTGGAGCGCTGCAGGCCGAATGACCTTCCGACAATTGAAAGGGGGCCGTCGGCCCCCACCACGACCTTGGCACGGACGGTGAGGTCCTCCGTTTGGACCATCCCCTCCTGGACCTTGACCACCCTCTGACCCGTGAGCACCCTGGCCCCGGCCCTCTCAGCCTGGGAGGCGAAGAACTGGTCCAGGCGGTCCCGGTTCGTGGTGTAACCGACGAAGGGCAGTTCGTAACGGGTGAACCTTGGGGAGTATATGCGGATGGCGTCGCACTTCAACGAAACCAGGTCGGAGGGGACCTCGAACAGCTCGGCCATGTCGCCTGCCTTGGGAAACATGCTATCTATCTCCTCCAGGCCGGGCATGAACTCGCCGCAGCGCACCGGGACGCCCACCTGGGGCCTCCTTTCCAAGATAAGAACGTCCGCCCCCCCTTCCGCCGCGTATCTGGCGGTGGTGCTACCGGCCGGTCCGGCCCCCACGATCACCACGTCGACATTCATCTCCTTGCTCATGTTCCTCACCAGATGATACGAGGAGGGCTCAGTAGTTACGGTCGACCATCGTTTCGGCCAGCTTGTGCAGCCCCTCTTTGTGAGCGGACCTGGGAAGATCGTCCAGGGCCCTCAGGGCGAGATCGACATACTCTTGGGCCTTGTCCTTGGCCATCTTCACCGCCCGCGTTCTGCCTATGAGGTCCAGGGCCTCCTCTATGTCCTGATCGCCCTTGACCTTCTTGTGAAAGAGGGCCGAAAGGCGTTCCCCCACCTCATCATCGTCCATGGCGAATATCAGTGGTAGGGTGGCCTTGCCCTCGTCGAAATCGACCATCCGGGGTTTGCCCAAGGTCTTTTCCGAGCCCACTATATCCAGGATGTCGTCCACGATCTGGAAGGCCATGCCGATGTTCAGACCGTATTCTCCCATGGACTTGATGTGGTGCGGGTCGGCCTTCGCCAGATAGGCCCCGATGCGTGCCCCGGCCATGATGGGCTTGGCGGTCTTACCCTCGATTATGCCCAGATAGACCTCTTCCGGGGCCACCTGGCCCTCCTTCTTGAACTGGACCATCTCGCTCTCGGCGATGGCCGTACAGGCCCCGGCCACCAGGTTGACGATCTCCTCGTTGAAGAACCCCCCGATGGAGAAGGCCTTGACGAACAGGAAGTCGCCGCTGATCAGCGCCTCCTGTAGCCCGAACCTCTTGTATGCGGACTGTTTCCCGCGCCTCATCTCCGAACGGTCATTGATGTCGTCGTGGATGAGGGTGGCGGAATGTATCATCTCGAAGGCCGCGGCGATCTTGATCACCTCGGAAACCTCCTTGCCCCCATTTGCAAGATAAGAAAGGATGGTCACGC
>CAZXTA010000058.1:0-10192 GCA_964642865.1 uncultured Methanomassiliicoccus sp. | reverse complement strand
TGGGGCCTTGGCCCGGGCCCTGGGAGATCAGGTCGCCTCCCGGGCGGTGGGAAGGATGCTCTCCGCGGACCGCTCCCGCCCGTTCACGGTTCCCTGCCACCGAGTGATCTACTCCGACGGGCGCACGGGGTGGTACATGGGAGCGGGGAAGGGTGGGGAGAGGAAGCAGCAACTGCTGCGCTCCGAGGGCGTACCAGTGGCCGACGGGCGGGTGATGGACCTCGGGAATGTGCTCTTCGACCATTTCTGCGGTGAACCCATATTGGAGACGATGGCCCAGGCCCAGAGACAGCTTGCCGCTCTGGTCGAATCTGAAGGAAACGCCCTGGCCTTCGAACGGGTGGCCGGGCTGGACGTCTCCTACGAGGGAGACAGGGCCTTCGCGGCCATGGTGGTCCTGGACCGCCAGGGCGAGGTGTTGGAAGAGCGCCTCTCGGAATGCCAGGTGAACTTCCCCTACGTCCCCGGCTATCTGGGCTTCCGTGAGATGCGGCCATATTCACTGCTTCTGGAGGAAGGCCGCCAAGACATCCTTTACCTCATCGATGGACACGGGCGGGCCCATCCTCGACGGGCGGGGGTCGCCTGCCAGTTCGGGGTGGTGCACGGAGTTGCCTCGGCCGGAGCGGCCAAGAGCGTGCTGGCCGGTGAAAGGCAGGAGAACTCACTGCTCCTGGACGGAGAGGAGGTGGGCCGGGTGGTGCAGGGTCCTACGCGGTCCCGTTTCCTTTCCGTAGGGCACCGGGCGGACCTCGATTCCGTTTGTCAGCTGTTCCGCTCCCTCCCACGGGACCCCCTGGCCCTAGCACATCAGAGATGTAACCGGGCCCGACTGGAGGCGGTAGCCCAATGAACGAGTACGGATGCGACGAGGACTGCCTCACCGACGAGGAGAGGCGCAAGATCATTTCCCGCTTCCATTCCTTGTTCTTCTGGGTGGGGGAGGTCATTCCCGAGCTGGAGGATCTGGAGGGAAACGAGGTCCCGCTGAAGGACGTGGTGTTCCATTTCATCACCGATATGTCCCCGAACGAGGAAACGGTGAACGGGGCCCGGAAGCTAGCGTCCTTGCTGGAAAACAAGGCCAAGGCCTTGGAGAATGACCTGGCCACCGAGGACATGGAGCGGGATAGGGCCTATCAGATCATGCACGAGGCGCTGGGCCTGCTGAGAGCCGTGGATGAGCTGCACCAGGTTACCCTGGAGGACCGCCATGTCAAGGCTCGGGCCCTGATGACCAAGGTGAATGACGAGCACCGGTGGCTGAAATTCGTTAATCAGATCAAGGTCAATTAAGCCTCGGTCCGCGTTTCATTTTAAAATCAACACACTTTTTCGGAATATATTAATAATATTTTACTATTAACTGAGTTTTGAATACGAAATCAAATAATTTCAGCGAATCGACCTAGGAGGATGGATTTGTTGATAGATCACCTTGACGACAAGATCATAGAGATCCTGAAGAAGGATTCCAGGCGGCCTTTCGTGGAAATAGCCAACGAGCTGGAGGTTTCGGAGGGGACCATCCGGTCCCGGGTCAAGAAGCTGTTCGAAGAGGGCATCATCCAAGCCTTCACCATCAAGACCAGCAGCAAGAACGTCAAGGCCATAGTAGAGGTCAAGATCGACGTTAATATGAACACCTCCGACATCGCCGACCGGATCGCCAGCTTCGAGGGGGTGTCCGAGGTCTACGAGGTCACAGGGGAGGAGGACATCGTGACCATCATCGATGTAACCTCCTCGCCGCAGTTGAACGAGATAATCGAGCGCATCCGCCGTTTCGACAACGTGGAATCGACGCGTACCAGGCTCATACTCAAAGAGCACTTCGGGGCTGATTGAATGTTCAAGGGCTGTGCCACTGCGCTTATAACCCCCTTCAAGGAGGACGGGGAGATCGATCAGGAAGGGCTGCGGGAACTGGTCGCCAGGCAGGAAATGGCCGGCATCGACGCCATCGTTCCCTGCGGCACCACCGGGGAATCGGCCACCCTCACCCATAAGGAGCATCTGAAGGTCATCAGCATCGTCAGGGAGGAGACCAAGCGGGCCAAGGTCATCGCCGGGGCGGGCAGCAACGCCACCCACGAGGCCATCCACCTATCCAAGGGGGCCAAGGACCTGGGGGTGGACGGAGTGCTGCTCATCTCCCCTTATTACAACAAGCCCAATCAGAAGGGAATCTTCCGCCATTACGAGGCCATCGCCAAAGCGGTGGACGTGCCAATTGTGGTCTACAACGTCCCCAGCCGCACTGGCTCGAACATCGCCGCACCGACCATCAAGCGCCTCTCCGAGTTGCCCAATATCGTGGCGGTCAAGGAGGCCAGCGGGAACCTGTCCCAGGTCATGAGCATACTGGCCACGGTATCCCCTGAGTTCAACGTGTTGTCCGGGGACGATCTGCTGACATATCCGATGATGGCCCTGGGCGCGCATGGCGTCATCTCGGTCAGCTCAAACGTGGTGCCGGAGATGATGGTGGAGATGACCCACGCGGCCATTGAGGGTGATTGGGACAAGGCCCGCCATCTTCATTTCAAGATGTTGCCCCTGTTCAACAACCTGTTCCTGGACACCAATCCCATACCGGTCAAGACGGCGCTGAGGCTGATGAAGATGCCGTCAGGGGTCTTCCGCCTGCCGTTATGCGACATGGAGCCGGAGAACGTGGAGATACTGAAGAGGACCATGGTGGACCTCAAGTTGCTGTAAGGGCGAAGGAGGCTCCGATAAATGATCGACGTAGCAGTAGCAGGGGCCACAGGCAAGCTGGGCTCCATGGTATGCTCCCTGATCAGGGAGCAGAAGGACATGAGGCTGGTGGGGGCGGTCGTCTCCGCCGAAGGTGGAAAGGTCGGGCTGGAGCTTTACCCCGGGGTCATCACCATGGGCCCGGAGGGACTGGAGGATCTGTGCCATCGCTGCACGGTGCTGGTCGATGTGACCAGCGCCTCCGCGGCGGAGCGCAATCTGCCGGTGGCGGTGAGTGCCGGAGCCAACGTGGTGGTGGGTACCACCGGGTTCTCACCCGATTTCATGGAGCGCTTCCGTTCCTGTCTGGCCGAGAGCGGGGGGTCCGCCCTGGTCACCCCGAACTTCTCCATCGGGGTGAACGTCTTCTGGAAGGCCTGCCAGATGTTGGCGAGGGCCTTGCCGGACTACGAGGTGGAGATCATCGAGATGCATCATGACAAGAAGAAGGATGCCCCCTCGGGCACGGCGGTAAAGGCCGCCCAGCTCATATCCGCCGAGATCGGCGTTTCACACATGGTGCACGGCCGGGAGGGTATGGTCGGTGCCAGAGGGAGGGAGATCGGCATCCACGCCGTGCGGGCCGGGGACATCGTGGGCGAACACACCGTCATCTTCGCCGGGAACCGGGAGAGGATCGAGCTAACCCACAAGGCCCACTCACGCCTAGCCTTCGCCGAGGGCTGCGTGGCGGCGGTGAGATGGGTCGCCCTCCTCAAGGACGGCAAGGTCCATGGTATGGGGGAGGTGCTGGGCATTTGAGGAAGATCATGAAATTCGGCGGCACCAGCGTGGGCAGCGCGGAGGCCATGCGCCGCACCGCCAACATCATCATGGCGGACCATTGCCAGAGGGCGGTGGTGGTCTCAGCCATGTCCGGGGTGACAAACTCCCTCATCGCCATCATGTCCGACCAGGGCAAGGAAGTGCCGGAATACCTGCCCTGGCTGAGGGAGAAGCATCTCCAGGCCGCCCGGGACAACGTCTCGGAAGAGCTTTTTCCCGGATACCTGGAGAAGCTGGAATACCGTCTGAGCGGGCTCGGCCACCTGATCCATCTGTACCGCCAGGACGAGAGCCGCATCATGTACCAGGACGCCCTGTCCAGCTGGGGGGAGAGGCTATCTTCCCTCACTCTCTCCTACATACTGCGCAGCCATGGGGTGGACTCCATGGCGCTGACCTCTGAGGACATAGGTATCGTGGCCATAGGACCACCAGGCAACGGCAGCGCGGTGCTTTCCGGTACGGAGGCGAATCTGCAGAGGACCCTGGTCCCCCTGCTGGAGGCGGGCAAGGTCCCCGTGATCACCGGTTACTACGGATGCGATGAGCGGAAGAGACCGCTCACCTTCGGCCGGGGCGGTTCGGACTACTCCGCCGCCGTCATCGGTCACGGGGTCGGGGCCGACGAGGTGGAGATATGGACCGACGTGGATGGTTTCATGTCCGCCGATCCCAGGGTGGTCAAGGGCGCACGCACCATCTCGGAGATGGATTACGGGGAGGCAGCGGAATTGGCCTACTTCGGAGCTAAGGTGCTTCACCCTCGGACAATAGAGCCGGCCAAGCGCAAAGCGGTGGCCGTGCTGGTCAAGAACTCCTCCAACCCCCAGGGCAAGGGCACCAGGATACACGGCCTGAGCAGGGTGAGCAAGGACATGCTGAGGAGCGTGGCCCTGAAGACCGGTCTGACCATCATCAAGGTCTACTCCTCCGAGCTGGTCTACCAGCCGGAGCTTGTGGCCCGGATACTGGGGACCATCAGTTCCAAAGGGGTCACCATCTTCGCTGTCTCCACTTCCCTGTCCACCCTGGCCGTGGTGGTCCCATCGGATTCGGTGGGGGAGGTGTGCGAGCGTCTGCGCGGGTTCAGCAGCGGAGTGGAGTCCATCAAGATCAAGGGGGACACCGCACTGATCTGTGCAGTGGGGGATGGAATGCTGGAGACCTGCGGTGTATCGGCGAAGATCTTCACCGCGGTAGCCGATGTGGGGGCCAACGTCGAACTGATCTCCGAGGGGGCATCGGACATCGCGCTCAATTTTATGGTCGACGAGGCCAGGGCCAACGACGTGGTGAACAGGTTGCACGAACTCTACATAGGTGCTTGAATGAGAGAATTTCAGAGTAAGAGGGGGATCATGTACATCGGCGGTATCCCTGCTACCGGGCTGGCCGAGCGGTTCGGCACCCCGATCATGGTGACTGACGAGAACGCACTGAGGGAGAACTACCGGGCCATTTACAAGGCCTTCAATGACCGTTTCCCCACCAGGGTCAACTACGCCTGCAAGGCCAACACCAACCTCAGCATATTGAGGATACTGGAGCAGGAGGGGTCCTGCATCGACGCGGTATCTGTTGGCGAGGTGGATTCCTGCCTGCGGGCCGGTTTTGTGCCGGAGCGCATACTGTACACCGGGGTCAGCGTCTCGGACCAGGAGATGAGGGCGGTGGTCGAGAGGAGGGTGCCCATCAACGTGGACTCCCTGGGCCAGCTGAGGCGCCTGGCCAGGATGAGCGCCAGATACCCCATCTCTCTGCGGGTCAACCCGGACGTGGGTTCCGGTCACTCCCAGAAGGTGGTCACCGGGGCCAAGGGGGCCAAGTTCGGCATTCCCAAGGAGGGGATCGTGGCCGCCTACTCCGAGGCGCTGGAACTGGGCTTCCTGCCTCGAGGATTGCACGCCCACACCGGTTCCGGGGGAAGCGACCCCCGGGTCTTCGGACGGGTGACCGAAGTACTGGTGGAGATATTCGAGCAGGTGCGCTCCGAGCTGGGCCTCAAGATGGAGTTCCTGGACATCGGCGGGGGCATCGGCATACCTTATCGTCCGGAAGAACAGATCACCGACCTGGACGAGGTGGCCGCGGAGGTGGCCGACAGGCTCAAGGGAAGCAACGTCAGGACCCTGGTCATCGAACCGGGAAGGTTCATCGTGGCCGATACCACCGTGCTGCTCACCAGGGTCAACGACGTCAAGTCCACCCCGGTGAAGGACTACGCCCTGGTGGACGCCGGCTTCAACACTCTCATCCGCCCGGCCTTCTACGACTCCTATCATCACGTGGCGGTGGCCAACAAGTTCGGCTTCCCGGCCCAGGTCAAGTACGACGTGGCCGGGCCCATATGCGAGAGCGGGGACTACCTGGCCAAGGAACGGGTGCTGCCCATGGTGCAGGAGGGCGACCTGCTGTGCGTTTATGACGTGGGGGCCTACGGCTTCAGCATGTCCTCCAATTACAACTCGAGGCCGCGCTGCGCCGAGGTGCTGGTACTGAAGGGCAAGGCCTCGCTGATCAGGGAAAAGGAAAAGGTGCAGGACATGTTCCGCCACCAGAGGGTCCCTGCGAGGCTGAGGCCATGAGGTTCTGGAAATATCACGGGCTGGGCAACGACTTCGTGCTGATAGAGAATCTGGATGGCAGTGTGTCCAAGGACCCGGACCTCATAAGGACGGTGTGCCACCGCCGCTTTGGAGTGGGCGCGGACGGCATACTGTACCTGGAAAGGAGCGAGGAGGCCGATTTCGCCATGAGGGTGATGAACTCCGACGGTTCCGAGGCGGAGATGTGCGGCAACGGCATACGCTGCCTGGCCAAGCACATATACGACCTGGGGCATCTGCGGAACAGGGAGATCAACATCGAGACCCTGGCCGGTGTACTGCGCGTTCAGGTGGAGGAGCAGGACGGCAAGGTGACCACCGCAACGGTGGACATGGGCCGGCCCATACTGGACTGCCCGGCCATACCGATGGACTGCCAGGGCCGATTCCTGGACCGGGGGATCAGCGTCGGCGGACGGGAGCTGAGGGGGACCGCAATATCCATGGGCAACCCCCACCTGATCATATTCGACGAGCTAACCCAGGAGGAGATGGAGGGTCTGGCCCCGGCCCTTCGAGAGCACCAGCTGTTCCCACGCAAGACCAACGTGGAATTCGTTAGATCAGTGGATGGGATATTGGAGCTGCGAGTGTACGAGAGGGGGGCTGGATGGACCATGGCCTGCGGGACGGGGGCTTGTGCCACGGTGGTGGCCGCGGCCCTGTTGGGCAGGGCCGGGTTCGACCAGGATGTACAGGTGCGCCTTCCCGGCGGCAGTCTCTGGATCAAGGTCTGGAAGGACCTTTCCAAGGTGACCATGCGCGGCCCGGCCATCCTGGTCTTTGAAGGTCAAATGTGAGGTGTAAAGATGGTATTCAAGTACGCTAACAGGTTGAGGATGCTGCCTCCCTATCTCTTCGCCGAGATAGAGGAGAAGGTGCACAAGAAAAAGATGGAGGGAGTGGACATCATCGATCTGGGCATCGGAGACCCCGACCTGCCCACCCCGCGACCCATCGTGGAGTTCATCCAGAAGGAGCTGGAGGACCCGGACAACCACCGCTACCCGTCCAGCGCCGGGGAGGCGGGGACCAGGAAGGCCATCGCCGAATGGTACAGGAAGCGCTTCGGAGTGAACGTCGATCCCAACAGGGAGGTGGCCGTGCTCATCGGCAGCAAGGAAGGGCTGGCCAACATCTGCCGCGCTTTCGTGAACCCGGGGGAGAAGGTCCTGGTCCCTGACCCGGCCTACCCGGTCTATGCGCAAGGGGCGGCCCTGCTGACCGATGCCATCCCGGTGCGCTTCCCGCTGCTTGAGGAGAGAGGATTCCTGCCGGACATCGAGTCCCTGCTGACCGATGCCAAGATGCTCTACCTGAACTACCCCAACAACCCCACCGGGGCGGTGGTGGACCGCAAGTTCCTGCTCAGCGCATCGCGCTGGTGCGTAGAAACGGACACCATCTTCTGCTACGACAATGCCTATTCGGAGATGACCTTCGATGACTACGTGGCGCCGTCCGCACTGCAGGTGGCCCATGGGGGCGGCACCATCGAGTTCCATTCGCTCTCCAAGACGTTCAATATGACCGGGTACCGCATAGGTTTTGCCGTAGGCGACCCCGACCTGATAGCGGGACTGAAGAAGGTCAAGTCCCAGATCGATTCCGGCGCGCCAAAGTTCCTGCAAAGCTCGGTGACCATGGCCCTGGGGGGGTACAACGGAGCGGAGAAACCGCAGATGGTCAAGGACAACATCGCCGTGTACCAGGAGCGCCGGGATGTGCTGGTGAACGGGCTGCGCAAGCTGGGGTTCAAGGTCGACAGGCCCAAGGCCACCTTCTACCTGTGGATGAAGGTGGACGAGCCGTCGCTCAACTTCGCCGAAAGGATGCTCAGCGCGGGCGTCGTGGTCACCCCGGGCATAGGCTTCGGGCAGTACGGCGAGGGATACGTGCGCATGGCAACAACGCAACCGATACAGAGGATCGAACAGGCCCTGGAACGCATGGCCAACCTTTGAGAACAGACCAGGCATCGATTCAAGGGCCGACAAACGCTCCTCAGGGCGCGTTAAGGACGATCCTGATGGGTTGAACGAGCGGAAGGGGCGATGTATTATGCCGTGCCTTGCACATGGCTCTCTGGACAGGCTAGTGTCAGGTGGCCAGCGTCGTCTTGTTCAGTCCCTCTCGAGTTTCGGGGATCGGGGGCTGTCATAAGGGACCCAGGGAGGAAGATCATCAATATGGATGGAGACCCTTTCGAAGAGTTCGCCGAGGAATACGATTCCTGGTTCGATCGCAACCGCTGGGCCTACATCTCCGAGCTGTCCGCCCTCGGCAAGGCGGTCCCCGAGGGGCGCGGTCTTGAGATCGGGGTGGGCACCGGCCGTTTCGCCAGCCCTTTCGGTATATCGGTCGGGATGGACCCTTCCCTCCCCATGCTCAGGATGGCCAAGGGAAGGGGGTTGCTGACGGTGCGCGGGAAGGCAGAAGGCCTTCCGTTCCGGGAGGAGGCCTTCGACTTCTCCCTCCTGGTCACCGTACTGTGCTTCGTCGAAGATCCGTTCGAGGTGTTGAAGGAGGCCCGTAGGGTAGTGCGCCAGGGCGGGCGTCTGCTGGTAGGGATCCTGGACCGGAACAGCCCCTTGGGCAGGAGGTATGAGGCCGGCGCAAAAAGGAGTCTTTTCTACCGCGAGGCAAGATTTCTCTCCACCATCGAGGTCGAGGATCTACTGGAGAAGACCGGCTGCACGGTCGAGGGAACGTTCCAGACCATATTCTCCGACCCGGGCGATCTGACCGCCCTGGAACCGGTACTGAGGGGGCACGGGAAGGGGCTCTTCGTTGTCGTTTCGGCCCGCGTCTAGTGGCATTTATGTTCGGGACCGACCTTGAATGCCAGACAAGGTCCCCAAGGTCCATTACCGCATGTTCCACCCACGGCGGGGGGCCGTGCTCCGGTCTCACGGGGCGAGCTTCGGCCTCTTGTAACCTCGCATACCCTTGGTGTAGGCTTCGTTGACCAGACCGATCAGTGCCTGGTCATCCCGGGGCACACTCTCCCCCAGGGAGAGCAGCAGGTATTCCGCCAGGTCGTACACCTCAGGGCCGTTCTCCGATCTCCCCTCGATAAGGTTCTGGCGGCATCCGGCGCAGTTGGTGACGATGATGTCCCCCTCCTTGGCCATCACCTCCCGGTGCTCCCTGCGGGAGGTCTCGATGGACTCTGTGGGGTGGTTCAATCTGACCCCGCCTCCGAACCCGCAGCAGGACGACCCCTGGGGGCTGGGGTTGATGAGCTCAGTGCCCGGCACCTTCTTCAGCAGGTCCCGGGGCTCCTGATAGATGCCCGCACCTCTGGTCAGATGGCAGGGATCGTGGTAGAAGACCCTTCCTCCCGCTCCCTCTCCCGGTCGCAGGGCGCCCTTCCTCACTAGCTCCCCTAGGAACTGGGATGCCTGGACCACCTCGAATCCCAGCTCCCCGAACATGGAGGGGTAGGCCTTGGAAAGGGCCAGGAAGCATCCAGGGCAGGAGGTCACCACTCTCTTGGCACCCATCTCCCGGAGCTTGGCGATGAGCTTGGGGCCATTGGCCTTGATCACCGCCGGATTCCCGGTCCCCGCCGAGGCCAGCCCGCAGCAGTGGTCCAGACCGTCCAGGACGGCGAATTCCACACCCGCCCTCTCCATCAGTCGGGTGATGGCCTGGGCCATGGTCTTGTGGATGTAACTGGAATAGCAGCCGGGGTAGTATACCGTCTCGGCATTGCCATGCTCGAAGAGCAGCGGCTCCTCAATGGCCGCCGCGGTCCGGAAGATGTTGCGATCGTATCCAGGGTCGCACAGGTAATTGATATCTGAAAGGCCCACGGCCTTCACCCTCTTCAACCTGGTCTCCTTGATCAGCAGCTTGAGGCTGAGCTCCTCGGGGCAGACCGTTTCGCACATGCCGCAGGTGTAACACAGGGTGATGTCAAAGGCGGTCTCTTTCCCAGAGACAAGATAATCGACCAGGGAATCGATTATCCCGATATCCGAATATTGAGGACAGGCCTCTATGAGGAATTTTTTGAGGAATTCAGGAACTGCCTT
>CAZXTA010000057.1:0-10288 GCA_964642865.1 uncultured Methanomassiliicoccus sp. | reverse complement strand
GAGGTATACCCTTACCGAACTGGCCAAGGACCTGGAGGCCCAGACCAACGGTGAGATCGTCAAGTCGGACTGGTACCCGGTACCCAGCGTGGTGCCCATTTCCACCTTGGCCACCGCCATTCTGGGAGAGCCGAAGGTCACCTTCACCGCTCATCCGCACTGCGGACTGGCCACCTACCTTTTCGTCAAGGACAAGGACCATGTGGTCCCCCTCACACATTTCGTGGACGTGGAACCTCTGTTCAGGGAACTTTTCGAGCTTTCCAAGAAGGCCGAGCGGTCCAGGGTCAAATTACCTTCCAAGATGAAGGCCTACGCTCTGTTTAAAAAGTACATTCACGAAGATCGTATGCCGGAAGGACTGGATACCATATCCTTCCTGAAGATGCTCTCCTCGGTGATGGGCGATCATTCAAAGGAGTCCCTGGCCAAGTTCTCTTGGAAGATGATGTTCGTGGGAGGCATGCACTTCCAGGACCTGTACAACTACGATATAGAAAGGGTCAAACGCTGTGCCATCCATTATGTGGTGCCAGATGGCAGAGTGATACCGTTCTGCGCCTACAACAGCGGTCCCACATACCGGAACCAAGTGGAAAAGAAGTTCTCCGTGCCAATCGAGGAGTGGAGGCGGACCAGGGGAACGGAGCACACATAAGGGAGTATTGTCAATGATCGTGAGTATTGAGAAATGCATGCATTGCGGAGCCTGCGTAGGTTCCTGTCCCCAGAACGCCATTTACCTGAACGAGGTCGTATTGGAGTTCAATGAGAACTGCAATAAATGCGGTCGGTGCGTGAGCATATGCCCGGTCGGCGCCTTAAAGATGGAGGCGAAAAAATGAAGAAAGATTACGATGTCATAGTGGTTGGCGCCGGTCCCGCCGGAAGCATGACCGCCAAGCACGCGGCCAAGAAGGGCGCCCGGGTGCTGATGATCGAGAAGCGCCAGGAGATCGGGGCCTCCTTGCGTTGCGCGGAGGGCATCAACAAGAAGGGACTGGAGAAAGCCGGCGTGCCAGTAGACCATCGCTGGGTCTCCACTGACGTCTCCGGAGCCAAGCTGGTCTCGCCTGGCGGGCACGTATTCCGCATCGACGAGAGGCAGGCTGGCAACGAGGTCGGAATGGTCTTGGAAAGGCATCTCTTCGATAAAGCCATGGCAGCCGACGCCGCCCGGGCTGGTGCCGAGATCTGGCTCAAGACCGCGGCCGTGGACGTCATCAAGGAAGGTGATAAGGTCGTGGGGGTCAAGGCGTTCCATGAGGGAAAGCCGTTGAAGCTTACCGCCGGTTGCGTTGTGGCCGCTGACGGTTTCGAGTCCCAGGTGGCCCGCTGGGCCGGCATTGACACTTCCCTAAAGGCCGGGGACATAACCACCTGCTACCAGTACCGCATGGCAAATCTGAAAATCGAGCCGGATTACTGCGAGTTCATCCTCGGTTCAGTGGCTCCGGGCGGCTACATATGGGTGTTCCCCAAGGGTGACGATATCGCTAACGTAGGCATCGGCGTTCTCGCCTCCAAGCTCAAGAAACCTGGTGAAGTAAAGGCCCACCTGGACTCCTGGATCAAGAAGGATCCACGGCTGAGCTGTGGACAGCCCCTGGAGGCCTTGGCCGGAGGCGTGTCGGTCTCACCTCCGGTGGAACGGTCCGTGATGGACGGTCTCATATTGGTGGGAGATTCGGCCCGCATCATCGACCCTATCACCGGAGGCGGGATCGCCAATGGACTGTTGGCCGGGATGCATGCGGGCAACGTTCTAGGTGACTGCGCTCAGGTCGGTGATTACAGCGAGAAGGCCTTGATGCCCTACGACAAGCTTTGGCGGGACGACATGGAGGACCGGCTTTGGCGTAACTGGATGGCCAAGGAGAAGTTCCTGACCCTTTCCGACAAGACCTTGGACGGGATCATCGATACCCTTTCCACCGCAAACGTGGATAAGATGTCGGTGCACAATATCCTTATCGCCATCAAGGAGAGGTACCCGGAGCTGGTCAATGAGTTCGAGGATCTGATCTAAATCGATTCACTGTAAACCCTTTTTATTCCTCTTTTACCCCTGGTACCTCGGTGACGGTGGTGAAGGGCTTGCCCCCTTTGCTCCTGATGACCTCCATGACCTTTTCCGGCCGGTCGGTGAGGCAGACCATGCTCCCACCGCCCCCAGCCCCGGTCAGCTTGGCCCCGTATGAATAGGGCAGCGTGGCGGCGACCAGCTTGTCCAGCTCTGGCGAGGATACACCTAGGATGGCCAATAGCTTGTGTCCCCTGGTCATGGTCCGTCCCAGGGACTCCAGGTCTCCCCTGGCCATGCAACCCACGCCTTCGTTCGTGACCTGGCCTATCTCCTCTATGATCTCCCTGGCAAAGGTACTGTGGTCCACGTACCTCTTCACCTTGGCCACCAACGGACCGGTCGGGGCCGAATGTCCGGTGAACCCGACCACCATGGTCATCTTCGGAACCTTGAGATCGTGCACGTACCATCGACGGCAGTCCTGGGACATCTCCCACAGCAGGCCATCCCCTTTTTCGCTCTTGATCAATATGCCGTGGCCGTGGGTGCAGGTGGAGGTGTCAATGGGGCTGGCCTGCCCCTGTACCTCCATTTCCACCTCGAAGGCCTCGCGGGCCACGGTTGACTCTTGCCAGCTGCCTTGCGAACGGGCCAGGGCGGCCAGAAGGGCCACCGTCACCGCCGCCGAGGAGCCGAGCCCGGAACCGGAGGGGAAATCAGAATCGGTGATGACCGCCGTAGGTCCCGCCCCTCTTTTCTTAAGACAGGCGGATACGTAGGAATAGTTACTGGAGGTAAGTGGTATCCCGTTGAGACTGGATGATGCCGTCGGCCTGGTCCTGACCCTCAGGCGCAGACCGATGGCCACCGAGACCGCCGGCTCTCCGTAGACCACGGCATGCTCGCCCAGCAAGATGACCTTGGCCGGAGCCGACGTATCCCAGATGGTGCCAGGCATCCTTCGTCCTTCACAGGCCGTACTTACGGGCCATGGCCTGCATGGCCTCGTCGGGGCTCTTATCGCCGAGCTCCTTCAAACCGGTCGTCCACCACTTCTCCTCGAACTGGACCAGGGCGGCCTCGAAAAGCTTCAGCACGTCGACCTTGGCCTCCTTGTTGACCAGGGACAGTTCCAGATCATGGTCTAGTCCCAGGAAGAGGTCTTTAGACATGAAGTCCGGCATGACATTGACAACCATATCGAGCAGGGCGTTGGTGGTCGACATGAAGAGGCGCTCCCTCTTCTGCGGGGAGGGCATGGACTCCTTCTCCATGCTCTTGGAGAAGGAATCAAACCAGAGGTCCCGTATTATGTGGGACCGTGCCGCCCAGTACTCCTCGTCCCCGCAACTGCTTTCCTCATCCTCCTGGGACACGCTGGCCATCTTTATCTTGGTCTCGTCCATCAGATCGTTGGGGGACCTTCCGCCCAAGAAATCCTTAGTGGAGCCCCACCACTCGTCCTCGTAGTTGGTGAGCGCCTCCATGAGCGCACGCTCGTCCTCGAAGCTGTCCCCCTTGGACTCTAGGAACTGTTCGCGGAACAGGGACAGCAGTTTTATGTCGTGCTCCCGGTCGATGGTGGCGATGGCTAGGTAATCGTCCAGGTTCTCTTGGAAGATGAGCAGCATATTCTCGGGCAGGTTCATCTCCACCTTTTCCAGCACGGCGTTGGTCACAGTGAGGAAGAGGGCCTCGTCCATCTCTTCCTTGGCCACCTGTTCGGCCTTGAGACCGTCGACGATGTCCTGAAGCATCAGATCCTTGAACATCATGGTGCGTACGGGATTCTTGCTCAGGACTGTTGTCTCGCTTACCTGCGCTTGCTTCGCCTCTTTTCTCTTGCCCTTGCCGTCGGATGTAGACTTGTCATCAGTCGACTTCTTAACTGTCATATTGAACCCTCTGGAATCGATACCTTACCAGCTTGGCAAAGGACCTTCTCTGTGAACGGGACAGTACCCCCGAGGATATAAAATCATGGCGTTTCGGATTCATGTCCATCATGAGTAACCTGAAGTGGACGGTCCCTGTCAATAGATAATTAATAACAAAATTGATTGATCAATTAGTGGCAAATACTACTATAAATAATTAAATCCGATTTTTTTACTATCCATATGCACGATTTAGCAGTAAGGAAATTATTTATATTAGATAAAAATATTTAGAAGATAACCATTTGGAGATGGGAGAATGTGGATAGAGCTAACAAACATAATCGCGGGCCTAGTTCTTGCTATGGGTGTTTTGGAGTTGATTCCAGCCTTAGGCAAGTACTTGGTGAAACTAGCTAAATGGTTGGGAAGGTTCCAGACCATTATAGGGGTAATTGCAATCATCCTAGGTATTTGGGTCCTTATCGATGGCGGATCCCTGCTGCAAAGCGTAGTGGCCATCATAGCCGGCCTGGTACTGGCCATGGGCATATTGCCGAGCATACCGGCCTTGGGAAAGTCCCTGGAGAAGCTGGCCAAGTGGTTGGGCGGATTCCAGACCATAATCGGTATCATCGCCATCATTGTCGGTATCTGGGGATTGCTGTAAACCTTTCGGGGCTTCGGCCCCATGTTCCTTTTTTCCATTCGATCGTTATATCGATGAACATCATTTTGGCCGGGACGCCTTCAGTGAGAAGAGCATGGGAATGTTAAATTCCTTATCCGGGAGATACCAGTACCCGTCCCCATGCCTTTTCATCCGAGGATGCATAGGGAAATAACAGAACGGGAACTCGTGCAGGAACTCGAGCCGGAGACCTTGAGATACCAGGGAATCGACTATCTCCGATAACGGGTGGAACCATTCGTACCTCTCCTTGTTCTGGAACTCGTGACCCTCGTCGATCACATGGTCGTCTTCGAACCTCATCGGCGGACCGCTGAAATAAGGATAGGCGGCCTGGAATCGGTCCAGGCAGTTCTCGTCAATCAAGTCGCCGAAGGGGTGACCTTCAACGGTGTAGAAGAAACCGCCAGGTCGCAGACGTTCGGCGATCAGGCGCCCCCATTTCCTCAGGTCGGGGAGCCAGCAGAGGACTCCGTAGCTGGTGTAGACGATGTCGAACTCCTCGGAAATCACTTTGTCCAGCTCGTAAACATTGCTGCGAATGAACCTGGCCGGCACATCTATCTTGGCACTGAGATCCTTGGCCAGGGATATCGCTTCAGTAGAGAAATCAACCCCGGTGACCCTGGCCCCCTTCCTCGCCCAGGACAGGCTGTCCATGCCGAAATGGCATTGCATGTGAAGGAGGTCCCTTCCCTTCACCTCCCCAACTTCCCTGAGCTCGACAGGAAGTAGACTGTTCTTCTTTTTGAGGAAACCGTCCAGATCATAATAGCGGGAATCCCAGTTGGCCCTGGCCTTTTCGTCCCAGCGGCGAAGGTTAGCGGATAACATTTCCTCGACGTCCTTCATTTTGATCCCTATGCATTGGTCGGAACATCGAACAATATTTTATAACAAGCGGCGACGGAGATGTGTAATCGGCTTAATGAGAAATGGTGCGAGGGACCGGATTCGAACCGGCGAACCTCTGCAGGAACAGATCTTGAGTCTGTCGCCTTTGGTCGGCGCAATTGACGCCATTGACCGAGCTTGGCTACCCTCGCGTGAGGGCGGATAAAAGTGCCGACCTTAATAAATGTATTCGATGCTCAGGCAGTGGTTATCTCGGTGCTGCCGTTCCCAGCCAGTACGGTGTGCTCGGCCTGGGAGACCATACCGTGCTGTATCTCTACCAGCACAGGATAGGTGGATATCAAACCGTGACGATGCAGGACCCGCAGGTACTGGGCCGAGTTCGGCTGGAAGTGGTCGCACCAGCGTTCGCAGAAGGGCAGGGTGCTGAACTCCTCCTTGACCTTTTGGAAGAACTTTTCGGCCTCCTTGTCCTTCAAGGGCCGATCGCGAAGTACCCGGTAGATGTTCCCGGATTTTCCGTTCACCACCTGACCGTGGCCATTGGTGACGAAGGGCTCTATGGCCAAGAGCATGTTGGCCTGCACCTTGGTCAGGGTGCCGTCGTCTATGTTGGGTATCGATAGACCGGCGTGCAGGTTGTACCTCTTCATCTCGTGCCCGCTTAGGTTCGCCACGGATTGGAAACCGGCCTCCTTGACACTGCGTTGGATGACCCCTCCGATGATGTCAACCGATGTGCCCTCCTTGGCAATCTCAATGGCCAGGTCCAGGGCGCGGACCGAGGCCTGTATCAATGACTGCCAGTTGCGGGTACTGACCTCCACTGTGGTGGCGGTGTCCCCTAGATACCCATCGACCTGGGCGCCTATGTCCAATTTGACCAGATCGCCGCTGTTGAACACCATCTCATCCGACGAGTTGGGGGTAAAATGGGCGGCCATATCGTTCCGACATATGTTCGCTGGAAAGGCCGGTCGACCCCCGTGTTCCGTTATGTGAAGTTCCATCTGGTCGGCCACGTCCCTGAGCTTGACCCCTTCATCTACCAAAGACCTGCCAAGTTCTCGAGCCTGGGCCGACAACCTGCCGGCCTTGCGAATGCAGTCCAGGGCGTGCTCATCCAACAAGTACATTTTCAATCTTCTCTTTAGGAATGACGCCATATCGAATGATCTCAACGGTTCCGTCTATGATCTGTACGATGGTGGAAGGCATCCCGACCTTGCAGGGCCCACAATCCACGTAAGTGGCCACGCTATTTCCCAGGTCGGCCATGGCCATTTCCACGTTAGTCGGGTTGGGATGGGAGTGAACGTTGGCACTGGTGGAGATTATAGGGCCGAACTCCTCGAGTATACGCAGGGCGAAGGGATGGTCCGGCATCCTGATGCCCACCTCCGGCAGGGAGGCCGTGATGATGTCTGGAAGGACCGGCTTCTTCCTCAGCAGGAGGGTCAGTGGACCGGGGAGGAATGCTTTGGCCAGACGGTAAGCGTTCTCGTCCAGTTCGGCCATCGTTTCGGCCATGGAGATGTCGTGTACCGCTATGGATAGAGGCATGTCGAACGGCCTTCTCTTGGCGATGTAGACCTTCTTGACCGCGGTCTCGTCAAATGGATCCGCCCCCAATCCATAGAGTGTCTCGGTAGGGTATACCACCAACCTCCCAAAGCGAAGCATCGAGAGAACGTGTTCCAGGTCATGCTTGGGTACGCTGCATTCAGCGCACTTAGTAGCATCCTTGCATTTTATGATCTCCATTCAAGACTCTCCCAGGTATTTTAGTGCTTCCAAAATAATTTCCTTAGCCTCACTTTGGCAGAAATCACCATGCCCAGGATAAATCTCCTGGGGGCTCAGGGATAAAAGTATTTTGACCGAACTTACAAGCTGTTCGAAATTGCCGCTCGGCAGGTCCCATCGGCCAACCCCCCCTACGAAGACCGTGTCACCCGAGATCAGCACCCTTTTGTCCTTCTCCCATAGACTTATCCCTCCCGCGGTGTGACCGGGGGTGAATATGACCTCGAAGTTCGAGGTACCGGTGCTAAGGACCTCTCCGCCGTGCAGCTCTGTAACCTCCACCGGTTTTCCAACCACCCCGAACATTGAGGCCAGGGTCTCGCGGGCGTCACCTTCCCTGATGGGGCGGGCATCCTCGGTGTGTATCAAGACCTTCGCCCCCAGCTCCCTGGCCAGGGCGGCGGCACCTCCGGTGTGATCGTAATGGCGGTGAGTGAGAACGATACGGCGGACTTTGCTGCTATTGACAGTGAAGGACAGCCATCTCATGACATCCTGATGATGCATGCCTGTACCGGTGTCCACGAGGATGGGGTCTTCTCCGGTCAGAAGGTATATGTTGGAATCGAAGTCCATTCCAGCAAGGCAGCGGACGACCATCAACTTTCGATAAAAGCTGGACATATATAAACTTTTGAACGAGAGGCTGAAAAGGCGTGGAGTATGCTGGTCGAACAATTCACTTATAGGTCCCAAAACCATTGTGGGCGGGGGACGGGATGAACCTATTGGAATACGAAGGAAAGCATCTTTTTCGTCGTTATGGAATAGCAACACCGCAAGGGCTGGTATTCCATGACCTGGAACGGTTGCAATGCTCCCTGTGCAACCTGCGATACCCTCTCATGATCAAGGCCCAGACCAGTATAGGGGGAAGAGGCAAGGCGGGAGGCATACGCACCGCCCTGCACCGGCAGGAGGCCTTGGAATGGAGCGAGCGCATTCTGAGCATGCAAGTGGCTGGAATGAAGGTGCATGCGGTGCTCCTTGAAGAGATGATCGAGGCCTCTCAGGAGATATACCTGGCTATAATCATGGATCAGAACACCCGTTGCCCGGTCCTGCTAACGGGCAGCGCCGGGGGGATGGACGTGGAGAACATGCCCAAGCACACCATAAAGCGCTGGACCCTCGACCCGCTGGAACCTTTGCCCCCGTCCGTCCTGGAACAGGCCTCCCACTTCCTGTTGCGGGACGGTAAGGGGGTGCAGGAGGTCCGCTCAACCATTTTTTCCATGTGGAGGTTGTTTTGCCAGATGGATTGTGAACTGGTCGAGATCAATCCCTTGATGATCACCGACTCGGGCAAGGCCATCGCCGCGGACGCCAAGGTGGTCATCGACGACGAATCGCTATTCCGTCACCGCAAATTTGCCGACCTGGCCTCCCGGGAACTGACCGAGTTGGAGCGCCTGGCCAGGGAGAAGGGCTTTAATCTGGTGGAGCTACCGGGGGACGTTGGGGTATTGGCCAATGGAGCCGGGCTGACCATGGCCACTCTGGATACGCTGCAGCGATTGGGTGGCAGTGGTGGCACCTTTCTGGACCTGGGTGGAACGGACGACCCAGGGAGGATATCGGAGGCCTTGGGCCTGCTCGCCTATGATCTGGCTCGAGGACGGGTCAAGTCTTTGCTGGTGTGCATATTCGGTGGCATAACCAAGTGCGACACCGTGGCCGATGCACTTATGATGACGGTAATGGACAAGCACATCAAGTCCCGTACCGTGATACGTCTCCAAGGCAGCAACGAGGAGGACGCGGTAAAGATGTTGAGACTCGCTGGGTTCAACGTGCATCTCGATCTGGAAGAGGCCTGCCTGCAGGCGGTCAAGGTGAGGTCATGATCAGCTCAGCCCTATTAAGGAGGCACAAGGTGCTGGTGCAGGGGATCACTGGCCAGCAGGGCGTTCATCATACCCGTCAGATGTTGGATTATGGAACGGAGGTTGTGGCCGGGGTGACCCCTGGAAAAGGTGGCCAGATGATACACGGCGTGCCGGTCTTCAACTCGGTAAGGAGAGCGGTGGAGAGGACCGGAGCCACCGCCAGCGTGATCTTTGTGCCTGCGGCCTACATCAAAGAAGCGGTGGTGGAGGGCATCGAAGGGGGGCTGGAGGCCATGGTCATCATCACCGAAAGGACGCCGATGCATGACACCATGGAATTCCTAGCCTTGGCCAGGAGGAATGGCGTGGCCGTGCTGGGGCCCAACTGCCCCGGCCTCTGCCTGGTGGGGGAGAGCAAATTGGGCATCATGCCCAACCGGATCTTCCTTCCGGGCAAGTTGGCGGTCATATCCCGCAGCGGGACGCTGACCTATGAGGTGGTCCAGGCGCTCAGCTCCATGGAGCTGGGGCAGGACGTTGTGCTGGGACTGGGTGGAGATCGTCTCCTGGGCACGAACATGAAGGAGGCATTGGGGATGGTGCTGGACAGGAGGCCAGCTGGTGTTGTACTGATCGGCGAGATCGGTGGCCAGATGGAAGAGGAGGCTTCTTTGATGATAAAGGAGTTGGGGGCCAGCAACATCTTCGCCTACATTGCCGGGGTTTCCGCCCCGCCGGCCCGCCGCATGGGGCACGCGGGGGCCATCGTGACCCGGGGAAGGGGGAGCGCGGGCGAGAAGATCAGGGTGCTGGAGGAGTCCGGGGTAGCGGTAGGCAGGTCCGTCGGAGAACTGGTCGGACTCATTTCAAAAAGGGTTCGCGTGGAGCCTTGAGCATGTGAGCGTACATAATACATATAATAGGAAATGGTTAGGAAAACCTTATAGGGATTGAGAACATAGGAATATAATACCGGTGAAAGCGGTGGTAGCAAACCGCTGCTGGCTGCAGTAAGAAACCGTTATATAAAGGAATTGTGGTAGCCGGTTCCGCTCGCGAAGTGGTCGAGTGGGGCATATCCCGATAGGATAATGCTTAAATATAGCCTCAATGATTGGGGGACTCACGCGTTCCAGCCATACGCTGGAATGAAGTGATAGTGCTGATGCACCCGTAGAGAGACCCTCTTCGGGGAAGTGGAGGA
>CAZXTA010000056.1:0-10469 GCA_964642865.1 uncultured Methanomassiliicoccus sp. | reverse complement strand
GGAAGAGGGAGAGGAACCCGAGGAAGAGGAAGAGGGGGAAGAAGAGGAAGAGAAGAAGCCCAAGAAAGGGAAGAAGTAAAGCGGCCGCCGAACGGCCGAAAAACCGTTTCTTCCTCTACTCTATTATCTCCTGTCCCTGCATATAGGGCCCGAGCACCTTAGGTATGTGGATTCGCCCTTCGCGGTCCTGATAGTTCTCCATGATGGAAACCATGGTCCGAGGTAGGGCCAGGCCTGAACCGTTGAGGGTGTGCACGAACTCGCTCTTCAAATGCGGCTCGGGCCGGTACTTGACCCGGACCCGCCGGGCCTGGAAATCGGTGAAACAACTGCAGGATGACACCTCAAGCCAGCTCCCGGTCCCCGGCGCGTGCGCCTCCAGGTCGTAGGTCTTGGCAGAAGCGAATCCCATGTCCCCGGTGCATAGCAACAGACAACGGAAAGGTAGCTCCAGTCCCCGTAGCACTTCCTGAGCGTCGTTAACCAAGCTCTCCAGCTCCTGGAACGAGCTCTCCGGAAGAACGAACTTGACCAGTTCGACCTTGTTGAATTCGTGCACCCTTATCATACCCTTCATCTCCGCATGCTTTCCCGCCTCTCTGCGGAAGGAGGGCAGATAAGCGGTGTAGTAGATGGGCAGGTCCTGCTTGACCAGGATATCATCCTGTAAAAGGTTCGTGACCGGTACCTCCGCGGTAGGGTTCAGCCAGAGGTCGTCCCTCTCGCACCAATACATGTCATCCTTCATCTTGGGGTACTGCCCGGTACCGATGACCGCTGCCCGGTTGACCACCACTGGAGGGAATACCTCGGTGTAGCCCTGACGATGGTGCAGGTCCAACATGTAGTTGATCAGAGCCCTCTCCAGGCGGGCACCGTCCCCCTTCAGCACGAAGAAGCCGCTTCCAGCGATCTTCACCCCCCTCTGGAAATCGATAATGTCCAAGCTTTCCCCCAGGGCAATATGGTCCTTGGGCTGGAAATCGAACTTCCGCTCCTTGCCATTCTCGGACACCTGCACATTCTTGGCATAGCAATCTCCCACTGGTACTGACGGATGGGGGATGTTGGGGAAGTACAGGATGACCTCGTCCCTTTTAGCCTCCAGCTCGGTCGTGGCAGCGTCAAGGTCGCCGATGCGGGCGGCGACGGATCTCATTTCCTTCACCGCTTCCTCCTTCTCCGAACCACTGAGCTTGGATATACGCAACGATGCCTCGTTCCTCAACTTCCGCAGTCGGTTCCTCTCCTCCACGTTCGTCCTCCAGGCCTCGTCTATCTCTAGGAACTGGTCCAATATCTCTTCACTGTAGGTCCGGTTCCGGAGCATGGTGCGAATGGTCTCAGAGTCACTCCTGATAATATTGACGTCCAGCGTAGTTCTCACCCCGAGTGCTTGATATCTTCCTTGCCTTCTATATAGCGGTGGTCACAGACCAGGACGGTGTGGCCGATCACCTCCACCAGTACGGTATGGGACCGCTCGGCCAGCTCCTCGGCCACGACCCTGCGGTCCTCCTCAACGCTTGGAAGCAGTCTGATCTTGACCACCTTGCGGCCTTTGACCTGCTTCACTATCTCCTCGATGAGCGTATCAGTGATCCCGTCCTTTCCAACATGCACTGTGGGTCGCAAGTCATGCCCCACTCTCTTAACGTCCTTCATTGTCCTCGATGGCATGTCCTTCTCTCCTTAATCTCCCGAAGGTACGGGATCCTTTCCATGGCGTCGCATTCCAGGCAGTGCGTGTTTATCCTGCAATTCCTCAAACGGACCCGGCAGTTCAGACCAGGGACCAGCGGGGTCGAGCAGCGAGTACAATACAACGCCATGGCTGGCATGGGCACCTTGTTACGCTCGGATATGCGCCGGGCTAAGATCATGTAGCGCTTGGCCCGGGCCATGTTCCCGGCCAAGGCCTCCTTCTCTGATAACCGGACCAAGATGTCCATCCTCTTGCGGGAGATACCCCGCACCTGGTTGCTCGACACTTTCTTCCGGCTCAATGTTATTGTCCCCTCAGTGTGCCATAAACGCCTTTTAATTAATATGTTTCTCCGCCCGGTGCGCCTTTCCAGCGCACTCCAGGCGTTCCAGTACAATGCTCTTGGACATGAATCCGAAGCGGGCGTAGAACTCGTGCACGTCTTCGTTACCAACGATCACCGTGAGCATCCTCAGTCCCACCCACAGACCGTCCATCCACCTCATGGCGTTCTGCATAAGTCGGGTCCCGATCCCTATCCGCCGGAAGCCACGGGACACGAACATCAAGTCGATCTCACCAGTCAGGTGGGGGTCAATGCTGACCACGCAGTAGGCTACCAAGCGCCCCTCCCTGTCTCTTATACCAGCTAGACCCTCGGCAGTCCGCCGGTGAACTTCTCCAACAGCTCATCCCGCCGCTCCCGAAAGGTCTTGGAGCCCAGAACGGCTTTGAAGTGCACCGACCCCAACCGATGCATTTGTCCGAGTTCCAGCCATAAATTCTCTATGAGCTCTAGCCCCTCCCTCGTCCAACACATCGTACCAAACGTCCATAGTATGATCTTCCACGAAAATGTATTCAGGGGAGAAGCTTTTTCCCTCTGGGGAGGACCAGATGGCGTTCTCTCCTATACATCAGCCTTATATAGGAAAATATGAATGTAGCCATCCCGTCGCTATAATAAAGAACAGGTGATATGATATGGCCAGAAAGCCAGCAAGGATGTATAGGAGACTCACGGGCCAGGCCTACACACGTAGGGAATACATGGGTGGAGTGCCCGCTCTGAGGATCAACACTTTCGACCTGGGGATCCCCAATGGCGATTTCCCAATTACCATCAACCTCAAGGTCAAGGAGACCTGCCAGATCAGGCACACCGCCATGGAGGCCGCCCGTATCGCATGCAACAGGGTGATGTCCAAGACTCCCGGTGGTAACTACCATCTCAAGTTCAGAATATATCCTCACCACGTGTTAAGGGAGAACAAGCTGGCCACCGGTGCAGGGGCCGACCGTGTCTCCAGCGGAATGAGGCACTCCTACGGCAAGAACATTGGAACGGCAGCCAGGGTACACGCCGGCCAGGTCGTTCTCACCCTCAGGGTCCCAGCATCCAACTTCAACAGCGCCAAGGTGGGCTTGTGGAAGGCTTCCCTGAAGCTGCCCACCCCCTGCTTCATTGAAGTGGTAAAAGGCGCTGAACTGATCAAGTGAAAACCCCTTCCCTTCAACTTCTTGATAAATTCCATACATTTCGCTGCAAGCATTTTTTACCCATAAGGAATTGTACCAAGGGGTAAGAATTTGGACGTTGACACTCTGTTCTTGGCCTGCGGTGCCATAATCTTCATGGGGTTCATCTCCAACTACCTGTTCAGGCGGTTCAAGGCCCCTGACGTGCTGATACTGATGTTCCTGGGCATCATCCTGGGCCCACAGGTCCTAGGCCTCATATCCGATGATGCTGCCCAGGCCATCGGAAGCGCCACTCCATATGTGGCCGCCGCCGCCCTGGCCGTGATCATGTTCCAGGCGGGCATGGACCTGCACATCGATGAAGTGGTACGGTCCTTCAAAAAATCCATCATCCAAACGATACTCGCTTTCGTGGCCTCCATGCTGGTCACGACCTTCATCTGCGATCAGCTTACCAATTGGGACCTGAACGTGTGCCTGTTGCTGGGGGCTATAATTGGGGGGACCAGCGGGGCCATCGTCATACCCATCATCAGCGGACTGAGGATATCCACAACCATCAAGATGATATTGACCCTGGAGTCGGCCATAACCGACGTGCTGGTCATCGTGGTAGCTACCTCCATCATCGTCTTCATGAGCCAGGAAGGAACGGACCTGACCGCCGGAGCCAGCCTGCTCATCATTTCCTTCATGGTCTCCACAATGGTGGGGGTCATCGCCGGCATACTTTGGACCCGGGTGCTTCAACGACTTAGCGCGCAGCCATTTTCCTATATGATCACCATGGCCGCAATGCTGCTGGTGTTCTCAATCACCAACTTCATTGTGGACAAGGCCGGCGGGGGAGCCATCGCGGTCCTGGTGTTCGGTCTGACCCTGGGAAATCGCGGCGAGTTCACCCGTTTATTGAAAAAGAAAGAGGAATCCTATGCCCTGGAGGAGAGGGTCAAGCGCTTCCATGATGAAATATCCTTCATGATCCGCACATTCTTCTTCGTATACGTGGGGCTGATCGTGACCACAATTCAATTCACTCCATGGTACATCCTGCTAGGCCTTATAGTCTTCTTCGGCCTGTTACTGGCCCGCTTCTTAACCCTCAAATTGATCGACAGGTACGTCGGTCTGGACGATCGCGATCAGATGGGACTGTTCTACATGATGCCCCGGGGCTTGGCCGCGGCGGTCATGGCCTCCATAACCTTCTCCTTTCCCGAGGTGTTCAGCAACGAGACCGCCAAGGCCATACTCGGCGTGACTGTCATAGTGATCCTGCTGTCCACGGTACTAGCCTCGATCGGCGCTTTCTACATGGAATTTCACGAGAAGCACAAGGAAATGAATATCAACGGCATTGGTGATAATAAATGATGGACCTTCAGCTTGAGAAGGCCATAGAGGAGATCCGGGACCGAAGGGCGGCCGTGGTGGGTCTGCAGATGCCAGAAGGGCTCAAGGTCCAGGCCAGGGAAGTGGCCCGCCGGATGGAAGAGGACGCCGATTGCCAGGTTATCATACTGGGCGATCCTTGTTACGGGGCCTGCGACATGCGTCCGTTCGAAGGACTGGACCTGCTGGTGCATGCCGGGCACGCCCCCATGCCCGATCTCGTACCAAAAATACCGACGATGTTCCTGGAAGTGCGCATGGACTTCGACGTCCGCAGAGGACTGTTGGAAAGTGAGGACCGCATCGCTGAAAGGGTCGGATTGGTGACCACTGCCCAGCATCTGCACCTCCTGCCTCTGGCCGAACAAACCCTGCAGGAGATGGGCCGAAAGGTCATGGTGAGCAAGGGGGACGCCCGCATTGCCGCTCCCGGCCAGGTACTGGGCTGCAACGTAACCTCCGCCCTTAGGCTGAAGGGCTTCGTGGACCAGTACGTGTTTGTGGGAAGCGGGTACTTCCACCCGTTGGCCGTGACCTTGAGCACCGGTCTGCCGGTCCTTTCCATGGACCCGTACCGGGGGGTTGTGGACGATCTTCAGGAGATGGCGGAGAAGATCGTCCGGCAGCGTTACGCAGCCATGGCCAAGGCCAAGGACGCCAAGGATTGGCTGATCATTCTATGTGACAAGCCTGGACAGCGCCGTATGTCCCTGGCGAGATCTTGCCAGGCGATGCTGAGGGCTAAAGGGCTGAGGGCAGACCTGCTGCTCCTCAACGAGGTGAGGGCTGAGGCCCTCCTGCCTTACCGGGCCGAGGCCGCGGTCAGCACAGCCTGTCCCCGTCTGGCCATTGACGACGGCCCCCACTACCCTCTACCGCTTCTCACACCCTGGGAGATGGAGATGGTGCTGAGCCTGAGAGACATGGCCGAGTATCATCTGGACCAGATATTGGAAGGGGACACCCCCGATTAATTTTTATCCTTGTTAGGGTGCGGTAGGGTGTTCTTGATGCCTCCAGTAACACTACGTTATTAAAAAAAAAGGGGGGGTTCTTTACTGTCCAAGGGACTATCCGATTTTGAGATCGAGCACCTTTTCCTCCAAGAAAGGAAGTAGGCCCCTCCCGTTCTTCACCATTTTATGGCGAAGGCATGCTGATATTATGGATAGGCTGGACCTGAGCCGCCTGCCGGTCGTTGGCTACGATAATCTGGACCGTACTTTCGAGGGGTTCGATGTGGAACCCTCGGCACACTTCTGCGTGCAGAGGGGGATGACGCCCGGCCCAAGGGCGGGTGCTCCCTGGGACAGCCGAAGACCAAGCACATCGTACGCTACAAGGAGGAGGCGGAGTTCCAGCTGCCATTGAATAGCAGGATGAGATGAGCATATGTTGAGCGACGACCGGCGCTGGTGAAGATGAAGGTAATATATCCATTGGAAGAATCACCCATGCATGCTTACTCCCGAGCACATCTTCCAGATGGCCAGGGAAAACAGGGCTCAAGTGGGCATAGGTATGGGAGAGGATTCCCGAAAGGTCAAGAACAGCATACGTTCGGCTGAAAGGAAAAGGTACGCCGAGTTGGTCGCCTACGAGTCCCCTGAGGACATGGTCTCGGCATTGTTCCATGGTGAGGTGCAGGCGGTGGTGAGAGGGGACCTCAGCGCCAACCAGACCATGGCCGTTGTGAAGCGCCAGTTCTCTCTCGATCATCTACTGCGGGCGGCCCTCATGCAACCCAAGGGGGGACGCATGTTCTTCCTGGCCCCGGTAGGAGTGGACGAGGGCTGGGACGTGGAGAGCAAGATGGAATTCATCAGGTTGTCGGCCAAGCTATTCCATTCCCTGGGGCAGGAGATGATGGTGGGGGTGCTCTCCGGAGGTCGCCTGGGCGACCTGGGCAGGAGCGCCGCAGTGGACCGTACCATAAACGATGGGATCGCGCTCGAACACTTAGGCCGGGAAGAGGGCTATTCCGTCGAGCATTGCCAGATACTCATCGAACAGGCAGTGCACCATAAGAACCTCATCATCGCTCCCGACGGGATCACTGGCAACATGATCTTCCGTACCATGCATCTGGTGGATGGTTGCGTTTCCATGGGTGCCCCCCTGCTCAATCTAGACAAGGTCTTCATCGACACCTCCCGGGCCAAGAGGTGCTACACAGACTCAATCGCTCTGGCCTCAGCCCTGGTGGCCAAATGAAAATGATTATTTCATATCAAGGACAATAGATGGAGAGGGTACTAAGATGAGATTGGAGATAGACGGTGAATTCGTCGGTATCAGATTTTCCGCGTGCCATTTCATTGCCGGACACCACAAGTGCGGGAGACTGCACGGCCACACATACATGGTCAGCCTTAAGCTGCACGGGGAGATGGGCAAGGACGGCATGATCATGGACTTCATACCGCTGAAGCGGGAGCTACGAGCCATCGCCGAGGGGCTGGACCACCGGGTATTGATCCCGGCCAACTCCAAGAAGATCACCATATCGCTGGGCGAGGAGGTGTTCATCAAGGCCGACTCCAAGAAGTACGCCTTGCCGAAGGATGATGTGGTGCTGTTACCCACGGAGGAGAGCAGCGCGGAGGAGATATGCAAGGTGATATTGGTAAAATTGCTGGAACTGGTGGAATTCCCATCCAACGTAAAGGAGGTCGAGGTTGGGTTGCACGAGGAACTGGGACAGAGCGCCTGGGCGAGCAAGAAGCTTGGGGGAAAGAGATGAAGACCCTCTGCCTTTTGTCCGGCGGTCTGGACTCCACGGTGACCCTGGCCTATGCCATCCATGCCAAGTGCGATGTGACCGCCCTAACCATCAATTATGGCCAGCGGAACCGCCGCGAGCTGGACGCGGCCAATGCCGTGACCGCCTATTACGGGGTCGAACATATAGTCATGGACATACCGCTCACAAACCTTCGCAGCGCCTTGACCGACATGTCCATACCGGTGCCCTCCCGCAGGGTCGAGGAGATCGGATACGACATACCGGAAACCTACGTGCCGGCCAGGAACATCATCTTTCTGAGCATCGCCGCCGGTGTGGCCGAGAGCATTGGTGCCAACAGCGTGTTCATAGGGGCCAACGCCATCGACTACAGCGGTTATCCCGATTGCCGTCCGGAATTCTTCCAGGCCTTCGAAGAGATGCTGGAGGTGGGGACCAAGATGGGCATCTTAGGGCACCCGGTGAGGGTGCAGCACCCCTTGCTGAGGAAAACCAAGGCCGAGATCGTCAAGATAGGAAAGGCTCTTGATGCGCCCCTGCATCTGACCTGGAGCTGCTATCGCGGGGGGGAGAAGGCCTGCGGGAAATGTGACTCCTGCGTCATCCGGCTGAAGGGCTTCCGGGAGGCGGGGTTCGAGGATCCCGTAGCCTACGAGGATTAGAATGCTGGTCAACGAGATCTTCCTCTCAATACAGGGGGAGGGTCGGACCATGGGGCTGCCCACGGTCTTCGTTCGCCTGAGCGGCTGCAACCTGAAATGTCGTTGGTGCGATACGCGCTACGCCAATGCGGGAGGGGAGGAGATCGGCCCGAATCAGGTGCTGGCCAAGGTAAATCATTACGGAGTGAGGCATGTCTGCCTCACCGGGGGTGAGCCGCTGTGCCAAGAGGGGAGCATCAATCTAGTGCAGGTCTTATTGGAGGGGGGTCGGCACGTGACCCTGGAGACCAACGGCTCCATGCCTCTGGAAGGTCTTCCAGAACATCCCGAGCTGCTCATCAGCATGGACTACAAGTGCCCATCCTCCGGCGAGGAGGGACGCATGCGCCTGGAGAACCTGGTCATGCTGAGACCGAAGGACCAGCTGAAGTTCGTGGTCGCGGACCATGGTGACCTGGAACGGGCCGAGAACATCGTTCGTCAGAACCGCCCTCAATGCCCGGTGATATTCACTCCGGTTGGCGGGCTGACCCTGCAGCCAGTGGTGGAGTTCGTGTTATCCAGGAAATTGGAGGTGCGAGTGCTGCCTCAGCTGCACAAGATCATTTGGGGAGACCGCCACGGGGTGTGAGCTGTGTCAAACCTTAGCAATAATTAAATAATATGTTTTTAGTTCACATGCCCATACATACGAGGTATGGCGATGAGCATCAATATCGTGGACGGACACGGTCTTTTGCGTGCGTAAAGTGGCTCATCACTGCGACCTTGGATGTAAGAGGTGGTTATCATGACCGAACTTCGATCGTCGAGCAGTCAGAACAACAACGCCCATGACGAGCCAGAGGCTAGCCAGATATTTACCAGTCATTTCAACCGCTACGCCTTGGACTTGTCCACTCCCGCGACGGTCGAAATATTTGACACCACGCTTCGCGACGGGGAGCAGACCCCTGGCGTGGCCCTGTCCCTGGGGGACAAGGTGCGCATAGCCCAACTGCTGGACGAGCTTGGTGTGGACGTGATCGAGGCGGGCTTCCCGCGCACCTCTAAGGGCGAACAGGAGGCCATCCGCCAGATCTGCTCGCTGGGACTAAAGGCCAAGGTCTGTGGCCTTGCCCGTTGCTCCAAGCAGGACATCGACTCGGCGGTGAACAGCGGCGTGAACTACGTGCACGTCTTCATCGCGACGTCCGAAGGCCACATGAAGCACAAGCTGAAGATGAGCAAGGAGGAAGTGCGGGCCAAGGCCGTGGAGGCGGTGGAATACGCACGGTCCCGTGGGGTCATGGTCGAGTTCTCCTGCGAGGACGGTACCCGCACCGACCTTGAATTCCTGAAGGAGATGCACCGCGCTGTGCAGGAGGCCGGAGTGGACAAGATCAACCTGCCGGACACCGTGGGCACCATGTCCCCAGCGGCCATGGAGTACCTGGTCTCCGAGGTCATGAAGGTGACCAAGGTCCCCCTGTCCATCCATTGCCACGACGATTTCGGCCTGGCCACCGCCAATTCCCTGGCCGCGGTACGCAAGGGCGCCCGCCAAGTGCACGTCTGCGTCAACGGGCTGGGGGAGAGGGCGGGCAACGCCGCACTGGAGGAGGTGGTCATGGGATTACTGGCCTTCCTGAACGTGCGTACCAACGTGAACTCTAAAAGGCTGGGCATAACCTCCAAGACGGTGGCCAGGATGACCGGTATGCCAGTCCCTGACAACAAGGCAATTGTGGGCAACAATGCCTTCGCTCACGAGTCTGGGATACATGTCCACGGCGTCCTGAAGGATCCTTCGACCTACGAGGCCTTAAGCCCCGAACTGGTGGGTATGCAGCGCAGCATCGTGATGGGCAAGCACACCGGGGCCCACTCGGTGAAGGAGAAGCTGCGCGAGTACGGGATCTTCCTGCCGGACGAGCTGCTGGTCGAAGTGGTGGAAAAGGTCAAACGGCTGGCAGAGAGCGGCAAGGGGGTGGACGACGCGGAACTGGTCGCCCTGACCATGCACATCGCCGGCCAGGTGGAAAAGCAGCGGCGCCACATTCAGCTCAAGGAGTTCACCGTGTTCACCGGGATGAATATCACCCCTACATCCACCGTGATGGTGGACATCGACGGGGTGGTGACCCGCTCCTCGAACGTGGGCATCGGTCCGGTGGACGCCGCCCTGAACGCCATACGCTCGACGGTCAGCGAGAACATATCCCTGGCGGAATATCGGCTTAACGCCATCACCGGGGGGAGCGACGCCCTGTGCGAAGTGACCGTCAAGCTGAAGATGAACGATGACCAAAAGATCATGTCAGTGGGCAAGAGCATAGGCTCGGACATCGTGCTGACCAGCGTGGACGCGGCCATAGAGGCCATCGACCGGCTGCTGTCCAGGCACAAGACCCAGGAGTGATGCATTTGAGATCGAATCGTCCCAAGACAATCTCGGAAAAGATACTGTCAATGAAGTCCGGCCAGGACGCGGGGGCCGGCG
>CAZXTA010000055.1:0-10606 GCA_964642865.1 uncultured Methanomassiliicoccus sp. | reverse complement strand
GTTCTTGTCCCCTGTGGCAAGAAAGTATTCGGTCAGAAACAAATTGTGGTATCCCCAGTGCCAAGCGACCATACCGCGACTGGTTTCTAGGATGAGATCCTTCGGGCAGACGTTGTGGGCCAGCTCGGCGATGAGGGGCGATATGCAACTTCCCGTCTCCCCGCCCAGGCCGCTGAAGATGAAAAGGAGGTTCGGCCGGCCCAGGGACCCCATCAAACGCGTCTTCCATGGCAGGTCCGAAGTGTGCAGCGCCGAGGGGGAGCTGGTGCGGGCCACGGCCACCTCGCCCCTTCTCAATATCACCTGCTGGAGGCCAGGGAGGCCTGCATCCCCCTCCTGGCACACCGCCAGTTTCGATCCGGGCATCTGTGCGGCCATGTGCCTGCCGGCGCCGCCCACCCCCACCACAAGTACCTCTGGCCGGGGAAGGGAGGATTGGCTGGGAAGTGCTATGACCTCTGGTCGCACGGGTTTGCTAATGACTTACTCAGATATGGCATTTTCACCGTCCCTGCAGAAATTTCTATACCCCATGGGGGTCATGGGCCAGACACAATGACGGACATGGGCAGGGTCTTCGGCAACCGTGTGATGGAGCTGCGATTCCGCACCGCGGAGGCCGAGAACCTCCAGGTGGGCGAGATGCTGGTGGTGGAGGAAGCTGGCGTCAAATTCCTGGTGCGCACCATGGACGTCCTGTTCGGGGCCGATTCCGACGAGGACGATTGGATGGAGCGGGAGGCCGGGGTGGCGCTCCGGCAAGGCCATGCCCAGGGATACGATTACGAGAGGGTCAAGGTCAACCTCTACAAGGTGGGGGTGTGCACTCCCCTAGGCTGTCTGCAGGACGGCGGTTACCGCAAGGCCAAGTCCATCCCTCGGCATTTTTCCAGCGTGCGCCGTGCGGACCAGCGGGACTACGATTTCCTGAGACCGATGATGGGGGACGTGGAGGTCGGATGCCTGCGCTCCGGGGACCGGGTGCTGGACTTCCGGGTGGGCATAGAGTCCCGCTCCTTCTCCCACCACGTGGGCATCTTCGCCACCACCGGCATGGGCAAGAGCAACCTGATGAAGTCCTTGGCGCTCTCGTGCATGTCCTCCCGGCGCTGCGGCTTCCTTATCCTGGACCCGCACGGCGAATATTTCGATGGGGGGGAGAGAGGAAAGAGGGGGCTGTCGCACTCCAAGTTGGCCGCGGGGTCTCTGGACGTGTACGCCTCCAGGCGGCTGGACGGGCCGCACAGCTCCATTCACGTCTCCAGCGCCGAGATCGAGATACCGGACCTGGCCAACCTCTATGAGTTCTCCGGGGCCCAGTTGGAATGCCTTCAGGCCTCCCAGTGGCGCTATGGGGAGAGATGGCTGGAAGAACTGAGGGACAAGGACGTCTCGACCATCGTCAAGGACCTGGGGGGGAAGTTCCACGAGGGTAGCGTCAACGTCATCAAACGTCGCCTGGATTCCATATTCCAGTTCGACCTGGTGACGACCGACAGGAACCTGTCGATGACCAGGGCGGTCATATCCGCGCTGCAATCCGGAAAGACGGTGCTGGTGGACACCTCCAACATGTTCGAGGCCGAGGAGCTGCTGGTGTCCACGGTCCTGGCGAGGGCGGTGTTCGAGAACAACAAGGCGATATATTCGGACAAGGCCAAGTTCGAACGGTCCCCGCCCATCCTGATCGCTTTGGAGGAGGCCCAGCGGGTCCTCTCGCAGTCCAAGGGCACGGTCTTCTCGCAGATCGCCCGGGAAGGCCGCAAGTTCAAGGTGGGCCTGTGCGCCGTCTCGCAGCAACCGAAGCTGATCAACGAGGAGATCATCAGCCAGTTCAACACCCTCTTCATCCTGGGGCTGGCGGACAAACGGGACCGGGACATATTGAGGAGCTCGGCCAAGCAGGACATCTCCATGCTGGACAACGAGATCCAGATGCTCATGCCCGGGGAGGCGCTCGTGGCATCACCGTTCACCCCCTTCGCCATCCCCTGCCGCGTTCACCTTTACGAGGATTACTTGGAAGAGATGAACCAAAAGGCCGGGGAAAGCACAAATAATGTCAAGAGGGATGTCGACCTCCGGTTCTTCTGAGGCGCATCGATGGACGCGGAAACGACCTTCCTGCTAGAGATGGCCATCATCCTGGTCACGGCCGGGGTCATTGCCGTCCTGTTCTCCAAGCTGCGCCTGCCGGTGGTCATCGGCTACCTGGCCGCGGGGACCATACTCGGACCGAACCTTTTTCACCATTCGCTCATCCCGGACATCGTCATCATCAACAGCCTGGCCAACCTGGGCATCGTCCTGCTCATGTTCACCTTGGGCCTGGACTTCAACCTACGGAGGCTGAGGAAGGTGGGCCTCTTCGCCGCCCTGGCCGGCACGGTGGAGATCGCCCTGATGATCTCCCTGGGCTACGGCCTGGGTCAACTGCTGGGCTGGTCGGCGGTGCAGTCCATATTCCTGGGCGCGGTCATGAGCATCAGTTCAACCGCGGTCATCCTCAAGGTCCTCACCGACCTCTCCCTGCTGAGGAAGGAGTTCGCCGAGGCCATCGTGGGGATACTGATCATCGAGGACATCGCCGCGGTCATCATCCTGACCCTGGCCTCCCCGCTGGCCGCCGGGAACGGGGTGACCCTCGCCGGCATCATGCTGCAGGTGGCCTTCATCGGCATCTTCATGGGCATCATCCTGGTGCTCGGCCTGGCGGTGGTCCCCAAGGTCATGGACCGGGTGTTCGCCGATTACTCCTCGGAGACCCTGCTGGTGGTGTCCCTGGGATTCTGCTTCGGCATGGCCATCCTGGCCCGGTTCTTCGGCCTGTCGGTGGCCATCGGGGCCTTCCTGATGGGGGTGATCATCTCCCAGTCCAAGGCCCAGGAACGTTTGGACGACCGCATCGCCCCTATCAAGGAGATGTTCATGGCCCTCTTCTTCATCTCCATTGGCATGCTGATCGACCCCTGGCTGGTGCTGGACAACCTGTTCGTGGCCGTCCTCATCGCCGTGGTTTTCATTGTCGGCAAGTCCTTCGCCGTGTCGGTGGGCACCTTCCTCAGCAACAAGGATGCCAAGACCTCGTTGATGACCGGGTTGGGCATGGTGGCCATGGGGGAGTTCTCCTTCGTCATCGCCAAGACCGCCTTCGACCTGGGGGCGGTGGACCAGCTGTTCTATTCCTCGATCGTCGGCGGGGCGCTCATCACCATGCTCTATCTCCCGGTCTCTTATCGCCGGGCGCCCAGGACCATCGCCATCGCTGGCAGGGTGCTGCCCACCCCCATAAAGGAGACCTTGCACCGGGTGGACCGCCTGCGCATTGACATGTCCACCTGGATGAACGCCCACCTGGACCGCCGCAACGAGGTGCGGCGTCAGATCTTCTGGATATCCATCGACCTGTTGATCATCTTCCTGCTGCAGGTGCTGGCCGTGACCCTTTACGACCTTGTAGGACTGCTGGGGTTGGACCCGGCCAGTATGGGTGCCATCTTCTACCTGCTCGCCATCGCCGCCCTCATCGTCCTGCTGCTTCCGCCCCTGCTCAGCATCCTGAGGAGGGTGCGCCTGATCGGCCTCATGCTCATTCAGGGGGTCATGGAGGGCGGGCACTTCGAGAAGGGCGCGGAAGGGCGACTGTTCAGGGTCTTCGTGGACCTGGTGGTCGCTGGCATCGGGGTCATTCTGTTCTTCCTGTTCATCCCCATAGCCCCACAGGTGGACCAGTTCCCCCTGTTGCCGGTATTCGGTATCGTCATCGGCCTGGTCATAGCCTATCTGCTGTGGGACGCCAACAAGAGCGCCTACGACCGGGTGTGTCACATTCTGACGGACCGGCTGCACGAGGAATGAGCATTTTCAACGCACCCCATCGAATGTTTATTTAAGCTCGGCCCATAATCCCTGCCGGATGAGGATAGCGCATATCGCTGACACGCATGTGGGCTTCTCCGCCTACCGCCGCTCCGACCCCGAGACCGGAATTAACCAGCGGGAGGTGGACGTGTACCGGGCCTTCGTGCGCATGATCGACTCCCTCGTGGAGCGGCGCCCTGACCTGGTGCTGCACGCCGGGGACCTGTTCGATTCGGTGCGCCCGTCCAACCGGGCCCTGAGCGTGGTGCTGGAGCAGCTTCTACGCCTTTCCAGGGAGAAGATCCCGGTGGTGCTCATCGCCGGCAATCATTCCACGCCCAGACTGCGGGAGACGGGCAGCGTGTTCCGGCTCTTCGAGCACATCGAAGGGGTGTACCCAGTGTACACCCCCGGTGCGCACCGTTTGGAGTTCGGGGACCTGCTGGTCACGGCCTTCCCGCACCAGGACAAGGAGGCCCTGGTCACGGCGCTGCAGGATTGGAGGAGGGGAAAGCACCGTTTCGAGGTGGGGATGCTGCATGCAGGCATTCAGGGGCTGTCACGCTACAGCATGGGCGAGGCCAACGAATTGAACCTGCCCTCCTCCCTGCTCAACTTGGACGTTGATTACATCGCCCTGGGGCATTTCCATGACATGGAGGAGATCACCTCCAACGCCTTCTACAGCGGCTCGCTGGAGCGCATGTCGTTCTCCGAGTCCGGACATGAAAAGGGCTACCTGATGGTCGATCTGGAGAGACGGAAGAGGGAGTTCGTTCCCCTGCAGACCCGGCCGATGTTCTCGCTCCCTCCGGTGAACGCCAAGGGGAAGGACGCCGCGGAACTGCAAAGGGAGCTGACCAATGCCCTGGGATCGGTGGAGCTGGAAGGAGCGCTGGTGCGATTGATGGTCAGGGACATCTCCTCCGCGCTCTATCGCAGTCTGGACCTCAACGCCCTGCGTTCGATCGCCGAGAGCACCGTCCATCTTGAACTGAGGTTCGAAATACTGCAGGAGGGGACGGCCGTGCAGTGGCGCTCCGCCTCCCTGAGCTCGATGGACCAGGAGTTCGACTCGTTCCTATCGCAGTATCCAGTGGAGGGAATGGACAAGGAACTGTTGCGCCAGAGGGGCCTGGAATACATCCGTCGGGGGATGAGCGAATGAGACTGCGCTACATGGAGCTGCGCAACTACCGCAAGTTTCGCGATGCGAAGGTGGAATTTCCCGACGGCGTGGTCGCCGTCGTAGGGCAGAACGGCACCGGGAAGACCACCTTGATGGAGGCGGTGGCCTGGGCGCTTTTCGGCAACGAGAGCTCGGTGGTGCGGGACGGCAAGGAGGGGGTGATGAGCTTCGGCTCCTCGCTGGGGGACGAATGCTCGGTGGTGCTAGAGTTCGAGCTGGGCAGGGACGGTTATCGCCTGGCCCGCAGCATGAAGGGCAAGGGACTGAAGGTCGACGCCTCCCTGGAGGCGAACGGGGAGATCGTGGCCAGAGGCGATAGCGCGGTGACCGAGGCGGTGAGGTCCCGGCTGGGCATGGACCACAAGGCCTTCTTCGTCTCCGTGTTCGCCAAGCAGAAGGACCTGAACGCCCTGGCCAACCTGAGACCGGCGGAGCGCAAGAAGCTGGTGCTGCGCATGCTTGGCGTGGACTTCCTGGACGACGTGACCAAGGAGGTGGACCACGACGCCGCCGCGGCCAAGAGGGAGGCCGATCAGCTCTCCGCCCTTCTGAGGGACCAGCAGGGGCGGGACAAGGAGGAGCTATTGCGGGAAGAGGAGAAGGCCAATGCCGAGGCCCTGCGGAGGACGAGCGAGATGTCCTGCCGTTTAGCGGCGGACCGGCAGCAGGCCTCCGAGCGGACACGCTCCACCAGAACGCTGTGGGAGGCGGAGGAGGAACGTTACCGCAGGGAGGTGATGCTGGAACGGCGACTCACCGGGCTTAGGGTGGGATTGCAGGCGCGTCAACAGACCCTGGTGAAACTGGGTGGGGAGATCGAGGACCTGGAGAAGCTGCGTTGCTCCCTGCCCGAACTGGAAAGGATGGAAGAGGAGTACCAGCAGGCCCGGGGGGACACCGACCGCCACGGCGCCCTGCGGGAAAGGCATCTCCGGCGGCAGAGCATGGTGGAGGACCTGGACGGCCAACGCCAAAACATGGGATCCTTGGTGAAGGAAAGAGACCGGACGGTGCAGGAACTGGCGCGCCTGCCGGACCTCGAGGGTAGTCTGGCCACCGTGGAGGCCAACCTGGAGGACACCAGGGACCTGGCGTCCTCCATCGCCGCCCAGCTGCATCTGGCGATGTCTGAGAGGGACCGCATGCAACTATCATTGGAGGAATCTCAACGTAAGGCCGAGGAGATAGGCGCACTGGGGGAGGAAAGCAACTGCCCTACCTGCCTTAGGCGCATGGGACAGCAGTATTCCGACCTGCTCCGCCGGTATCAGGAGGAGCAGACCTCGTTCGAAAAAAGCATCGTCCAGATGGGAGACTCGCAGCGGGAGCTGAAGGAGCAACGGGACCGGAACGAGAGGCGCAAGAAGGCGCTGGAGGACCGGCGCAAGGAGCTGCTTTCCCAGTCCAGACAGAAGGCCTCCATGGAGGAGCGGGCGAGGAATGTCGAAAGGTCCCTGACCAGCCAGACGGAGAGGGTCGAAGCGCTGGAAAAGGAGCTGGAGACCCTGGGGATGGTGGAGTACGACCAGGTCGCGCACGACCAGGCGCGACGTCGGGCCAGCGAGCTTGAGCCGGCGCACCTGGCCCTCAGCAAGGCCCAGGCCAAGATGGAGCGGCTCCCTCTGGCCAGGAAGGATAGGGAGGAGACGGCCGACGCCGTGACCAAGGAGGAGGAGGAGATGCGCCTGGTCTCCCAGGAGCGGAAGGCCCTCGATTTCGAACCGAGGACGCTCCAGGAACGTCGGAAGGAGCACGAGGACGCCCGTGACAGGGAAGAAAGGCTGGTGCAGGACATCATTAGAGCAGAGGGGGAGCAGCGCCGGCTCACCTCCGAACTGGATGGATTGAGGAAGCGGACGGCGGAGCTTTATGACATCAAGGCCAAGTACGGCAGGCTCATGGCCGAGCAGGAGATGCTGAACCGCCTGGGACAGGTCATGAGGGGGTTCAAGGAGAACGTCATATCCCGCATCGTTCCCACCATCTCCGAGGTCTCCTCCGACCTGCTCTCGCAGCTGACGGACGGGAAGTACGGGGGGATACGCCTGGACGACGAGTACCAGATGTATCTCTACGATCAGGGGGAGGAGCATCCCCTGGAACGCTTCTCCGGTGGGGAGACCGACCTGGCCAATCTGTGCCTTAGGTTGGCGATCTCCCGCATGATCATGGAGCGGTCCGGCAGCCAGATGAACTTCCTGGTGCTGGACGAGATATTCGGCTCCCAGGACCAGTCCCGCAAGCGCAACATACTGGAGACGCTGGCCCAGCTGCAGAAACAGTTCCGGCAGATAATGCTGATAACGCATATCGAGGACGTGAAGGACAACGTCAGCGCGGTGCTGAAGGTGACGGAGAAAGAGGACGGGTCCAGCGCCGTGGCACTGGAGGATTAGGGTTCACTTCTGGTCGACCACCTGGATGAGGTGCCAGCCGAACTGGGTCTTGACCGGTCCGACCACCTCGCCCTTGGCGTGGTTGAAGGCGGCGTCCTCGAACTCCTTGACCATCATGCCCTTCCCGAACCATCCCAGGTCCCCTCCCTTCCGTCCGGATGGGCACATGGAATGCTGCTTGGCCAGATCGGCGAAGCTGGTGTCGTTCTTGACCATCTGTAAAAGCTCTTTGGCCTTGTCCTCTTTTGCGACCAGGATGTGTGCTGCCCTGACTTCTTTGACCATGTTCGACGCATGACCGGTCACGGTATAAAAATTATCGTCCGCTAGCGGTAGACCTCGTCCAGGTCCACGTTCTCCCGCACCGCCCTCTCCACGAGCCTGACCTTCCCGGAGTCCTCCGGCTCGATTCTGGCGATGAGGTGCTCCACCATGTCAGAGGCGGCCAGGGTGTCGTAGCGGGTGACCAGGATGGGCACCCCTCTCTCGTATGCCTTGGACACCACTTGGTTGGCCGGGTACAGCCCCCCGGTCAGTATGAGGCATGAGGTGTCGGTGGAGAGCGCGGCCAGCTGTATGTCCGAGCGGTCCCCGCCGGTGATGATGGCCTTACGCCGGTGCCGGCGCATGTACTTGAGCGCCGTCTCGGTGGTCATGGCCCCTATGAACATACCTTCTACAACCCGGTCCAGGCGGTCCTCCCCGACCACCACGTCGGCGGATATGGCCTCCACCACCTCCTTGACCGTGAAGTAGGTCATCTCCGGAATGTGGGGGATGCAGCCCAGCACCTTCACCCCCTTGTTCTCAAGGAAGTTGGCCACCGACAGGTCGTCCGTCTTGTTCAGTATGACCCCTCTCAGATTGACCTTGTAATTGCTCACCAGCTTGGACAGCATGGCGATCTTGTCCAATGCGGCCGGCTCCGGCGTGGATATGAGCACCAGGTCGGACCCGGTGGCCTCGGAGATGGCCAGGCCGGAGACGTCGTTCAGGTAGCCGGTGGTGACCTCTCTCGTACCCTCGATCAGTATGAGATCGCAGTCGCAGATGACCTTGCCGTAGGCGGCGATGACCTCGTCCATACATATCGGGCGGAAGACGTCGTATGTCAGGGGGCAGAGCATCTCCTCCGGCCTTTCCAATTTCAACACCTGGCGCATCAGGTATGCGTCCTGGTCGATGACCCGGTCGCCCTGCCTCATGAGGCGTTCCTTGAAGGGCTTGAAGAAGCCCACCTTGCCTGGGTGGTTCTTGGCCAGGCCCAGGGTCACCATGGACTTGCCTGACTTCTCCACCACTGAACCTAGGTATAGAGATCTCATTGCCGTTCCCCCTTTATCGTCACCAAAGCGTCCACCGCCGTCACTCCCGTTCCCTCGTCCCCAACCATCACCGGGTTCATCTCCAGCTCCTCGACCTCCGGGAACTCCAGGGAGAGCTGGGAGACGCGCAATATCACGTCCACCAGCGCATCGATGTCCCCCGATTTCCGTCCGCGCGCCCCGGTCAGCACCGGATACGCCCTGATGGAGCGCACCATTCGGTCCACCTCGTTGCGGTCCAGAGGCGCTATGCCCTGGGTCACGTCCCGCATGATCTCCACGAATATTCCACCCAGCCCGAAGGTGATGACCGGCCCGAACTGCTCGTCCCTCACCATGCCCACTATGACCTCGCGCCCCTTTATCATCTTCTGGACCGAGACCCCGGTCACCCTCGCCCGGGGCATCTTCTCCCTGACCTTGCTGAGCATGAGGTCGTAGGAACGGGAAAGCTCCTGGTCCGAATCGATGTCCACCACCACCCCGCCCACGTCGGTCTTGTGGGCGATGTCCGGCGACTCCACCTTGATCACCACCGGATAGCCGATGCTCCCGGCCAATTCGAGTGCCGCTGCAAGGTCATGTGCGATGCCCTCCCTGGGTGTGGAGATGCCGTAGGCCTGCAGAATGCGCTTGCCCTCGGCCTCGCTCAATTGCAGACGACCTTCTGACCTCACCATCTCGACCACCTCCTGCACCGCCTCGTGGTCCACCTCCAGGCGCTTGATGGGCAGGGCATCGGGCCTTTTCATGGCAAGGCGGTGCTCGATCATGGCGCTGAGCGCCCGTATGCCCCGGTCCGGGGATGGATAGTTCGGTATCCCGACGGCCTTGAGCATCTCGATGGGCGCGGCCATTTCCTTTCCCCCTACGAACGAGGTGACGATCGGTTTGGGTGAGTTACCGGCGAAGGCCGTGAGCGTCCTGGCCACCGAGGACACGTCCACCAGGTCGGTGGGCGCCAGCAGCGCTAGCACGCAGGAGACGTTCGGGTCGTCCATCACCGTGCGAATGGCGTGATCGTACCTCTCCGCGTCGGCATCCCCTACCACGTCAATAGGATTGTACAGACTGGCCGCCGGGGGCAGCCCCCGCTTGAGCTTCTCCACAGTGGTCGCCTCGAAGGACGCCAATGTAACTCCGAAGTCCGAGCAGGCGTCGGCCGCCATCACGCCCAACCCACCGGCGTTGGTGACGATGGCCACCCCCTCCCCCTGGGGCAGGGGCATGGTGGAGAACGCCTGCAACAGATCGAACATCTCCTCGATGTTCTTGACCCGCACAACCCCGGCCTGCCTCATGGCCGCGTCGTAGACGTTGTCGCTGCCGGACATGGCCCCGGTGTGAGAGGAGGCGGCCTTGGCCCCGCTGCTGGTGCGCCCAGCCTTCAGGGCGATGACCGGCTTGACCTTGGTGGTCATCTCCGCCTGTCTCAGGAACTCCCGGCCGCGGTCGGTGCCCTCGATGTACATGCCGATGACCTTGGTCCTGTCGTCATCGCGCAGATATTCGAGCAGATGCCCCTCGTCCACGTCCACCTTGTTGCCCACGCTGATGAACTTGGAGAAACCGATGTTGATGTCGGCCGCCCAGTCCAGGACCACCACGCAGATGGCCCCGGACTGCGAGGATATGGCTATGTTGCCCTGCCGGGGCGCCTCCTTGGCGAAGGTTATGTTCATATGGTGGTGGGTGTTGATCAGGCCCAGGCAGTTGGGGCCCAGCACCCTCATGCAATATTTCTTGGAGATCTCGCCCAAGCGCCGCTCCAGCTCCGCCCCTTCCCGGCCCACCTCCTTGAAGCCGGCGCTGATGACGATGACCGCTCGCACACC
>CAZXTA010000054.1:0-10744 GCA_964642865.1 uncultured Methanomassiliicoccus sp. | reverse complement strand
TGCGAGGTGGAGGGCGGTCGGGTCTACGGACTGGGGGCGGCGGACATGAAAGGGGGGACGGCCGCCATGTTGGCCGCGGCCCGCACGCTCAAGGAGGAGGGGGTGCCATTCTACCTGTTTATCACCACCGACGAGGAGGAGCTGATGACCGGGGCGGAGTTCCTGGCCAAGAGGCCTGAGGTGCGCCGGGCCACCGGTGTGCTGGTCGGGGAGCCCACCGATCTCAAGGTGGCCTGGAAGGAGAAGGGGCTATCCAGGCTGACTCTGACCACCCACGGGGTGGCCGCCCATGTCAGCATGCCCTGGAACGGGGACAACGCAATTATGCGCATGGCCCGCTTGCTGGACCGCCTGCAGCCCATGCTGAGGGTGCCCGAAGGGCCCACCGACGACCTGACCGTGGTGGTCTCGACCATCAAGGGGGGGATGCGCAACAACATCGTGCCTGACCGCTGCGACTCCCAGCTGAACGCCCGCTTCCCCTATCCGCTCACTGCCCGGGAGGTGCGCGAGATGATCATGCGTACCCTGGAGGGCGAGGCCTATGACATCGTCATGCAGTACGAGCTGCCGGCCTTCGAGACGTCACCGGACACCCCGCTCATAAAGCATCTGCAGGAGGCCGGGGCGGGGGAGCTGTTCGCGGTCCCCTATGCCACCGAGGCGGCGATCTATTCCAAGGTGAACCCGCTGGTGAGCGTGTGCGGGCCGGGCAGCCCAAACATGGCCCACGTCAAGGACGAGTACGTGGAACGGTACCAGCTGGAGAGCGCCTACCGCCTGTACTGCGAGACGGCCCGCCGGCTTCAGGGATAGACCCGGGCCACCGTGCGCGGGTAGGGGATGGCGTCCCTAATGTGGCTCAGGTTGCACACCCACTTCACGATGCGCTCCACTCCCAGACCGAAACCGGAATGTGGAATGGAGCCGTAGCGCCTTAGGTCTAAATACCAGCGGTACGGGCCCTCGGGCATCCCCTGCTGCTCCAGCCTCTGCAGGAGCTTGTCGAGGTCGGTCTCCCTCTCACTGCCCCCGATGACCTCCCCGAAGCCGTAGGGGGCGAGCAGGTCGGCGCACTTGTAGGTGCGCGGATCGTCCTCATCCTCCTTCATGTAGAAGGCCTTGCATTCCTTGGGGAAGTTTGTCACGAACACCGGGGCGCGCTCCTCCTCGGTGATGGCCCTCTCCTCCGCCGCCCCCATGTCACAGCCGAACTGGACCTTGAAGCCCTTGTCCTGGAGCATCTCGATCATCCTGGAGTAGCGCACCCTCTTGAAGGGGGGCCGAACGGCCTTCAGCGGCTCCACGTCCCGCTTGAGCAGCTCCAGCTCCTCTCGGCGGTCCTTCAGGACCTTGGAGACCATGGCCGAGACCAGTTCCTCCTGTATCCCCATATTGCCCTCGTTGTCCACCCAGGCCTCCTCCAGTTCCATGTGCCAGTATTCGGTCAGGTGCCTGGGGGTGCGGGACTTCTCGGCCCGGAAGGATGGGGTGATGGAATAGACCCTCTCCAGGGAGAACATCAGTGACTCCAGGTACATCTGGGCGCTCTGGCTCAGGAAGACGTCCCGGTCGAAGTACTTCAGCTTGAACAGCGTGACGCCCCCCTCGCATGCGTTCTGGGTGAAGATCGGTGGTGTCACCTCGGTGAATTCATTCTCGGTCAACCATTCACGCGCCCCGGCCAGCAGGGTGGCCTTGATCTTCATCACCGCGGTCTGCTCCCGGGAACGTATCCACAGATGGCGGTTGTCCAGCAGCAGCTCTTCGCTTTGGTATTCGGTGATGGGGAACGGCAAGGCCGTCCCGATCACCAGGAAGGAGGAGGCCTTGACCTCATAGCCTCCCGGGGCTCGATCGTCCTGATGCATGGTCCCGGTGACCTCGATCGATGATTCGATGGAGGCCGAAACGGCCGCCTCGAACTGGTCCTCGGGCAGATTGCCCTTCTTGATCGTGACCTGCATGATCCCGCTGGCATCGCGGACCACAGCGAAAACGATCTTGCCGCTGCTTCTGGTGCGATATATCCAGCCCCTCAATGCGACCTGGCCCTCGAGGCGGGGGGATGTCAATAGCGAGCGGACGCTCGAGAAGGACGTCATCATGGCACCTGGCTGGTGAAGAACTGCTTCTACGTATTCCATCATTTCGGTCGCGGCAAATGGATATAACCAGGCCAGGTCATCCAGGTCCGTGCGGACGCGTTGGGCGGTGTTGCAAGATCTGCCGGGGATGATGGTCTTGGAGCGGGGGGCCTTCAGTCCCCGGGCCTGGTCGGAGGATTTCGTCCGGGAGATGATGGGCGACCCGGAGGTGCGCACCTTGGTGGTGGAGGATGGCGTACTGATCGCCTATGCCATGGTCCGTGTATCGCCGGCGCACGAAATGGCCGAGGTGATGTCGCTGGTGGTCTCACCCCCGCGCCGCCGTCAGGGGCTGGGGCGTGAGCTGATGAGGTTGCTAGAACAGGTCGCCCGGGACGGGGGGGCGCGGGCGATCATGCTGTGTGTGCGCCCGGACAATCGCGCGGCCATTAATCTTTATCTCTTCCAGGGCTATAATGTCCTGGCCCGTAACAGGGGATACTACGAGGACGGTTCGGACGCATATATGATGGTAAAGCAGTTGGGGGAATGACATGACGGAGGTGAGGGCGGCCAAGCTCAGCGATATCAAGGCGGCGGGCGGGAAGCAGAACCTGCTTGGGGGGCCGTGCTACTCCTTTCTCGCCCTGGAGATGTTCCTGAAGGCCCCGGAGTTCACCGTGCAGGTATATGAGGGGGCGCTAATGGTCCTGTATCATGAGAGCATGGGCGGGAAGAGCCATATGCTTCTGCTGACCGGGGTGGCTGGACAGGAGCTGCTCGCGGCCGGGGACGAGGCCGCCCGGCAGATCGGGACGGTCAAGATCGCCCTGGAGGTCGAGCCGGGCAGTCCGGCATTGAACACCTTGGAACGAGCCGGATATCATCGCAAGGGAGATGTAGCGAATTATTTTGGCAAGGACCGTCCGGCGTACTTCATGGAGAAACTGTTGTGATTGGTCATATATTATATAATTAATAATATATAATAATTCATTCAGATATCTGGCTGGACGAGGGAACGGTTCAAGACAACTATTATATAGGGAACCGGGCATTCGCCAAAACAGACCAACGCTCTTGAGATGTTGGACTGGGGTGAATGACTATGGAAGAGTCTCTTTGCAATGTTGAATTCCTCAAAGATAACAACAATTACGTCGCACGGGTGCAAAGCGAGCTCGGAGGCCTCCGGGAATACCAAAGCAACAGTCTGGAAGAGGTATTGGAGCAGGTCATCATCGACCTGCAAGAGGAATTCGAGAACGTGATGTGATTCCTTCCGATCTTTTCACTTAACCAAGATCTGGCGGGACTGCGTGAGCGGTCGATGGTAAGTGCCCTAGGAGGGTTGCCTTTGCAACAGAATGAGAACGACTCGATATTGTCCTCATACTACGGTGATGAGGAGGTTACTGTCATCATCACCCTGAAGGTCGAGACCAAGGACGCCGATGAGGTATGCGAAAGTGTGTCCTTGCTCAAGCCGGCTGTTGACGTGTTCCTGGTGACGGGGGATACCGATATTGTAGTGAAGGCCAAGTTCAGAAGCTACTCCCAGCTCAAGGAGTTCCTGGTAGAGGAGCTGTCCCATATCAAGGGGGTCAAGGACACCAAGACCCTCATGGTGGTGACCGCCTTCAAGGAGAAGGGGGAGCTGAAGTTCGCCTCCGAGTAGGGCGGACCTTTTACGTCTCAGAGATGATATCAGGATGGTGATTGCATGGAATACGATGCGAAAATGAAGCTTAATCAGATCATTGATGTCTTGGACCAGTTGTCAGAGGACCCCTCCGTGCCCCGTAACATTCGTCGGGGAGCCACCGAGGCCAAGGGGCGGCTGAGCCAGGGCGACGCGGCCATGGACGTCCGCGTGGCCGGGTCCATAGGAAAGCTGGACGACCTGGCAAACGATCCTAACATCCCCATGCACGGCCGCACCGTGATCTATCGGATCATATCTGAGCTGGAGAACGTGCTGAAGGCCGTCACTAACTGAGCCCTGGGGTGCCTCTAGGTACCAGGTAAGAACCTTTAAAAATTCTGTGGCACTGTAGTAGCCTCAAGGCGGACATAGTCTAGTGGTCAGGACTGAAGCTTCCCAAGCTTCGAACTCGGGTTCGAATCCCGGTGTCCGCACCTTCGTCCAATGTTCTAAAGCCTTTTCCATTTACTCTCGTCATGGGGCTCGATTGGGGGTTCGGGTGCCGATTCTCGGGCCAGTGGGCGGGAGGTTTTCGGCTCCCAGACCATGTCGTCTTCGGGTGCGGAGGAATGTAACTTTGGGGAGGACGGGGCGAAGCTCTGCCTTGGGGCGGATTGGAACCTGCCTCTTGACCTTTTGATGTTCAGGTTGGTGGAGGGTCTCCTGGTGGTAACGTACAACCTATGGGTGAGGAACAGAATGACCAGGAAATACCCTGGAAGGATGACCAGGGAGGACTGCCATAGGATGCCGAAGAAGAAGGCCACTAACAGTATGGTCACCAGACTTAAGAGCACGAAGGAGGCGATGTACCTGGAAATGTGGCTCGGGTCCTTGGAGACCAGCCCCAGATTGTCGTAGTTGGTCATTCGGACCACCGTGTACATCTCCGTCTCCAGCACACGGTATATCAAAACTGTCAGAGCCAGGGCCGCCCCAAAGAGCAGTGCCTGGGGGATGCCGCCGGTGATCATCACCGCCACGAGCATGATGAAGTAGAGCGCCAGGACCACCTCGAGTCGCCTGGTCCTCTGGAACAGCCTCAGGCCGGAGGGCAATATGACCTTTCCTAAGGTCCGGTTGGTGACCGCTCCGCCGTACCGCATGAAGGGAGGGACGTGACGGCCAAGCACCTTGGCGATACTGGTGCTGGTCTTCATCAGGGTCGGGGCAATCATGCTCATCACGAAGCAGAAGGTCCCGGCGAAGGGATTGAGTTCGGCCCCCTTGCTCACGGCTGGGGAATTGCTACCCACGCTGGCGAACATGACCGATTCTGCCCCCCTTCCACAGATGGAAGCCCCCATGAACACGGAACCTTTGGCGCTAAAGCCGAACAGGTAGGCCATGGCCCCTGTGAACAGCAGGTCATTGATGATCACCAGGGGTGCGGCTATGAGCACGATCCATATGATCTGCGGGATCATGGCCGGGTCGATCAGCATCCCGAAGGAGACGAAGAACGTCGCCACTAGGGCATCCTTTAAGGGGGAGAGATGATCGTTGAACCTGCCCGCCAGCTTGGTCTCCGAGAACACCATGCCCAGGAAGAAGGCCCCGATGATGGCCGGGACCCCGGCCACCTCGGCCATGGCGGCGGAGAGGAATACCAGCCCCAGGGCGAAGAGCACGAACAGCTCATCGCTCTTGATTTTTTGGAAGTGGTTGACCACGTGGGGAACGACCACGATGGCCAGGAAGATGAAGAAGCCGTAGAAGACCAAGATGCCGAACACCAGTTTGGGGAGGGTTAGGGAACCCTCGACCCCGGTCTTGAACATAAGTCCGCCCACTATGGTGAGGAGGATCATGGAGAGGAAGTTCTCCACGATGACCATGCCCAGAAGGAACTCCGTTTCCGGAGCGTTCATTCGATCCTGTTCCATCAGGGACTTGCCGGTGATGGCCGCCGAGCTTATGGCAAAGACCCCGGCCAGGAACACCGTGTCGACCACCGGCCAGCCCAGGGCGAATCCCAGAAGAATGCCGGCGAACATGTTCACCCCCACGTTGATCAGGGCGAGCAGGATGGCCGGGGTCTTGGTCTTCTGTAACTTACTTATCGAGAAACCGAGCCCCACGAAGAACATGAGCAGGGTCAGCCCCATGCTGGACAGGAACTGTATGAAGGTGGTGTCCTTGATCAGCCCTACGTAGGTGAAATCGCCCACCTTGAAGTACATGTAGGGTCCTATGAGTATACCGGCCAGTATGTAGCCGAGAATGACACTCTGCTTTGCTTTCGAGGCCAGTGCTGCTCCTATGAAGGAGACCAGCATCACGATTCCGACCTCGAACATCAAGTTATCAGTAGCTATCATTTCGTATACCCGGACCGGCGCGGTCATGCATGCTGGAGGTACATGCCCTCTGACGGCACAAGACCGTCCAGTGTTCGAGGGCCAGGCCTGCAGAGCATAGGCCCTAGTGCATCCCATCTCGGCTATAGTATTACAAATTATATATAATTGTCCACATCTGGCAATTCTTGACGGGATCCGTTCTTGGCATCGTTTGATTTAACTAATTTGAGGGGAGTTATGCCCCTGATTCAACCATGTCGAGCGATTTCCACGCTATGAGCGGGAAGGACGCCCTGAAGGCCTTGGGCAGCAGCGAACAGGGACTGTCGACCGCCGAGGCCGCCGGCCGGCTGGCACGCTTCGGTCCCAACGAACTGAGCGAGGGGCGCAAGATATCCCCTCTCAGGATATTCCTGGACCAGTTCAAGGACTTCATGGTCATCATCCTGATCTTCGCCGCCATCATTTCCGGCGCCATCGCGATCATCCGGGGTTCCAACGAGGAATGGCTGGACACGGCGGTGATCATGGTCATTGTGGTCATCAACGCCACCCTGGGGTTCCTGCAGACCTTCCGGGCGGAGAAGACCATGCAGGCGCTCAAGGACATGGCCGCCCCCCGGGCCAACGTCATCCGCGATGGAAAAGAGGGTTGCGTCCCCTCCAAGGAGCTGGTACCCGGCGACATTATTGTACTTGCGGCGGGGGACAAGATATCGGCCGACGCCAGGCTGCTGGAGGCGGCCAATCTCAAGACCAACGAGGCCTCCTTGACCGGCGAGTCGCTTCCGGTCAACAAGCGCCCCGGGGACGTTCTGGACCGGGATACCTTCCTGGCCGACCGGGCCAACATGGTCTTCTCTGGATGCGCCGTGGACCACGGCCGGGGGAAGGCGGTGGTCATCGACACGGGCATGAACACCCAACTGGGCAAGATAGCCAATATGGTGCAGACCGAGGACGAGAGCACCCCCCTGCAAAAGAAGCTGGACAAGCTGGGGAAGCAGCTGGGAATCGGTATTCTAGGGGTCTGTATCTTCATCTTCGCGGTCGGGACCAGCCGGGGGGTCCCGGTGGAGGAGATGTTCCTGACCGCGGTCAGCTTAGCGGTTGCGGCCATCCCGGAGGGCCTGCCAGCCATCGTGACCATATCCCTGGCCCTGGGACTGCAGCGAATGGCCAAGCGCAGGGCGGTCATACGAAAGCTCCCGGCTGTGGAATCGCTGGGCAGCGCCACGGTCATCTGTACGGACAAGACCGGCACCCTGACCAAGGGGGAGATGAACATCCGGGAGATCTTCTTGGGTGGGATCGTAAGCGTCAGCGGGGAGGGCTTCGAGCCCAAGGGCAAGTTCATCAAGCAGGGGGAGATCATGGACATCGCGGAGCGGGAGGACCTCTCCCTGCTACTGGTGGCCGGTGCCCTGTGCAACGATTCCTCGCTGTATCAGGAGGACAACAAATGGAAGGTGCGCGGGGACCCCACAGAGGGAACCCTGGTGGTCACCGCTCGCAAGGCAGGCATAGACGTAGAGGAGATGGCCAGGAACAGCCCGCGCATCTACGAGATATCCTTTGATTCGGTCAAGAAGCGCATGACCACGGTTCACGAGGTGGACGGTAGGCGATTGGCCTTCATGAAGGGGGCGGCGGAACGGGTCCTTCCCCTTTGCACAAAGCGACGAATGGGGGACCATGACGTGGAGCTCACCGCCCAGATGGCCGAGTCCGTTCTAGCCCAGAACAACGATATGGCTAGGCGGGCCCTGAGGGTCCTGGCCATCGCCATGCGTGATGTGACCGATGTGCGGCTGGAGGACGAGGCGATAGAGCGGGACTTCACCCTGCTGGGGTTGGTGGGCATGATCGACTCTCCGCGCAAGGAGGCGGTGGCGGCCATCGAGAAGTGCCGTACCGCCGGCATTCGTGTGGTCATGATCACCGGTGACCACGAGCTCACCGCCCGGGCCATCGCCATGGAGATGGGCATCGCCGAGCCGGGGATGGACAGGGTCATCAATGGGAAGACGTTGGAGAATGCCTCCGACCATGAACTCGTCGAGCTGCTCAAGGATGTTAACATCTTCGCCCGGGTGGCCCCCGAGCACAAGGTACGCATCGTGGAGGCCCTGCAGGGCCGCGGGGAGATCGTGGCCATGACCGGGGACGGGGTCAACGACGCCCCGGCCCTGAAGAAGGCGGACATAGGTGTGGCCATGGGCATCACCGGCACGGACGTTTCCAAGGAGGCCTCCCAGATGGTGCTGATGGATGATGACTTCGCCTCCATCGTCAACGCAGTGGAGGAGGGGCGGGGGGTCTATGACAATATCAGGAAGTTCGTTTCCTTCCTGCTGTCCTGCAATTCCGGAGAGGTAGCGGCCATGTTCGCCGCCAGCCTGATCTTCACCGACCCCATGTTCCTGCCCTTCCTTCTTCCCATCCATCTGCTGTGGATGAACCTGGTCACCGACGGGTTCCCGGCACTTGCTCTGGGCATCGAGCCCACGGCCAAGAACATCATGGAGCGGCCGCCGAACGATCCTAAGGAACCCCCTATCAACCGCCGCAACACCATCCGCATACTGGCAGTGGGGATCGTGTTCGCCACCGCCTCTCTGCTGGCCTTCCAGCTGGAGTACTGGGCGGCCCTTGGCCTCGATTACGGTCCGGAGGATGCTGTGATCCATGCCCGGACCGTGGCCTTCTGCACCATCGTCTTCGCCCAGCTCTTCTACGCCTTCTCGGCCCGTTCGGAGACCCAGACCATAAGACAGCTCGGCCTCTTTACCAACATGAAGTTGGTCTTGGCCGTCGCCGTGTCGTCGCTACTGCAGCTGACCGTGGTCTACCTGCCAGGGATCAGGGACGCCTTCCGCACCGCCATGCTGAGCTGGGAAGAATGGGTCATCCTACTGCCCATGGCCCTGTGCGCCATGATATTCAACGAGATGTGGAAGGTGCTGGGGGCCCGCAAGGCCCGGAGAGCGGGATGATCGAGCTGGACGGTTCGCGGGGGGAGGGCGGCGGGCAGATCGTGCGCACCGCCCTTTCTCTCTCCGCCCTAAGCGGCCACCCGTTCCGCATCACCGCCATCCGCGCCGGAAGGCCGACGCCGGGGCTGCGACCGCAGCACCTGGCCGGGGTGCGGCTGATGCAGGCCCTCTGTTCAGCCGAGGTGCGAGGGGACCATGTGGGGTCCACACGGCTGGAATTTCTCCCGGGAACGGTGACCGGGGGAGCGCACCGTTTCGACGTGGGCACCGCGGGCAGCTTGACCCTGCTGATGCAGGCCGTGCTGCCAGCGATGGTGCATACCCCCGTTCACACGGAGCTAGACCTGCTAGGTGGGACGGACGTGCGCTGGTCCCCGCCGGTCGACCATCTTCAGCAGGTGCTGCTTCCCCTGCTCCGCCGCATGGGCGTCAGGGTGGAGATGATGGTGGAAAGCAGGGGGTTCTACCCTCAGGGAGGGGGACGGGTGCACCTGATGGTCGACGGAGGAGCGCTGCAACCTCTGGACCTCAGGCGACGAGGGGATCTGCGCCGGGTGTTCGGGGTGGCTTTCGTGCAGAATCTGCCGGAGCGTGTGGCCGATCACCTGGCCGAGGGTGCACGTCGGAGCCTGCCATTATCGGACGTTCATGTGAGGACGGAGGTGCGTGCCGGAGCGTCCACCGGGGCCGGGGTGGTCTTGGCGGCCGAATATCAGGACTCCGTCCTGGGCTGGAGTTCGCTTGGAGAGCGAGGCGTTCCGGCGGAGAGAGTTGGCAAAGAGGCTGCCCTGGGACTGATAGGGGAGATGGACGGGGGCGGCACCCTGGACGTTCACACCGCAGACCAGATGCTGCCCTTCCTGGCCCTGTCCGGAGGGGATTGCACCTTCAGCGTGCGGGAGGTCAGCAAGCACCTGAGCACCCAGATCTGGCTCCTTCCGCATTTCCTGCCGGTGCGCTTCGAGGTCGGTGACGGATCTCCACACCAAGTGAGGGTGATCAACCGTACATGATCGAGCGCTTCTTGGCCAGCTCCTCGCTCTCGCCGGTCTTCTTCTTGAGCTCCTTCAAGGCCTCCTCGATCAGCTCGGCCTCTTCCAGCAGGGGCTGGGTGTCCAGCTGGGTGTGCAGCAGCAGTTTGTCGATGGCCTCGGTGGCCGCAGCGGCCGCCCGGGCGTCCGGGTAGTCGGAATGCGCCTCGGAGAGGATGGAGACCACATCGAAGTTGCGGTTGACCCCCTCGTTCAGGAGCACACCGGCCAGCCCCACAACGACCCCGTTCTCGAAAATGGGGATGTCGTTCTTGACCAGCATCTCTCTGGCCCGGGGCGTTGAGGCAACGGCGAAGACCCTGAAGTCCGTCTTCTCTATATTCTCTGCCGGCATCTCTTCCACCTCCTCGCCAGCCTTGTTGGCCAATCCCTCCGGTGATATGACCATGCGGCAACCCTTGTACTCCACCCAATCCATGATGGCCCATGCCAGAGGCTTGAGTATCTCCTGGGGCGGTTCGAACTCGGAGACGATGACCGCTATCTTGTCGCTGCCTTTCTGGCCTATGTTGCCGGAGTATATTCGCACTGGGGAGTAGGGCATGCCGTCCCGGACGATTGAGACCGACGGCAGGTAGGGGGAGTCGAGCACGGCCACCAT
>CAZXTA010000053.1:0-10828 GCA_964642865.1 uncultured Methanomassiliicoccus sp. | reverse complement strand
ATCTTAAGGTCCAGGTCCGCATTCGCTTTCAGATATTCGAATCCGGGTGGCGCTCTGGCCTTGATCAGGCACAACGCCTCGTTCTCCTTCTCTTCGATCATCTCGATGATCTCAAAAAGACCGATCGAAGCGAGTTCCCGCAGGTCGCCACCAGGCAACAGTTTGAACCTTACCACCCCGACCTTGGTCCCATTGTGCAGGTCCAAGCGAAGAAGGTCGACCATCTCCATCTCCTCAACGTTCTCCATCAAAGGTTCGATCAATTTCAAGACCTTCCCGCCTGGAACGATCTCCACCACGACCTTGCGCATACTCTTTCATAATGATGTGTCGTATTAATGCTGCCGTGCATCAACGGCACAACCTACTTGGGTGCCTAGATGGATATGCCGTTGGCGACGATATGAGCTTCCTAAGCGTACAGAAGGTCGGCAAGGCCTATCGCAACGGCGACGAGACGACATCCGTCCTCCTCGACCTGGACATGGAGATGGAAAAAGGGGAGATGGTCATGATAATGGGCCCGTCCGGTTCTGGTAAGACCACATTGATCAACGCCATAGGAGGGATCGAGAGACCGGACCAAGGTAGTATCGTCCTCGGAGATGTCCAGGTCACCTCTCTCGGACCCAGGCAGCTCAACGAATATCGACGCAAAAATGTAGGTTTCGTCTTCCAGTTCTACAACCTCATACCGACCTTGACCGCCGTGGAGAACGTGATGCTGGCTCTGGAGGGTCGCCGGTTGGGCAAGCAAAAGGTCCGTGATAAGGCGCTCCAACAGCTGGAGATGGTCGGGCTGGGGGGAAAACTCGACCGCTTTCCACAAGAGCTCTCCGCTGGCGAGCAGCAAAGGGTGGCTTTGGCCCGAGCGCTGGTCAAAGAGCCCTCTCTGATCCTCGCTGACGAACCGACCGGAAACCTCGATGAAGCCACCGAGGCCAAGGTCCTGGGTATACTGGCTAAGATGCGGAAAGAATTCGGTACCACCTTCATCGTGGTCTCGCATAACTCTCGGCTGAAGGAACACATGGACAGGTGCTTCGAGCTGCGAAGGGGCAAGCTGATCGAGAACTGAGGTGATGGGACGTGACCTTGACCACCAGAATGAGCCTGCGCAGATTGAGGAAACGGAAGCTCAGCGTGGCACTATCCTCCTTCATCATCGCCTGGGCCATGGCCATGATGATCGCCGGCGTGTTCAGCTCGGAGATACTTGAGAACAGCTCCGCGGCATACCTCGACGACATGGAGATGCCGGACCTCTTCGTCTCATTGTCCGAGGGAAGGTCAACTGGAGAAGTGCAAGGCGTTCTGTCCTCCTCGACCTTCGAGACGTACGATCTCCGGCTCAGAACCAATGGACGGGCGGTGATCGATGGTCTGGAGTCCTCCATAGTACTGGTCGGGTTATCCGACCCCGATCGAACCGACATCAATCGCCTCACTTTACTGGAGGGAAGGATGTTCACTGCCGCGAACGAGGGCGTGATGGTCGCTGGTAGCAAAGACGTCCTGGGGATGGTGGAGGTGATGGTCAATGGGCTTCCGATCGAACTCAACATCACCGGCACGGTCCGCTCTTCTGAGTTCCTGCTCAACGAACTACAGGCCGGGTCCATCGTTCCAGGGTCCGGCGGCATGACCATAATCTACCTTCCTCTGACCACCCTACAGTCGGCCTTCGGGCCGGTGGTGAACGACATATTGGTGATGTTGGACGGGTCGATCTCCCGGGAGGGAGTGGATGCTGCCCTGACCTACCTTCCCGTATCATCCATGACCTATCGGGAGGACCACCAAACGACCGTGGTCATACAGATGGGGGTGGACAAGTTCAAGGTGATGTTGCCGTCCATCAGCCTGGTGTTCATATTCATCGGGCTGATCTCCATCTTCATCACCATGTACCGAATGGTGCTGAGCGATTCCAGGAACATCGGTGTTCTCATGTCCATCGGGATCGACCGTTGGCGTATCGCCCGGTCCTATCTGGCGATAGGGGCGACCATCACGTTGCTGGGAGGGGGGCTGGGGGTCCTGATGGGATATGGGTTCACGGTAGCGGTGTCCTCTCTCGCCCTTGACATGATGGGAGGGATCCCGGTGGTGATACCGTTCGATCCCCTCCCGTTCCTGCTCGGTCTCGTTCTCACTGCCTCGGCCGTCCTGTTCGCGGTGCTGGTGCCGGTAGGAATGGTGCTCCGTCGGAGCATCAATGACGCCCTGAGATACGTACCGCGGAGAAGGATATGGGTCTGGAACCGGTCCTCCCGATCTCTGGCCGTTTCCCTGGGAGCACGTAACCTATTCCGTGAACCAAGGAGGGCCATCGTGGTACTGATGGCCATCGGGCTCTCGATCGGCGCTGCGGGATCGTGGGTACTGATGGTCGATTCCACCCAGACCTATTTCGAGCAGCAGATATCAGCGCAAAAATGGGACGTACAGGTCACATTCAATGAGCCCTTGGATAACGGTCAGGCGATCATGGACTTTACCAACGGTCAAGTGAGCATGGTCGTTCCATACGTTACTTTGACCGGCGTGGCCTCATCCCTCGACGGATCGACCGGGGCGGCGGTGACCGCCGCTTCGGACCTCGAAAGCGTACGGACGTTCGATCTCCGTGGAGGTTCTCTGGACCTCAACGGAGCGATAATCGCTAAGAAACTGGCCGATGAACTGAAGGTCGGTCCAGGCGATCAGATATCCTTGGACCTGGGGGGCAGGTCGGTGGAGCTGTTGGTGACGGGCGAGGTGAACGACCTGCAGACCAACGCCATCTATACGAGCAACAGCTCGGTCACGTCCTGGCTGGGGGAAGGTCTGTGTCAAGGGATATTCGTCATATTGGACTCGCACTTGGATTCATCTGGTTATGTTTCGTTCTTGGTCGACGACCCGCGTGTCAGCGGGATAGAGCTCAGGAAGGACGCAGTATCCTCACTGAACGATCTTTTCCAGGGGTCGATATCGTTGTTGTACGCTTTCTTCGGTCTCAATCTACTTATCGCTCTGGCCGTGGCCGTGTCGGCCACAATCATATCAACGACCGAGAGGGAAATGGAGTTCACCGCTATCTCTTCATTGGGGATCCCCAGGACCTTCATCTGGAGGTCACTGGCCATCGAGACCGGGTTGCTGGCGGCCATATCCGCGGTCCTGGCCATTCCGTTCGCATTCATTCTGGCCTTGGGGTTCGCCATATTATTGGAGGACGCCGTTTTCTACATTCCGATAGGATTGTCCATCGCATCGATCATGACCGTGCTGGTGGTAGGTTGGCTGTTCATCTGGCCTTCCATCATCTGGCCCATCAGATGGGTCAAGAAATTGAACATCGCGCGGTTGCTTAGGGAACGGGGCGGAGGGTGATCGATCATCAAATCGATATGACGGTCATCCACGTTCCCAAAATGTTGGTAAATTTATGATGAGATATGTTCCATTAGGGCCCCGGTCGATTTGACATCCCTATCGACCGGTCGTTCTTTTTTTACGGTCAATGACCGAGGATTATCCGCGTAGATATCATGTAGGATGTCAGATGCCATGAAACCTCTTCAGGCCCTCAAAATGAATGGGACAGAACGATACCTGGTCATCAATTGGAAATGAGGCAGAGGACTTCCGACAATAGGGATAAGTACTTACGTTCGACCTTCTGCCCTCAGTGAGGGCCGCGGTCCATACATCGATCTCTGCTCTAATTGTTGCAGGTCTGTTGATCACCGGAGGGCTCCTTTTCATCCCCTCCGCCAACGCGGATGAACCGGCCTTGGAACTGGTCCCCGAGCCCTGGGTCCATGAAACTCACGAGTATGATGTGCCGGGGGATGACAAGAACACCAATGGTATGATGATCAACGAGAAGTGGTCGATCGAGGTCCGTCACGGGGACGTTATGACGCTCATAATGGCCAGGAACATGACCCAGGACGATCAAACAGGTGTGGATTACACGCTCAACATCCATTACTACATTGGGGACACTCTATACATCGCTCAGTTCATGATGATATATGCGGCGTTCGTCATAGGGAACGACACGATATTCGCACCTCTCAGCACATGTGAGGGGTTCGAGCTGAACTTTACCCCGATACAATATGATGGCACGGTGCCTTCGATGTATTGCAACATCACCTTTGAGGGGATCCAGGTCTATCAGGACGCTTCAAAGAACTCCACCTTCGATCTGACCCTGTGCCATCATATCGTTGGGGATTGGAATCGGACGGACATAAAGGTGGAGGCGCTGTTCGATCTCAGCGATACTAGGTTCATCGACATAGGGAACGATATCGAGCTCAATACCGGTGAACTCTTCACCGCAAAGATCCATTACATGATGATGTTGCACGATCCTGAGACTTTTTCGACCGACGGGCCGATAATTCCTACGGGACACACCGATACCAATCTGGAGTACAACCTGACGCTTGATAACGGAGCTCCATTGTCCGTCTCGAAATTGAAGATGAAGGACGATTTCACCGTGTACAACGCGAGCGGTTCCTATGCTTCAGTGGGGGGTATTCCTCAATGGAGTATGGCCCGCAATCTCAGGTCACCCACGGATTTCCAGACCTGATCTACAATGACACTCTCTCGATAAAGAGCGATCCGGAGATCACGGTCTTCCATAACCGGGTCACTGAGAACGATGATTCGAACCCAACCACTGGCGGGGTACCGTTGGCCACCATTGTAGCGATAGGAGCGATTGTGGTATTGACTGTAGCCATTTTCATGGTGAAGAGGAAGAAAAAGACGAAGTAGTAAGTGAGGGTCAGTTCACTGGTTCGTTAAATGGATCTCCGTTATCCAATCTATAAAGGGGATATGTTTGGGTCGCGGTCGGACATGTAGTATCATATTCCATAAAATTGATCGCAGGTGGGGTTGGGGTCGTACCCAGATGATAAAGGACCTCGGCGAGCTCCTGATCATGATCAAGGAGAGCAACAACGAGGAGTTGGCGTTGCAGCTGGGGCTTGTCGGTAAGGGAGGGTGGAAGTGCCCATGTGGGAAGGAAAAATGAGGTGTCTTCGAAGATCACAGCGTACAACATCCGGATGCTGACTTGGATGCACTTTAACTCAGCGAAGTGGTTAAATGTGAAGATAAGATATATTAATACTAAATTTGTATGTGATAATAGGGGAGGAATAACCATGTCATTGATGCCTGCATTTGAAATTGGTTTTTGGAATGCTTGGATCTTTATCATCCCCTTCATCATTTACTGGTTTGTGGGCGTTAGGTTTCTATTTTCTAAAAGGATGCCTGAAAACCCTCCTCTTGAAAGAAGAAAGGACAGAATTATCTCACAGATGTTGGCATTGGCAATGTTCTTCTCATTTTTCTATAGCATATTTGTACCGATAGAGCTGGGAATGATTTGGTTCTATATCGGATTACTTATCTATTTTGCGGGCATGATATTGATTACACTGACAATGCGGGATTTTGCTACTACTCCGATGGACAAACCAGTTACTAAAGGTGTTTATCGTTATTCCAGGAATCCTATGTTTATCGGTTACTTTTTGGTCTATGCGGGCATTGCTATTGCCTGTGTTTCCTGGGTATATATTCTATTAACAATAATATTCATCTTGATCGTATACTATCTTTCACCTATTGAAGAGGCTATAACTTTGGAACATTATGGAAAATCCTATGAGGAATACATTAAGAGAACACCGAAATGGATAGGCACGGCTAAAAGGAAATTATGATCGATCTTTAAACATTGATCGATACAAATCTATGCTGAGATACCACCTCGGCATGACCTGCGGATATTCCGTGCCGTGGGAGGTGGTACGTAGAAGATAATGAACGAGGGAACCGATCAAAATCGTCCTTATTGATAATAAAATAATCAATGTTCACATCATGCAGGTTGACAAAGTGTTGATTTGAGTTTTGCCACAAGGGCTTATCATATGGAGCCTGACCTTGACACCTGATCGGGTCGATCCGTAGGGAAATTGTTGATGTTTTCAATGCTGGACGCGAGAAAGTCCAGCGGATTTGGTAGAAATGAAAAGGGTCCTCAACCTTTTCTGTAAGTTTGTGCAAAAACAGTCAAAGCTGAGTCGTCCTCAGATTTGTCTGGATTCTCACAAATGCAGCAAGGGTTGAGGACACCCATATATTCTATCGAGCCTCCGCCGTGAGGCGAAGGCCATTGATCTGATCAATCAATAATCCGTACCTAAATCGTTTGATCAACTGTCGAGCTTAGATTGAAACATACAACATGTTTCGGACCGAGCCAGCTATAAATGCTGAAAACGATTGAATTGAATTCAAAAAATAATTGTCTGGATTATTGTAGATGTGGGCCCGGTCGGATTTGAACCGACGACCAAGCGGTTATGAGCCGCTCGCTCCACCGGACTAAGCTACGGACCCCTGTAGCACCGCAGGTTAAAGAGAGGGCCAATATTAAATTTATGGCCCGCCCTCGAACCACAAATGCGTCAGATGGACCATTATCGTTTCGCCCCCGTCCTTTCTCAGTTCTGAGGCGGTTCATGCGGCTCGCGCCCCAGCACCTTCCTGATCTCCTTGATGGCCATCCTGCCCTCCTTGGTGTCCTCTATGATGTAGAGGACGGAACCGGCCAGTATCGCTCCCGCCCCCAGCACGATCGTCGTTATCGGGAGGAAAACGATCATGATGACGCACGATGCCGCTCCCATGGCCGGAAGAAACCATTTCAATGGGATCTTGAAATAATTGCGGTCCTGCGGGATCAGGTCCCGGTGGGCGCAGAGCATTATGGCGCTGACGTTCACCAGTACCATAGTGAACAAGATTGTCACATTCGTCATGTCCAGTATAAAGGACAGGTCGCCAGGTAAAATGAAGAACAAAGTGATGAACGAACCCAGCATTATGGAGTTGATCGGCTGCCCGTTTCTCAATCTGGCGAACCTCCCGGGTAACTGCTTCTCGCTGGCCATTTCCATAGTTATACGCGAGGCCCCCACGAGGTTGGCGTTGGAGGAGGAGATGGTTGAGATCGTTGCCGCTATGGCTATAATGATCCCGCCGATCGGTCCGATCAGGACATTGGCCGCATCGAAGACGCTCTCACTTCCGTAGGAAGGAAGGTTTGCCGACAGCAGGGCAACGATCACACCTACGTAAATGAACATCACGATGCCGATGGAGGCCATGATCGCCAATGGTACCTTCTTGCTGGACTCCTTGACCTCCCCGGCCATCATCGCCGCCACTTGGAACCCGGTGTAGGCGAAGAAGACCATGCTTATGCCGGTGAAGACCCCACCGCTTCCGGAACTGAGGAAACCGCTGAGGTCCGAGCCTTTCAAGGAGAAGAGGCCGATCATAACGAGCCCGATTAGAATGGCGACCTTGCTCGCCACCATTATCAGCTCTGCCCTCCCCGCCTCGGCCAGACCTCTGAAATTGAGAACGGTGATAAAGACCAGGGCACCCAGGGCGAAGACCCGGGGGTCTATGCTCCACCCTAACAACAGGTCCAGATAGATACCGAACCCTATGAGCACGAAGGCGGAGGAGATGACCGAAAAGATGTACATCCCCCATCCGGCCAGGAACCCTGGGAACGCCCCCAGGATCCTTTTAGCGTATAGATATCCTCCACCATCTTCGGGAAATATCGAGGCTAGGGACGCGTAGGAAAGGCCTGATAGAATGATGATGAAACCGCAGATAAGGTAGGAAAGTATGGCCCCAGGCCCGGCGACATTGATAACCAGTCCGCTCAATACGAAAACACCCGCGCCGATCATGGTACCCACGGCGAAGGCGATGGTAGACCACAGTCCCAACCCTTCGGACCTTATGGCGGTGGCTGCCATAGATATTGATTGGATGCATTAATAGAAGTAAATGATGATTCAAACGATAGGACGAACGATATCCTCTCCACACGTCCAAGTAAAATGATATTATACTGTTGATGCCCTAAAAATTTTTAGATCGCCAAGGACGACAACCAATGGATTACCATTACATAGATGAGAAAAGCATGAATCAACGACAACACAGCACCCAAAACGGCGGTCTTCCATTTCTCACCTTTCTCCTACCAAAAAACAGGACCATTTGATCCGTTCCCGATTGGACAAGACCTCCATTTGCATGATGTCATCCATCTCAATTTGCAAATTCTCCCTGTTCAATCTGAAGAAGAACATATTTAGTGAGAATAAAGCAAAAAATAAGATCAAGAAGAACGGCCACAGTACCAAGGGCTTTTTTCCAATTAGTTCGTTCCACTTTCGAAATCGATGACACCTGTCGCCTTAAGCTCGGAATCGATGGTCTCGTTCGCACCTCTTCCCAATATGGTGATCATCACCGGGAAAGCCCCATGGCATCCTATCAACTCCCTTTTTTCGAATGTATGGGGGGCGCCCGCCCGCACCGTCAGGCTTCCATCGAACAGCTCGACGGTCGGGTCCGGGGAGAGTGGTCCAGTAGCGTTGGCATCGGGCCGATCGATCATGATATTAACTTCATGAACGACCACATCGTAAGGGCCAGTGTTGCTATAGGTGACCTTGAAATTCACCCACTGCCCCTGATATGCATGAACCGGCCGAAATTCGACACTTCCAGTTATCGCAGATGATGAACCAAATACCATGGCTGAAAAAACGATGAGGACGACCATCAAAGCTGAACCCATCGACCACCGGATGTTCACTCAGCGTATCTAATTTCCCAGGGGTCCCTTTATACTATCCTACGTTCTTCAGTACTCACTATCCGTAGAAATACCCGCATGCCAATATTAATCAACCCCAAACGCCCGCTGCCCTTGGCTCGGAGAGGTGTGACCGCATGAAGCTCAGGAAGGGATTGATGACAGGACTGTCGATGAACGTCCTGATCCTCGGTATGGTCTCTTTATTGACCGACATGAGCAGCGAGATGATCTTTCCCATTCTACCCCTCTTCCTTACTGGCATCGGTGCTACCGGTGCTATCATCGGTCTGATCGAAGGAGCGGCGGAGACCACTGCCTCGTTACTAAAGGTCGTATCCGGACGACTGTCGGACCGCTTTGGAAAACGAAAACCGTTCCTCACAGGAGGCTACGGGCTCAGCACTTTGGCCAAGCCGCTCCTCTTCTTATCGACGTCATATTGGCATGTGTTCGGGGTGCGCATCACCGAGCGGGTGGGCAAGGGGATCAGGAGCGCCCCCCGGGACGCCCTCATCGCCGACTCTGTCAACAAGGAGAACCTGGGCCGCGCCTACGGGCTGCACAAGGCCATGGACTCCACCGGGGCGGTCATCGGGCCTCTGCTGGTCATCCCTGTGCTATTGCTGGCATCGTCGGTCACCACGGACACCTACCGCCTGGTCTTCCTGTTGGCCACCATTCCGGCCATTTTGGCGGTGTTGGTCATAGTCATGTTCGTCAAGGACGTGGACGGGCACCTCCCCCGTGCCAACGGTAGGATGATGCAGGACTCCAAGCGGTTAGGGAGAAAGTTCTGGTTGCTCAACATAGTGGTCCTGGTCTTCTTCCTGGGGGAGATCAGCTACGCTTTCTTCGTGCTCCGTTCGGAGCAGGCGGGGATGGACACCGTCACCACCATTCTGCTCTACGTACTCTTCAACCTGGTTTTCGTCCTCGTCTCCCTGCCCTCCGGTATCCTATCCGACCGCTTAGGCCGAAGGCCGGTGCTGGCCACGTCCTTCATATTGTTCACTGCCACCTGCCTGATCATGGCCTCGGCCGATGGCCTGTTACTGCTCGCCTTGGGCTTCGTCCTATTCGGATTCTACAAAGGCTCCAGCGAGGGGGTCTTCAAAGCATTCGTGGTGGACGTGGTCCCCAAGGACCTGCGCGGTACGGCGTTGGGCGTCTACCACACCGGGGTGGGACTTGTGATGCTTCCCGGCGGCGTCATTGCCGGATTGCTATGGGATTCTATCGGGCCGTCGGGCACCTTCGCATACGGGGCCCTTATGAGCATTACAGCGCTCATCCTTCTCTTCCTACTCACCGGGAACAGGGAAGGCGATCAGAGTAGATCACGTACTCTGTGAAAGTAACTCCTTTACCTTGAGGTACGCAAGGATCGTCCAGCCGATGCCCGCGGTCCCGCCGATGATACCCAATGCCAGGAACAGTTTGGCCCAACCCTCGTCTATCCAATCGATGATGAAGCGTAGCCATTCCGGCAAGGGATCGGCGAAGAACTGCATGTCGAAGTGGAAGGAACAAAGGAAATATGCAGCTGAAATTACGAAAAGCATCATTCCCAGAATGTCCACAGGTCGCACAACGTTCTTGCGACCTATCAATGCCCTATATGATGAGGGCACGATGCCATAGAGCAAGGGGGCGAAAAGCACCAGAGCGTCCCACCCGTTGAACTCCGACGTATAGAAACCCGTATCCCCGGTCCAATGAGATAACAGGAACAACGCCACCAATACGGTCATGACCACTCCCACTATCTGACCGATGCGCTCCCCTTTTTTCAGGACATCACTGTCCGCCTCATGGCGCCAAGTAGATTCTAGCATGCGCTTCCTCCGGTCATTGGAGAGGGTGCGGTAATAATAAAAAAATCGGTTGGGGAGAAGGATTTTAGGTCTTCTGTGCATATGTCAACAGAGGTCGGACCATGAACGTCGAGGGGCATTTGCAGGCGCTCTGCGCCAATGCAGCGATTTACGGGGCAAGCAAGGTAACCCCCATACCCGCGGACTTCGTTATCGTGGACCCACGGGTCAACTTCAAGTGCCAGGTTCCGATCTGTCATCATTTTGGCCGAAGCCATATCTGCCCTCCCTT
>CAZXTA010000052.1:0-10946 GCA_964642865.1 uncultured Methanomassiliicoccus sp. | reverse complement strand
ACGGAACCGAGTACGTGGTGATGATGGAATCCAGCACATACTCCTACGTCGTTTACCGGTTCTTTACAAGGCTTGGCGTAGAGACGCACGTGGCGCACGCTCGAAGCCTCAAAATGATAACCGACACCGATAAAAAGACAGACCGCGGGGATGCCGAATGGATCGGTCGATGCCTCCGGCTGTGGAAGAACGGAGAGATCGAGCTGTCCATGTCCTACTTCCCGAGCGAGGGGGAAGCGGAGCTGAAGGATCTGTGCCGCTACAAAGAGGAGCTCTCCGGCAAGCTCGGTGACGAGGTGAGGCGCATACGGTCGCATATGCACCGCAATTGCCAGGAACTGCCTCCGCAGTTCCGGGACCCATCTGCTAAAAAATCAAGGGAGTTCATCTCCCAGAGCTACGGGAACGATTACACGTTGATGAGGAGGGTGAGCAGCTACGCCGCCCTGCTGACCGAGTCGAAGAGAGTGGCCGTTGAGATCGAACGGAGAGGTGAGAACGACAAGAATGTGAAGTTGCTCGAATCGATCCCCGGCATAGGGCGGCAGACCGCCGTCCAGTTGATGTCCATGATCGTTGACGTCTCCAGGTTCAAGGATCCGGAGAAGATGTGTGCCTATTTCGGGATGGCGCCGCGGGTCCGCGACTCGGGAGGAAAGGAACATCATGGGGAGATGACCAAGAAAGGAGACCCCATGATGCGTTCGATAATCGAACGCGTAACCTTGAGCCATGTACGCTTCTGCGACTCGACCATAACCGCCTATTATCGACGTAAGTCCAAGGAGATGGGCATCAATAAAGCGCTCATGTCGGCCGCCAGAAAGATGTTGGCCGTGATACACGCGGTGCTGGTGAGAGGGACGCCCTTCACCGCCTGAACCGTCCTGCCGGACGGTCGTTTCGCGTCCGATGTACGCATGCCGACATGAGGGGATGAGAACCTGGGACAATGCCGTCGAATCGTTTTGCGGATGATGCCGCCTATGGAAATAACGGAGATGTCCGAAAGTTCATGCCCGGAATGTCATTCTGCGGACGCTGCCGCCTAAGTAAATTGGGATGTTCCCGACATCTCGGCGATGCGCTCACGGACGAGGTGCTCAGCGCAAGCTATAAAGAGCACATATCGACATGCCGAAAATCCCGCGCTTTTAGTCTAAGTAAACGATTTATTGTCATTCGACGTAAGCTGAGTCGTCCTCAGCTTGGATTGTTTTGACACAAATTCGGAATAGGTTGAGGACGCCTTTAATTTCTACCATCGTTGCTGGACGCACGAGCGTCCAGCATCTATTGAACGCTCAATTCCCCTGAAAAATATCTAGATCAAGTGTCGATCTCGGGTTGCCAAGATATCTGGACACCTTCTTTCGCTCCTTCTCCTCCCTGAGCCAGACGGTGGTGGAATGGTAGACGTAGTGGGTGTTGTTGAGTTTCCTGACCTCGTAGCCGACCTTGCTGCTGGCCCGTTTCCAGGATCTCGCCCACTCCTTCACTTCTGCCATTGATACAGTAACTATCCCACGGAGATGGGGATAAAAAATAGGAAAGGGGAAGGGGTTTACTCGGTCTTCTTCTCGTCCTCTTCCGCGGGCTGTTCGGCGGGGGTTTCTTCTATCGGCTCCACCGGCTTCTCCTTGGTCTCACTGGACTTGCGGACAATACGCCTGAAGGGGCTCTTCTTCCCCTCGGCCTTGGGAGCCTCGACCGACTTCTGCTGATCGAACACCGTGCCGCATCGGTTGCATATCTCGGAGTCGCGCGGGTTCAGGGTACCACAGACCGGGCATGGGAATACGCCTGACCTCCGGCTCATCTCCTCCTTCCTCAGCCACTCCTCGAAGGGCAGGTAGTTCGGCTCGGTCTGGAGCCACTCCATGAACTTCTCCTCGGAGTACTTGTTGCCCAGCGCGGCCTTAGCCTGCTCGCGGAAGCCGTCGATATACTCATCATACTGCTTCCTCATGGCCTCGATGTAGCCAGGCCCCTGACCTGTCTCTACCGGCTCGGTCATGAACTTGGCCCCGCACTCCGGGCAGCTCTCGGCCTTGGCTGGAATCCAGGCGCCGCATTCACTGCACTTAGCGGTATCGGTCTCGAACTGCACACCGCACTTCGGGCAGCGCTTGGAGGCCTCCGGTATCAACGCACCGCAATTGCCGCACTCCACCATGCGCCCTAGCCCCACCCTGTACAGGTACAGGGAGAATATCACTATGACCACTATGACGATGGCGATTATTAGCAGATACACCCAGCCTGGTATGGTCTCGGGGGTTAACGGGGCGATGATGTTAATATTGGTGGGTTCGGAGAACTCGCCTTCGATGGTGTCCAAGATCACGAGCAATACCTGCTGGCCCTCCTTGCCGACGGGCACTAGGACCCAGGTGGTGAACTGACCGTTGTCGTCGGTGGTGGTCGTGTACTCATCGGTCAGGGGGAAACCGCTGTTATCGGTTATCTTCACCTTGATCGGCTGTTTGGTTAGCGGAGTATCACTGCCACTTTTTTTGACTACCCCCCGCACATATATACTGGTGCCGGGGGCGTAATCCGTCTTATTGCTCAGGTCGATCGATATCACCGGACTCGGAACGGTCACGGCGAGATCCACATCCAGGACGTTGTCGCTCTGGTCGGCGTCAGACCCAGTATCCACGCTAATCAACAGCGAGTAATCGCCGGAGGTCACGTTGACCACCCATGACACGTTGTAGGGCGTGGTCTCGCCGGCCCCCAGGTTGCGGGTCTGGGAGTAGAGTAACATGTCTATCGTTTCGTTGACCAGGCGGACCTCCACATCTACGTTGGTGGCATCGATTATGCCCACGTTCTCCAGGTAGAACAGCACGTGGACGTTCTCACCGATAGTGGCGGAGGTCACGTCCACTCCAACCGATTGGATCCTGCCGTTGGTCACGGCCATGTCAGGCCGGTTGTCGATGACCTGCAGCACTTGGGACGCTTCGTTGTTGGCGTTCACCGGATCGTCCATCTCCGGGATATGCACTATGGTGGAGTTGCTGGCCGGGTTTATCACCGCGGTCAAAGTGTTGTTCTGGTAAAGCCCCTCACCGGGTACGATCTCCGCCACCCAGAAGGCGCTGGCCGTTGTCACGGAACCAGATGCCAGAGTGCTTATCCTAACGATCTGCAGGACCTGCTCATCGTTCAGCCAGAACACCACATCGAACTGCTCGGCAGTCGATTCCCCGATGTTGTATATGGTCGCGGTTATGGTCACCTGGTTGTTAACGAACGCCATGCTGGCAGCTGCACCGTTGACCAAGAAGCTTACACTCGATGCCGAGAGGTCCGGGTAATTGCAAACCTGGACAACTATCTCGGCCTGGTTGTTGGCCTCATTGCTCTCGGTGATGCTGCTTTCCTCATCTAGGACAACGGTCACATTGCGTAGCCCTGGTATAGTGGGGGTCCAGGTGATGCTGGCAGTACCGATCTGTCCAGAGGGCAGATTGCTTATTTCCGTCCTTCCTATCAGCGCGGCCTCGTCATAGAAGCTCACGTTGAACGCGGCAATGGCGTTGTCTCCGATATTCCTAACGCTCACGGTTATGGAGGCTGCCTTGTCCCTGATTGGGGACGTCGGATTGATGATTATGTCGTTCGAAGTTATGACCAGGTCCGGAACGCCCAGGACGTTCACTACGGTATAGTTAAAGTTGTTGTCCTCGTTGAGTTCGGGTATTTCCTCCTCTGGGTCCACCATCACGCTCAAGTTGTGCTCCCCCAGTGGGTAGGTGGTCTTCCAGATGACCGACACGGTCATATTGGACGCGGCTGCCAGCTCCTCGATCACATAATCGCTGATAATGACCTTACCGGCACTGTTGTTGTCCTCGAACCTGATCTTTATATCGTAGGCGGTCACCACCCCCGCGTTGTTGATGACGGTGGACAGGGTGATGTCCTCTCCCCTCAGGGGATCGAGGTTCGATACCTCGAACGGCGGATCGATGTCCGGCAATGCGCTGGAGATGTCCAGACGAACCTCTGCGTCCCTGCGCACCAGCTGCGCGTCGGGGCTGTAGAGCACCTCGGCCTGCATCGATAGGTCGGAATCGTATCTTTCGCCGTCGTACCAGTACGTGGCGTTCAGTTCGTAATAGCCTAGGTTGATGCCACGGCTGGTGGCGGTTATCACATCACTGACCGCCCTGAACGTCCAGACCCCGGCCTCATCCGTCTCACCCACGGCGTAGAGGGTCTTGGTGAAGAAGGAGCGGGTCTCCACGTGCACTCCGGGTATCTTGTGCATACCCGTGCCATCATAGACCGAGGCATGTATCCAGCTGTAGAGGGTGACTACCGCACTGTCCTTGGGAGAGACCGGGGGAATACCAGATATGGTCGCTCCTGTCAACTCAGCGACCGAGGAGCCGCCGAAGTAGGACCACACCCTTCCGAAGGTGGTGTTGTAAGCCACCAACGACGCGGATGAGGTGGCCGGGGCCTGCAGGTCGCCGTTGATACTGGACTCCTCCATATGAACATGCGAGGAATCGTCCATGATCAGTATGACATTCGAGCTCAGGGTCGAACTGTACAGGAACAGGGAACTGTCGTTGAATAGATAGATCCTCAGCACCAAGTTCGAAGAGACGGTGGATCGGTTTAGCACTAAAGTTCCACTGTCCCGGACCACGATCTGCGTGGGCTTGTTGTCTGCGTACTGACGCATGAATAGATGGGTTCCGGTGAACGATAGATATCCTTGGTCCTCCACGATAATGTTACCAGGTATCTCCATCGTTGACGCCTGGATGTCCCAGTAGTCGGTCTCGTTCACCAGCCAATCGCTGTCCTCGGCCACCAGTATGACGACCAGGTTGCCGGATGCCATGTTGTTGTCGTAGCCGTACTCAACGATGCTGCGGGCCTCGTTGACCATTACGTAGATGGGATATAGTCCAATCTGTATGGGAACCCATTCGAAGCTGGTAGCCGCGGTCACCCCAGCAGGTACGCTGATGAGGCTTTCGCCGATGTATTGGCCTCCAGATGATGGGTTGCCCAGGTAGTACCGGACCGAGGCCGAGGCGGCCTCCAGTCGCCCTATGTTGCTAACGTTCACGATTATCGTCAAGGGCTGCTTGGCGACCCCGGGGTTCTGAGAGAAGGTAACGGATGTCCCGTCCACCTCTAGGTCAGGCAGGAGGGGTCTCACTTCCACCGATTGGTAGAAGACGTTCGCCTCGTTGCTCTCCATCACCCGACCATAATAGTCAACGGTCGTAGAGATGACGTGCGTTCCCGGAGCAGTGTGGTTGCTTATCCAGGGGACCGCGATCGCGGTGGACCCGGAGGCTACCAGGCCGGACACGGTGTAGTTGCCCAGATGGTTTGCCACATTGCCGATGCGGTCCACTACATTGACCACGAACTCGCCAGCGGTGTTCAGCCCGATGTTGGTCACATTAATGTATATAGTGGCGAGGTCACCACTGTATATTACTGCCGGGTCGGTGGTAATCGAGGAAACGACCAGGTCTGGGAGAGCCAGCTCCAGGTCCTCCAGCACTAGGAGCATCTCAATGCTCTGGACCTGCAGGTTCGGATAGGCGTCGAAGCTGGAATCGAGGGACGTGGTGTAGTTGATCGCCGCTAGGTCCTCGTAGGTCGCTGTGATTGCATAGCCCGGAACAGGGTGAGAATTAGAGTAGGATTCGGGGTCGATGATGTCGGTGAGCAGTGGAATTGTCACCATCCCGAGATCGTTGGTCACGCCAAAGGTGGACTCGTTTTGACCTAGGTAGTCAAGGACCCCCTGTGGCGGCATCATGTTTTCAGTATAGTTGTAGTAGTAAACCGCTGGCTGCCCGGTATCCGAGCGTTTTGCTATGACCTCCGCTCCGCTCACTGGCAGATTGTTTTGATCAACAACTCCGACCTCGGCCCACCGATATACATTAATTGAGGGGCTAACGACGCCATATAATACCAGATAGCCAATAAATGCAGATCTTCCTGGAATATTATTATTTCCATATTTAATATGTAAATTTGGTATTTCGGAAATTGAAATGATTGAATTGTCAGGAATCTGGTAAGAGCTTGTTGCTTCACTTGGATCTGCAACTGAAATTAAAATACTGGAATTTATTGGGGATTCCGTTGCCAGATAATATTGGACATTGTCTGAAACCGGGTAGTTTAAATCGGTTCTCCATTTAATTAATAATTCTAGATTGGTTATCGATCCCTCCAATCCTCCAGTGTTCAAAGTTACATCCATTACTTGCCCACCATCTATCTCGTAATAGTAATCTGAAATGGTGTACAAGCCATCATCATTAATTAAGCCCAGAACGTTTATTTCGGTCGTTGTATCAGTACTGTCCCGCGCTAGTGGCTTGAATTCAATTTCCTTTTCTAACGTAATGAACGGCCCCATGCCGGTCGACATATAAATTCCGTTGACATCCACGCCATACAGGTTGGCCTGAGCAGCATCCCTGACCACGAGTTTACGATAGGCGCTGTTGGTATAATTCTGATAATTGACGCCCAATTCGGTGTTGACCGCTGTGAACTCACCATTTCCGGCCACGGTTATATTGTGGTATGCCGGCATGCTAAGCTCGACCTCGATCCACACCCGGTCTATGTACACGTCCTTGGCCGCGGTGTTATCGAAGGTCACCGACAGCACGGAGAGGTCCGTGGAGGACAGGTCAAGGGTGGTCAGGTCCTCGGATAGTACACGGTATTGATTGGTGGTATTAGGAGAATAGGCCTCATATGTTGGAATTACTTCCATGTTCAAGGCCTGGGTAGGCGTCCCTAGATATTCGGAATAATAGAACGTGTCTGCGGTCGATACGAAATCGTCGGTGGTCATGTACAGCGCGTTGAGGGTGACGCTCAGCGCCTCCCCCTCATTGAAGAACAGCCCGCCGATATCGAAACCGGATATCTCGATGCCCTCACCATTGGCCACGGTGACGTTGTACACGTCGTCCATGGTCAGGTTCTCTGCGTCTTGGCCGCCGGGGACGATGGTCCTAGCGGTGTCGGGGTTGCGCTGGAACACATAGTCCACGTCCAGGCTGAGCGCGGAGGAGGTGGCGAAGGAGTAGGGATAGGCGACCTCGTCGCTGGTGGGCGTTCCGGGAATGCTGTCCATCACCGAGTCATAAAGCTCCACGGTGCTGGACACCGCAGTGAACAGGGGACCGGTGATGACGCTATCATATGCAATGAAACTGGCCTCGTCCACCAGTATCTTGCCGTTGAAGTTCAGCTGCGAACCCTCGGCGATCAGGATTCCGCCGTTGCGGACCAGTACGCCCAGGGCGAAGGTGGCATTGTACAATACGTCCTCGGCCTTGAGCGCCGAGTTCTGCATGATCAGCTGTCCGCCATCCTCTATGATGATATTATGAACGCGGGAGAAGGGGTGGCCGTTCCACACGCCTTGGGATGACAGGAAGTTCAGCTCTGCGTTGGTCACTGTGACAATGCCTCCGGACCTGATGGTCAGATTGCCGTCAAGGTTGACCTTTCCCCCGTTTATCGTCCATGTGTTGTTCTCGAATTCCTCGCCGATGAACATGTCACCGTCCGATTCCAAGGAAGGCGATTGCGCCTGCCCTGCCCCGGGGATGAGGAATATTATTCCAATGAAGGACGAACAAATCATGCACCAAACTACTAGCACGCTCAATAATTTCAAAGCCCCGACACTAGGTTTCATTATCCCACCTTATGGACGACGATTGGATAAACGCCAGGTAAAATAACCTGTTCTAATTATAAATAAATATGTTTACCAGAATGCTAATTCGACAAGCAGACTGGCTAATTAAAATAATTAGAGCGGTTGAACTCACTTACGTTTGATTATCTTCCTTATCGAAACGGTCTTCTTGGGCTGCTCCGCCACCGGCTCCGGTTCGGGCGCTAGCTCTTCTTCCTTGGGGGGCTTGGCCACCTTGACCTTGGCAGCCTCCTCCTCGGCCTGGCGCTCCTTTTCTTTTTCGTCTTCGGCAGCCCTCCCTTCCGCCTCTTTCCGCTCCTCCTCGGCCTGGCGCTCCTTTTCTTTCTGGGCCTCGAAGGCTTTAAGGGAACCCTCGTCGAGCTTCTGCCCGCAGGAGTAGCAGTTGGTGGCCTCCCCGTCATTGATGGTGCCGCAGCTGGGGCACTTGATGTCCGGTTTGGGCTGAGCGATTGTCTCCAGGGACTCCTCTGGTTCCTCCTCTGGTTCCTCCTCTGGTTCCTCCTCTGGTTCGTTGGACCCCTCTGGTTCCTTCGGGGCCTCTGGGGACGTAGAGGCTTCCGCTTCGGGCTCAACGGCCGGGATGCTCGGCTCGGAAATGTCCTCGACCTTGCCCTCAAGGGACTGGGAGACCTTCTCTTCAGCTTCCTCTCCCTTGAAGGTCTCTCCAACGGGTACGGGGTTGTTCTCGCGCCTCATGAGTACCTCCTCCCTCGCCGTTAGCGACTCCTCCCTCTCGGTCAGCGAGCGCTCCCAGTCCACCAGCCTCTTCTGCTCCTCCATGGTGACCCGCTTGCCGGTGGCCAGGGCGTCAGCCTGTTCCTCCATGACCTTGATCTTGGCCAGCATCTCCTCCCTGTTGGCGTTCACCGCCTCCAGGGACTGTTTGACCTGGTTGACCTCCTCGTGCATCTGCTCTTCCATGGTGGAGATCGCTTTGGTCACTTCTCTTAGATTGGTCTCGTGGTCGCTGGCCTGCTGGAACAGTAGGTGAACCTGCTCCTCCTGCTGCAGCACCTCGCGGTCCCTGCGCTCCAGGTTGACCCGGCTGCGGTGCATCTCCTCTTCCCGGATGCGCAGCTCGGCGTTGAGAGCGGCCAGCTCCGTCTCCAGGCGGGTTGCGGACTCTTCCCGCGGGACCAATTGGTCCTCGCGTTCGTTGAGCTCCGTCTCCTTGGCCTCCTGTGCCTGTTGGACCTGGTCTAGCTGTTCTTCCTTGGAGTGAAGCGTGGCCTCCCATTTCTCCATGTCCTCCCGGCGGCACTTTATGTCCGCCTCCTGGACCTTGATCTTCTCCTTGAACTCCTCTATCACCTTCCAGATAGAATTTTGCTCATCGGACATCTTTTTACCTCATTTACGTGATTCGTGATCAGGCCAGTGTGGGCCCTAGGACGGTAAGTCCTTTGTCTCCTACCTCCAGTGTGTGCCGCTCCATGCTGTGCTCGCACGCTCTCATCTTCTCTACCCTCATGTAGCGAACAAGCTTCCCCCGGGTGCGGTCCAGCCCAAGCTCGATGATGCCGTCCACTAGGAACCCTTCGTCCCCCAACAGTTCGGAGGGGGTATTGGGGTTCCGCTCCATGACAATGAAACAGGTCAGGTTATAATCCCTTAGCGTCTTGAAGAAATAGAACATCTTCTTCCGTATGCCCTTCACGTCCTCCATCAGGGAGTACAAGGCCCCCAGGGAGTCCAAGGTGAACACGGTGAACTGGTCGCCGTGCTTCTTCTTGTTATAGCCGATCATCTGGATGATGAACTCCATATAATCGGTGGGGGCGTCCACCTCCATGATCTCGTCCAGCTCCCGGAGGTCGGTGAAGTCGGATATCTCCATGTTCCCACTGATGTTCACGTTCAGGCTGTGCATGTTACGCAGATGGCTCTCGGCGGTCTCCTCAAGCGTGACGTACAGCCCGAACTCCCCGGAACGTTCCAAATATGAGGATAATATCGAGTAGCAGAAGGAGGTCTTCATGGATCCCGGAGGGCCCGTGATCAGCACTATCTTGGGGGCCTCTATGTCGGTACGAAACACCTTTTCCAGACCGGGTATCGAATCGCGCAACATACGAGTTCACCGCCGCTCCCACGACCATCCAGACCACTTGTCTGGGATGGTCATGAGTTTTAAGGGATATTTCGTTAGGAGGATAAAGTTATTCGCCCACTCGCTCCTCCTCGCCGCTTGATGGCACCTCGGGCTCCTCTTCTGGGGTGGAGAGAGAGGAATCGCCGTGCGCCTCGGCCTCCTGGACCGCCAGTTCCTCCTTCCTCCCGGCCAGGCGGGCCACGGCGATGATCTTGTCCCTTTCGCGCAGGTCCATGATGGTCACTCCCTGGGTGGTGCGGCCCATGACCCGGATGTCCGCCACCTGGATGCGCTGCACCATGCCGTTCACGGTGGCCAGGATGAGCTCGTCGTCCGACTCCACCTCGAGCACGGAGACCACGTCGCCGTTCCGTCCCTCGGTCCGTATGGTGATGACCCCCTTGCTGCCACGGTTGGTCTTGCGATATGTGTCCCGCTCGTCGTCCGCGTCCTTCTTTCCGACCACGGATATCTTCCCGTAGCCGTTCTCTGTGACGGTGAGCAGACGGGAGTCGGAGGTCACTATGGCCATGCTGACCACCTCGTCCCCCTCCTCCGGGCGGATGCCGATGACACCGTGCGCCGGGCGGCCCATGGGCCGCACCTGGCATTCGTCAAAGCGGCCAGCCAGGCCTTTCCGCGTGGCCAGGATTATCTCCTTCCTGCCGTCGGTCAGCTTCACGTCCACCAGCTGGTCGCCTTCCTCCAGGCCCACGGCGATCAGGCCGCGCGAGCGGATGTTGGCGTAGGCGCCCAGGGGCGTCTTTTTGATTATGCCTTTACGGGTGGCGAAGACCAGGTAGTGATCTCCGCCCAGACCGGTGACCGCCCGGGTGGCCATTATCCTCTCGCCCTCCTCCAGCTTGGGCAGCAGGTTCACTATGGGCTTGCCCTTGGACTGGCGGCTGCCGACCGGCACCTGCCAGGCCTTGAGCGTATACATCTTGCCCATGTTGGTGAAGAAGAGCACCCGGTCGTGGGTCATGCTGACGAAGAGGTCCGTCACCACGTCCTCCTCCTTGGTCTCCATGCCCATGAGGCCGACGCCGCCGCGGCGCTGCTGCTTGTAGGTGTCCAGCGGCATGCGCTTTATGTAGCCGTCCTGGG
>CAZXTA010000051.1:0-10955 GCA_964642865.1 uncultured Methanomassiliicoccus sp. | reverse complement strand
CCTCATGAAGCTGGATTCCGTAGTAATCGCGGATCAACAATCCGCGGTGAATATGCCCCTGCTCCTTGCACACACCGCCCGTCAAACCACCCGAGTTGGGTTTCAGTAAGGATATCTCATTTTGGGGTCTTCGAACTGAGATTTAGCAAGGAGGGTTAAGTCGTAACAAGGTATCTGTAGGGGAACCTGCAGATGGATCACCTCCTACGCAAGGGGAAACACCGATGGCATTTCGTGTGTTTCCCCCACCAATTCCGGCAGGATTACCAGGCACTAAAAACAACATCGAGCGTCCCCATTCTAGCACATATTCTATTCTGCACCCCCGTAACGCGGGGATTTCGTCATTTGGCGTTAAAAATCATAAATCATAAATATCATCCCAGTTTATCGAAAGTTCCCGTGAGGGAATGAAATATATTTTTGTCACGGGCGGAGTTCTATCTGGATTGGGGAAAGGAATAACCGCGTCCTCCATCGGCCGTTTGCTGAAATCACGGGGTATCAAGGTCACGGCCATCAAGATCGACCCCTACCTGAACGTGGACGCGGGGACCATGAACCCTTTCGAGCATGGTGAGGTGTACGTCCTGGACGACGGGGGCGAGGTGGACCTGGACCTCGGCAACTACGAGAGGTTCCTGGACATCAGCCTGACCAGCGCGCACAACATCACCACCGGCAAGGTATACAAGTCCGTCATAGAGAAGGAGCGCACTGGGGAGTACCTGGGAAAAACGGTGCAGATCATCCCTCATATCACCAACGAGATCAAGGCCCATATTGTCAACGTGGCCGAGGCCACCGGCGCGGAGGTGTGCATCGTGGAGCTGGGAGGGACGGTCGGTGACATCGAGTCCATGCCCTTCCTGGAAGCGGTCAGACAGATGAACGCCGAACTGGGAAAAGGACGGAGCTGTCTCTTCGTGCACACCACCTTGGTCCCGGTCATGGGCACGGTGGGGGAGCAGAAGACCAAGCCGACCCAGCATTCGGTCAAGGAGCTGAGGGCCATCGGTATTCAGCCAGACATACTGGTGGCTAGGTGCAAAGAGCCCTTGGAGGAGTCCATCAAGCGCAAGATATCCCTGTTCTGCGACGTGCCGATGGAGGCGGTGGTCAGCGCTCCCGACGCCCGTTCCATCTACGATGTGCCGATGATATTGGAGACCCAGGGGCTGACCGAACACATCATGCAACGTCTGGGCTTCCAGGACAGGTCCCGGGACCTAGATGAGTGGAAGACCTTCGCCCAGCGCATCAGCGGCCCGGAGAGGTCGGTGCGCATCGCCTGCGTGGGCAAATATACCAACCTTGCCGATTCCTACATCTCACACCTGGAGGCCTTCCATCACGCCGGGGCGGAGGCCGGGACCAAGGTCCAGGTGATCTTTGTGGACTCCGAGGTGGTCCAGCAGTACGGTATTACCGAGGATCTGCTGAATGCCGACGGCATCCTCATCCCAGGCGGTTTCGGGGTGAGGGGCATAGAGGGGAAGGTGAATACCGCCAAGTTCGCCAGGGAGAACCGCATTCCCTTCTTGGGGGTGTGCCTGGGATTCCAGATAGCCACCATCGAGTTCGCCCGTAACGTGCTGGGCATGGACCGGGCCAACAGCACCGAGTTCGATCCAGAGACTCCCTATCCAGTGGTGGACCTTTTGCCGGAGCAGAAGACGGTGAAGAGGATGGGGGCGACGATGAGATTGGGATCCCAGCCGGTCGTGATAGAGGAGGGCACCAAGGCCTTCCAACTCTACGGCAAGGCCCTAATAATGGAGAGGCACCGCCACCGTTACGAGGTCAACCCCAAGCACATCGAGGAACTGGAGAAGGGTGGATGGCATTTCTCCGGGCGCTCCGCGGACGGGATCAAGATGGAAATAGGGGAGCTGGAGGGACACGATTACTACATCGCCTCCCAGTTCCATCCCGAGTTCAAATCAAGGCCGAACAAGCCTTCCCCGCTGCATCTGGGACTGGTGCGCGCGGCGGTGGAGCGCAAATACGGCGGCACCCAATAAGATTTATATGGCATGTGGGACTTGGAGGGCCGATAGACATGTCCAATGACGATTACCTTTCACTTCTGGACCGGGCCAAGATGCAGCTGCCGGAGACCATAGAGAAGCACGAGCGTTTCGTGGTCCCCGAGCCGGATGTGTTCCAGGAGGGAAAGACCACCGTCTTCCGCAACTTCGGGGACGTGGTGGACACCCTGCGCCGAGAGCCGGAGCATGTACTGCAATACCTCCTAAGGGAGTTGGGAACCCCGGGGACCATGGAGGGGCGCCGGGTGGTCTTCAAGACCAGGCTGACCCCGGCCCAGATCGCCGACAAGATCCAGAATTACATCGATACCTTCGTCCTGTGCTCGGAGTGTGGCCGCCCCGACACGCACATCAACAGGGAGAACCGCGTGCTCATCTTGGAGTGCGAGGCCTGCGGGGCCCACCGACCGGTCAACGTACGCAAGACCCAGAAGCCTTCCGAGGAGGGCCTTCGCGAAGGTGGCATCTACGAGATGATGATCGAGGACGTGGGCAGGAAGGGCGACGGAGTGGCCCGCATGTTCGATTACATCATCTACGTCCCCGGCACGGTCAAAGGTTCCAGGGTCAAGGTGAAGGTGGCCAAGATCACTGGCAAGGTGGCCTACGGAAACGTTTCCGTGGAGTGATCAGGCGAAATAGCCGCAGTTGGAACGGTCGAACCCCCGCACTATCTCGATGTCCATCTCACCTTCGTTCTCTTTTAACATCCCGTAGTTTATATTGGGCAGGAAATGGGAGAGGTTCACCGCCATGTGCGTGGCCAGGTGTTCATCCCCTAATACCTTCCTCGATATCTGATAGGTCCTGCTCCGCACCTCGGCCTCGTCCATCAGTCCCAGGCTGTGCAGGTATTCGTGCAGCAGAATGTGGAAGCAGTAGGCGCGGTACTTCTTCCGGTCCTTGGCCAGCTGCACCAAGGGGGTGCGGTTCATCACGATGATGTTGGTGGCCGAGGGGTATAACCCCCCCACCATATGAAAGGCATCCCCTTCCAGGTTGGCCAGGCCCAGCATGAGCCCGGACCTGGACATGCCGGTGGCCACCCGGACCGCCTCTTTGACCACTTCGAATATCTCCGGCAGGTCATCCGCCCGGTCAAGCATCTTCTCGATGCGGTCGTTCTTCATGTCGTTATCAAGAGAGCTTCACAGCTCCGGGTTAAAGACCCTGCCCCGCTGTCCCAGCGGCAACAACGATTTATGCCCGCACGCTCATCGGCCCACATGCGTACCCTCAGGCAGTACCTGGTTATGACCGGTATGTTCCTGGCGGTACCGCTGGTCGCCTTGCTGATGGTGCCGACCGTGCCCTCCGGATATCGGGCCTTCCAGGACCAGAACGATCCCGCCAACCCGCTACTGTACGTGCTGCTGATCCTGGTCACCACCGGGGTGCTCCTAGTCCTCATCCGGCGTTCCCGGTTGGGATTGCTCAATGTCATTCTCTTCGCCGCCATGGGGCTGGGTCTCTTCTCAATCAGCTCCTTGTTCCTCATGCTGGCCGGGGCCGGGGAGATGACAGCCCTGCTCCTAGGGGTCGGCATTTCGGTCGTGGTGCTGTTCCTTGTGATACGACATCCCCGATGGTATGTGATCAACGGAGCCGGCCTCTTCATTGGCGTGGGCGCGGCCTTGATCCTGGGACTTTCCCTGGGCATCCTGCCCACACTGATATTACTGACCGTGCTGGCCGTCTATGACGCCCTCTCGGTATATGTCACCAAGCACATGCTTACCCTGGCCGAGGGGGTCAGCGACCTGGGCCTGCCCATCATCCTGGTCGTCCCGGGGCAGAAGGGGTCGGAGAAGGTCAAGCTGGACCTTCAGGACCGTACCAAGGATCAGGACCGGGAGGTCATGCTGATGGGGCTGGGGGACACCATCATCCCCTCCATATTGGTCATCTCCGCCGCGGCGAACCTGCCGCTGGTCAGCGGGACCGGCTGGCCGCAGCCGGCCATGCTGGTGGCTGTCCTGACCCTCATCGCCGTCACCGTGGGATTCCTCTCCCTGATGCTCCTCATTTCCAAGGGGCGCCCTCAGGCCGGTCTGCCCTTCCTCAACGGTTCGGCCGTGATGGGCTTCACGCTCTCCTATCTATTAGTCTACCAGGACCTCGGTTTCGGGTTCGCCTGAGAAAAAAATTATTGTATAGCGGGCTTCATAATCTGCGACAGTGGAACCGAAATATCTGGTGCTCTCGGACGTGCACCTCCGGGAGTGGGTGGCCGAACGGGCCAGGGACCTGATGAAGGAGCACGGACTGGATGAAGTGGTGCTCTTGGGAGACATCACTCATTTCGGCCCACCGCAGTTCGCCGAGGAGTTCATCAAGGGCTTGGGGGTCAGGTGCTACGCCGTGCCTGGAAACTGCGATCCACCTGGCATCCTGACGTTCATTGAGCGTAACGCGGTCTCCCTACATGCCCGCAAGATCAATGTGGACGGGAGGACCTGGGGTGGCCTGGGAGGTTCCAATCCCACGATTTTTAAAACGCTCTTCGAGATGTCGGAGGAGAAGATCGAACGCCTTTTGGCCCCGATCATGGAGCCAGGCATGGTGCTGGTCCTGCATTGTCCTCCTTTTGGTACGCTTGACATGCCCTTCTCCGGAAAGCATGTCGGCAGCACCGCCATCCGTGATCTGATCGAACGGGTCAAGCCATCCGTGGTGCTGTCTGGCCACATACATGAGGACCGCGGGGTTGTGGAGAAGGGCGGCGTCCGTTACATGAACCCGGGAGCGGCCAAGGACCATTACGCGGGCATGATGGAGCTTGGAGAGAAGATCGAACTGACCTTGCTGGACCTCTAGGAAAGAAGCAAGGTATTTATACACCAGCCCATTTAGGTGGCAGAGGATTGCTATGGCATTATGGCAAGGAAGGTCCAAGAGGAAGCCAACTGGCGGCAGGTTGACGCTGTCGAGGAAGAAGCGAAGGTTCGAGATCGGCAAGGAGCCAGTGTTCACCTTCGTCGGCAGTGAGAAGCGCCAGGTATCGAGGGTGTACGGAGCGAATGTCAAGGTGCGCCTGCTCAAGTCCCAGTTCGCCAACGTGGTCGATCCCGCCACCAATGTGGCCCAGAAGGCCAAGATAATCACTGTCAAGGAGAGCCCAGCCAACCCCAACTACGTTCAGCGTAACATCATCACCAAGGGTGCGGTCATCCAGACCGAGCTGGGTCCGGCAAAGGTCACTTCCAGGCCGGGACAGGACGGATCCATCAACGCCATCCTGTTGAAGGAATAAGCCAGCAGGGTTTACCATGGCCTTGGACGAGGACACCGCCTGGGTTCTCTGGCCGGAATATTTCGATCGGTCCAGGCCCAGGTCCCAAGGCCGTAAGGTGGAAAAGAGCATGGCCATCAACAATCCTGACGTGGACCTTATCTCCAAGGCCCTTAGACAACTGGGACTGGAGCACAAGGTGGAACGGGACAAGAGCTATCCCGGTAACTGGTTCTCCAAGGGCGGAAGGGTGCTGGTCCAGAAGATCGGCCCCAAATCCCAGTTGGTTCGAGAAGTAGGGGAAGCCCTGGTCAAGGCTTAACGGTCCTGAGGGGTCTCGACCTCTTCCACCAGTTTCTTTCCGGCGGAAACGCTGTCCACGGAGTGGATGACGGCCCCGGAATCGATAATGACCTCCTCCACATCCTCGAAGTTTATGGCCATGCCTTCGATGGTTATCTTGATGCTCTCCGTTTCCTGGTCCACCTCGTCCAGGGTGCAGTTGACCCCGGACACCCCCTCCACCACGCTCAATCTGCTGGCCAGATCGATGATGGACGGATGGTGCGGTTTGAGGACGTCGAGGACGAGCCTTTTTATCTCGGACATTTTGTATTCTTCCAGCGTTAAAATGGAATCCTGATATAAATTGGTTGTTGGTTGCTGAAAACCATTAATCCTATTCAAAGCCATGCGGTGAGCATGATGAAGTGGGAGGAGGTCAGGGTGCTCGACATTAACTCGGAATACCTGGGGGTCCCGACCGAGACGCTCATGGAGAACGCTGGCTGGGCCTTGGCCCAGGAGATCACCTCCCGTTACGGGGAGGGCCGGCACATCGCCATTTTGTGCGGTACAGGCAATAATGGCGGGGATGGTTTTGTGGCAGCCAGGGCGCTGACCCGTAACAACCGGGTCAGGGTACTTCTGGCCTCCCCGGCGGCTAACATCAGGACGGCCGAGGCCCGGTCCAACTTCGAGAAGGTGGAGGAGCTGCACAGGGTTTTCATGGACGACGATCTCTCGGAATACGATCTGATCGTGGACGCCTTGCTGGGCATAGGTTTCCGGGGGGAGCTGAAGGGGAGCTATGCGTCCCTGGTCCAGGCCATCAACGCCTCTGTGAGCCCGGTGGTGTCGGTGGACGTTCCCTCGGGGTTGGGTTCGGGGATCGTCGTGCGCCCCACACTCACGGTGACCTTTCACGCCATGAAGGAGGGCATGGACGCGGAGAACTGTGGGGAGATCGTGATCAAGGACATCGGCATCCCTGCGGACGCCGAAAGGTATCTGGGCCCGGGGGACCTGGTGCATTATCCCCTACCCACTCCGGAATCGCACAAGGGGCAGAACGGCCGGGTGCTGGTGGTGGGCGGAGGCCCTTATACCGGGGCACCGGCCCTGGCCGGGTTGGCCGCATACCGCATCGGGGCGGACATGGTCTTCGTGGCCTGCCCGGAAGAGGTGAGGAATGTGGTGGCCTCCTATTCTCCCAATCTGATAACCGTGTCCCTGACAGGCGACCGGCTGCAAGAGGGGCACGTCGATATCGTCCTGTCGTTGTCGGAGAAGGTGGACGCGGTCCTCATCGGACCGGGACTGGGGGACGACGAGGGCACCCTCAGGGCGGTAAGGGAACTGGTCCATAGGTGTGAAAGGCCTATGGTCCTTGATGCAGACGCAATGAAGGCGGTTTCCGGACACCTGGAAATACTTGAGGGCAAGCAGGGGGTGCTGACCCCCCACCATCGTGAACTGGAGATCCTGCGCGGTTCTGCCGTCCCTGCGGAACTCGAGGCCTCTAAGGAAGCGATCATAGACCTGGCATCCCGCTGTGGCTGGACCGTGCTGCTCAAGGGACGGGTGGACCTGGTGACTGACGGCGGCGAGGTCAAATACAATCGCACGGGCAACGCGGGCATGAGCGTGGGAGGGACCGGGGACGTGCTCGCGGGTATGACCGCCGGACTGCTGGCCAAGAAGGTCACACCCTTCAACGCCGCCCGTATTTCCGCTTTCGTCAACGGGGCGGCCGGCGATATAGCCTTCGAGAAGTACAGCTACGGGCTGATCGCCTCGGACCTGCTGGAAAGGATACCGCAGGTTCTGCGACGGGGCTTGTCGCGAAGCCATTGAGGTGAAAGATCGTATGCTGATAGCCTTCATTTCGGACATCCACGCAAACCTGCCGGCCCTAGAGGCAGTGGTGGACGACATGGCCTCCCGGGGCGCGGGGACCGCCTTCTGCGCCGGGGACATCCTAGGATACTACACCTATCCCGATGAGACCGTGGCACTGCTGAAGAGCAGGAAGATCATCTGCATCGCTGGGAACCACGACCGTGCCGTTCTGGTAGGTGTGAAAGGAATGAACAGCATCGCCGCATCGGCCATCGAGTGGACCAGGAACAACCTGTCCCAGGCGTCCTACGAGTTCATCCGCGAGCTGCCCAGCTCCCTGCACCGGCCGGTAGAGGGAGTATTGACCGCGGTGCATCACGGCTCCCCTCGATACATGTCCGAGTACATCTTCGAGGAGCACGTCAGCAGCGAGCTGCTGGAGATCGCGGGAGCAAGGCTGCTGGTATTGGGACATACCCACATGCCCTACGTGGTCCAATTCCCCACCGGCACGGTGATCAACCCGGGATCGGTGGGTCAGCCCCGGGATGGGGACCCTCGGGCGTCCTATGCCGTCCTGGACTCGTCGGAGTGGACCTTCGAGATCGTCCGGGTGGACTATGATCGGGAAAGGGTGACACGCAGCGTGTTGGAGAACGGACTGCCGGAGATGTTGGCCTCGCGCCTGCTTCGAGGGAGATGAATGACCTTCGAGGTCTTCCCTATCCCCGATCACCCTGTACTGCGACTGGAAGGGCCAGAGACGGTCCTGTGCGTGGGAGACCTGCATATCGGGATCGAGGCGGACCTGCGCTACCGAGGCATCGTGATGCCTTCACAGACCCATCGCATGGAGAGTGAACTGAAAGAGCTGGTCGAAGGCGTGGACCGGCTGATCATCATCGGGGACGTCAAACATCAAGTGCCCGGTTCTACCAAACAGGAGCACATGGAGGTGCCCCGCTTCTTCAACAGCCTGCTGAACCACTATCCCCGCATTGATCTGGTGAAGGGGAATCACGATACGGACATAGAACGTATGTTGCCCTCCCGGGTGACCGTTCACGACCAGGGGGGAATGGTGCTTGACGACGTGGGTTTCGTCCACGGCCATGCCTGGCCATCCACGGAGGTCATGTCCAGCAGATTGCTGGTAATGGGGCACAACCACCCGGTGGTCATCTTCGAGGACGGACTGCATCACAACCAGGTGGAGAGATGCTGGGTGCGCTGCCGTTTCAAGGGGCCCAGCGAGCGTTATTCCCAACTGCCCGAGGAGGCCATCATGGTCCCGGCCCTGAACCGCTCCCTAGGCGGGGGGCCAGTGAATCTGGAAGGGCCGCGTATGCTCGGGCCTCTGCTGGTCAACGAGCTGTTGGACCTGGACAACGGGCAGGTGTACCTGATAGACGGCCTGTACCTGGGGACGGTCTCCTCGCTGAGGGTCAAGAGAAGAGGATACTTCCGCCTGGAAGATTGATCATTTGACGAAATGGCCAGTAAAGTACGATCTGCTGTGATGGGTGTCTAGCTCGACCATTTCCACGACCGGTACGGTGAAAGGGGGGGCGTTTACCCACCTTCAACCGTCCTTTGCAAACGTTCGACACACTACCGCAATACCCGCGGCTCGATGAGGCTGGTCGAGGTCGATGGTGCGACCGGTCCAATGGTGCTGCCCGGCTAAAGACGGCGAGAAAGGACCGTCGAGCCGATAACGATCTCAAAAAAGGAAAGGAAATGGGGAAAAGGGTTGCTCGAAGGGGTTTAGCAGTTGGACAGGGTCTTGTAGACAGAGCCGTCCGCCTTCCTTATGACCGCCCTCATGGGCATCTGGCCAGGCAGGGTGTGCGTGGCGCAGCTGTTGCAGGGGTCGTAGGCGCGGTAGGCCATCTCCACGGCGTTCAGCAGTCCGGGGGAGACCATCCAATCCTTGATCAGGGCGGTGGCCGCCTTCCTTACGCTGAGGTTGATGGGGGCGTTGTTGTTGGTGGTCCCCACCACCAGGTTGACGTCGGTGGTGATGCCGTTGGGGTCCGACTTGTAGTGGTGGAACAGTGTTCCACGCGGGGCCTCCAAGATACCAACTCCCTCGCCAGGGGTCTTGACCGGGTTACGTATATGCCTGCTGGTGATGGCCGGGTCCTGGACCAGCTCTACCAACCGCTCAGCAGCGTATACTATCTCGATCACCCTGGCCCAGTGCTGGGCCATGGTGTGGTGGACCGGTCCCTTGACGCCCAGGTCGCGGAATGTACCGAAGTACTTTTCGTACTCGGCCTGCGCCAGGGGGGTGGTGAACCCCTTGGAGACGTTGAACCTGGCATGGGGGGTGGCACGGTAGATACCGCTGTCCTTCCCATCGACCAGTCCCTTCCAGCCGACCGGTTTGAAGTAGCAGAACTTCTCGTAGGACCATGGTAACGTGTGCTCCGCTATGTACTTCAGGTAGTCCTTACCAGTGAACTTGGCCACTTCCTCTCCAGTGGGGGAGACCATCTTCTGCATTCCGTCGTAGAAATTGATCTTGTCGTTCTTGTCGACGGTACCCAGATAATAGGTCTCATGATAGTAGATGTTGGGGTCCGTGATCAGTTTGAGATAGTCCGGGTTCTTCAATACCACGTCCTCGAACAGCTTGCAGGTGAACTTGGCGAACTCCACGCAGGACTTGCCCATGGCCTCGATCTTGGCCCGTTCGTCCTCGGTAATGTACTTGGAAAATCCTCCGGGTATGCCGCACACCGGATGGGTGGCCTTGCCCCCCAACATTTCCTGTATCTTCTGCGCATAGGAGCGGTGCTTGATGACCTCTCCACCGATCTCCAGTCCGACCGTGTTTATCACGCCGATTATGTTCCTCTCGGCCACCGGGGCGCCCGGACCCATGACGAAGTCCGCTGCCGCCAGGGCATAGAAGTGGGCGACATGACTGTGTATGTAGTGGGCCATGTAGAACACCTCCCTGAGCAGCTTGGCCGTCTCGGGGGGGTCCACCTGGAACACACCATCCAGAGCCTTGGTCGAGCATATGTGGTGGGCGCCGGGGCACACACCGCACAGCCTGGAGGTGATCTTGTTCAGCTCGTCGACGCTCCTTCCGATGCAGAACTTCTCGAACCCTCTTAATTCAGGTATCTGCCAATAGGCGTTAGCTACATTTCCGGAATCGTCAAGGAAGATCTCGATCTTGCCGTGTCCCTCCAAACGGGTGATGGGGTCTATTGATATGCGCTTCTCAGTGGTCTTGGTCGGGGTATCCATTAAAACGGGACTCATTTTTTCAGGCCTCCTTGGAAGCCGTGGTAGCTTTTCTCTCTTTAACTTTCCGCTTGATGATCGAGGCAGGCATGGAGAAAGCGTAGAAGGTTCCTAGAGGGTCCTTCACCTGGGCCATCAACTCCAGTATGTTATCCTCGGTTAGCAGGGCTTCGTCGTTCCCTATGGTGAATATTGAGGCCAATGCGCTCAGCATGCTTCCGCCCTGGTCCAGGACCTCGGCGGTCGGGCCCATGCAACCACGGCAGGGCTGGTTGGCCAGAAGGCACTTG
>CAZXTA010000050.1:0-11024 GCA_964642865.1 uncultured Methanomassiliicoccus sp. | reverse complement strand
TGAAAAAATGGACACTGGGGGATTTGAACCCCCGGCCTCCGCCTTGCGAAGGCGGCGATCTTTAGCGGCGCCGTCTGGACGCATCCGCTGATCTAAGTGCCCGTGTGAGAGTCAGGAATCGAACTCAGGTTTATAATGTTTTGTAAGTGTCAGTTCGCCATCGTTCCGGCCTCTGCGAGACAGCACAATCAACGAAAAGATATTTATATGTAATAACTTAAATAATTGTGTATAATCTGCGTAGAACATCGTTTTCGTTCGTCCATGAGGCGAACCGATGGATGACCGTTATCTTCAGCTCATCCAGGTCATTGAAATATCGATCGCGGGACCTTTCCCTTCGAGTCAGTTTCCCTACCCTTTCAATGGGGTTCAGCTCTGGGCTGTATGGCGGGAGGTACACAAGTTCAATTTCCGGATGGGACCGTTTCCATTGAGCCAGGATCCTGGCATGATGGTAATGAGCGTTGTCCAGGACAAAACCATCCCATCTCCGGTCCAATGCTGGCTCAGTTCATAAAGGAGATCAGAGAACGTCTCGACGTTGAACATCGTTTTGCAGTTCATGAAGACGAAACGGTCATCTCGGGGCCGAAAGGCCCCGAAGAGACCGATCGATCCCCGGGTCGGATGGAAGAACATCTGGGGTTGTTTGTCCTCCGGTGGGAACCACATGCGGCAACTGCTGCCGTGCAGGTGGAAAAGAACTCAGTCCAGGAACCAGAGGTCCGGGTCAGGGTCGTTCATAATCCGCACGGTTTATCTTAAACGCTTCCCTGGGTTACTCAACATCCCCGGCCATCAGAGGCCGGGGCTTCCGATGATGAAAGCCCGGATCGTTCATCGAACGCTGTGCCTGCCTGACCCTGAGGTCCTTGCCCGTTCGGACCTTGATGAACTGCGAAAGACACTTGCCATCCCAGAGGTTACAATCAACTTCTGATCCTTTCGGCGCACCTCTGAGCGCTGTATTGATGATGGCGATATCGTCTTCGCTCAGCACCTTCGGTCGGCCAGGGCGGCCCAGGTCGTAGACCCCTTGCAGACCCTTCTCCTCTAGGCGCTTGATCTCATCCTGCAAAGCCAGAAAGATCAAAGGGGGTGTCGGCGATCTGGAGTCGTTGCATTTATACTCACTGGATGGGTTCAACATTAGCAACTATCTATGACGTTGCGTATAATATAACATAAAAAGGTAAGAGGAAGTGGTTTTATCACTTTCGGCGCTTCCTGGATATCAGCTGCACCACGGCCCACAGTGGGTTCTTGCTGCGCTTGTTCGATCTGGCCACCTTTCCCGTCAGCAGGATGTCCTTCTTGAACAAGGTCACTGCCACGAACATGGCCAATAGCGCGAGGGTCACGGAGTAGGCGATCCCGGAGAGCACCAGGGCGTAGTCGTCGAACATCAGGGAGCGCATGGCGATCATGGGATGGGAGAACGGGATGGCGAAGACCATCACCTTGGCAGCCATCGGCAGTGTGTCGAAGTCGGTGAACATGGTCACGAACATGGGGATCATGGCCAGGAAGGTCACCGGCAATGTCATCGTCTGCGCGGCCTTGTAGTTCTTCGTGAAAATGCCTAGTATCATGCACAGGGCCAGGGCGAACACCAGCGCGGAGAATAGGGAGATCCCCACTAGCACGTAGTCCACCACGTCCAGGGTCATCCCGTACTGTGCCAGGTCGATCGTGACCGAGGCGATCAAAGAGCTGAAGTAGAAGCTCATTCCCATCATGAATATGATGGCCATGAGGAGCCCCACTACCGCCGCCCCCAACAATTTGCCGAAAACGATGGAGGTGCGGCTCACCGGCATGGTGAGCAGCGTCTCTAAGGTCTTGTTCTCCTTCTCCGAGCCCATGGAGGAGATGACGATGCTCCCGGCGTAGATGATGACCATCATGACGATCAGGGGCATGATGAAGGATTGCTGGGACATGACCCCGGCGATGGTGGTCGGGGATATGCCGCTCATCTCCTTGCCCTTGAAGATCGTGGTCTCGGTCAGCTGGGTCGGGTTCAGGATGATGGAGGCGTTGGTGCTCAAACCGTAGGTGATCAATGTGGCGGATATCGCGCGGTCCACGGTGCCTAGGATGGCATCGGCGGCCGCCCCGGGGATGTTGTCCATTATCCCCGCGCCGTGCATGATCCAGAAGGCCTCGATAGTACCGGTATTGTTGTTAAGTATATTCTCCGTGAAATTGGACGGGATGATGAACAGGGACACCCCTCCCTGCTCATCCAAGGCCTGCAGCGCCTCCTGCACGCTGCTGCCCTGGTACACGATCTCCGCGTTGTCTTCCATGACCACCTGGGCCACCGTGGCCAGCATTCCGGTGTCATCGTTGATCAGGGCGATCTTCGGAGGCTCCGCCAGCTGGTCCTCCACCCCGCTGAACACCCCACCCAGCGAGCCGAACAGCAGGGCTATGACAATGATCGGAATTATCGTTCCTGGGGTCAACAGTTCCTTGATCTCCTTCTTGGTGATCTTCGACAGGTTGCTCATTTCATCACCACCCTCACGAAGACCTCCTCGATGTTCTGAGCCCCGTACCTCTCCTTCAGCTCGTTGGGTGTGCCCTCGGCCACTATCTCCCCATCATTGATCAGGGCGATCCGATCGCAGAGAAGTTCCACCTCCAGCATGTTGTGCGAGGACAGCAATATGGTGGTACCCTGGGAGGCGTAGGCCTTGACCGTCCTCCGAATCTCATGGGCGTTGATCACGTCCAGCCCGGAGGTCAGTTCATCTAGTATGGCCAGCTTGGGTCTGATCATGAGGGCTCGAGCCACCAGAAGCCGTCGGGCCATGCCCTTGCTGTACGATTCCACCTTATCGTCTATCCTCTCTCCCAGATTGGCTATCTCCATCCCCCTTGAGACCAACTCCTCGGTCTCCTTGCCCTGGGCGAAGAACTGGGCAATGAACTTGAGGTAATCCCTGCCCCGCAGGTGCTTGTAAGCCCCGGCGTCCTCCGGCAGGTAGCTGATCACCCTCCGCACTTCCTCCGGTTTCTCCCGGAGGTCGATTCCCTGCACCTTGATGCTTCCTGCGGTGATCTCCAGCAGAGTGGACAGAATGCGTAGTATGGTTGTCTTGCCGGCCCCGTTGGGGCCGATCAGACCGTATACCTCTCCCTCCCGCACTGTGAAGGATATGCCCTTGATTGCCTGGAAAGACCCGTAGTTCTTGATCAGGTCCTTGACCTCTACAGCGTACATTAGTCCCCTCGAAGGATGTTATTAATTTCACATTAAAGATTTTATCGGTGGAAACCGATAATCAAGACAGGTGGACAATAATGAATATCCCTGAGGATCATACCTCAGCATGGATTGGGACGATCTCGTGCGGTGGGGCTCTCTGGCCGGGATCGCTGGTGCCCTGACCTTCAGTATCCTATGGGTGGCGGCGATCATCGTTGATGGAAACTGGCTATTCGGATTGGAGACCCTCAGCGAGCTGGGCGGGGACCGCCCCGGGCGATGGTTCTTCAACGGCGGAGTGGTGGTTATGGGCGCCCTGGCCCTTCCTTTCGGGGCGGCCCTGTATCACAAACTTTGTGTATGCTCCTTAGGCAAGATATCCTCACTCATGTTCATGCTGGCCGCGGTGTTCTTAATCGGCGTGGGGCTGTTCCCCATCGACACCGGAGCGCCGCACACCTTCTTCAGCTGGGCCTTCTTCAGCACGGCCATAATCTCTCTGACCTTCATGCTCCCTCCCTTCCATCAGGTCGTCTGTTTGAGTCATGTGAGCCTGGTGGCCACCGCTGGGGTGGTCCTCACCGGGTACGTCACCATAATCCTGGTGGCCACGGACCTCATGGAACTGGCCCTTTCCGAAGCGCTGGTGGTCATCGCCCTGAACCTTTGGGTTTTGATCGTCGGGGCCTCGATGCTGCGCCAGGTGTGATCTGTAGGAACGTCACTCTCGGTAGCGGTAGCTGATGTTGCAGCTGCCTTCGCGGCTGACCATGCACGGACCCATAGGTCGTTTTGGCGAGCATCCTTTGCCGAACGCAGGACACTGGTCCGAGCGGATCAAACCGCGCAGCACCTCCCCGCAACGACAGCCGTCTAGGTCCTCCTTGACCTTCGGAGCGGCCTTTAATAGCTCCTCGTACACCAAGCGTGCGTTGTGCGCCGAGAGCTCATCGCATACCTCCAGGACGCTGAGGGGTATCTTAGGGAAGCCCCGCCAGGCCCGGTCGTCCTCCCTGAAGGCCCGGGCAAGCATCTCTAAGGCCCTGGGATTGCCCTCAGGGTGGACCACCCGGGAGTACTCGTTCTCCACCTCACAACGTCCCTCCTTGACCTGTCGGGCCAGCATGTACACGCCCATCAGTAGGTCCAGGGGCTCGAAGCCGGTGACCACCTGCGGGACGCCTTTCGGCCCGGCGAAGGGGGCGAACGGCTCCAGTCCGATGATGGTGGCCACGTGGCCTGGCTGGAGGAGACCGTCGATGCGCACCTCACCCATGGCGAACAGGGTCTTGAGGGCCGGGGGCAGTAGGCGGTGGCAGCTCAGCACGCTGAAGTTCTTGGGAGGGGAGTGCAGGAGAGCGTAGGCGGTGGACGGGCTGGTGGTCTCGAAGCCGATGGCCATGAACACCATGCGTTCGACGTCCTTGCTCATGTACAGGGCGTCCTCCACGGAATAGACCACTCTAACGTCCGCCCCTTCCGCCTTCACGTCCGCCAGGGAGCCGATGGGAGTGGGCACGGCCATCATGTCCCCGAAGACCGTCAGCGTGATCCCGGAGCGGGCCAGGGTGATGGCCTCCACCACCTCCTTGGTGGTGGTGACGCACACCGGGCAACCCGGCCCCTGTCCGATGGTGATGCCGACCTCGGTGAGCATCTTCTCCAACCCGAACTTCACCAGGGTGTCCTGATGCGTGCCGCAGACGTGCATGAAGTGCAGGTCCAGGTCCATGCCCTTCAGCTTGTTCATGATCTTGATGGCCATGCCCTCGTCGCGATACCTGAGGTCCTTCATTTCTGTATCACCTGCATGGATGTAACCCGGCACGATTGCCCCTTGAGCACCTTGACCCTCCCCTTGCACTTCGGGCAGACCAGCAGGGGCATGATCATGTGGTACTCCTCGCCTAGCTTGTCCGCCGCTCCCTGGTATCCGCAGGACAGGCACAACAGCTCGGTGTCCTCCGGTTCGATCACCAGCTTGGAGCCTTCCAGGATGGTGTCCCTGGTGATGATCTCGTAGGCGAACTGCAGTTGATCCTCCCCGAGGAATGTGAGCTCGCCCAGGATCAGCTTCACCTCCTCCACCTTGAGCACGCTGTGCTTCTCCAGTTCCTTGAGCACACTTTCCACGATGCCGGACATCACTGAGACTTCATGCATCTTTTAGGCCAATTCACCATACCATATTAATCAATGCCCTTTCCTGTCGCACCACGCACGAAAGATGACTGGCGAAAAGCAAGCTAGATATAGGCCCAGTGAAATATGAATTCCGTTCAACATGCCAGAGCAAAAGCCGAGCAGCGACGAGGCCATCGAATCGATCATCGAGGGCAAGAAGATGGAGGCCTATGCGGAGCATCGCACTCGGGATATGCACTGCTGTACCTTCTGCGGCGCCATAGGCTACCGCAAGCGGCCCATGCGACCGGTCGGCGCTAAGTGGATATGCATCGATTGCCTGCGTTCGTTGAAGGAGATCTTGGAAGGCCTGGACCAGTGGGAGGCGGAGCTCCAGCTGGAAAAGGAGATGTCCAAGAAGATCGACGAGACCCTGCACACCTGATCACTCATCCTCAGAATCTCGCAGGTAATAGGTGCAGACCTCCCGCACCGAGCATTCCGGGCAGCGGGGGTTACGGGGAAGGCAGACCTTCTGTCCGAAGCGGACCATGGTGGCGTTGATCTCGCACCACAACGCCCTGGGGAATATCCTTCGCAACGCCAGCTCGGTCTCGTCGGGGGTTTTACTATTCACCAGTCCCAGGCGATTGCTGATGCGGTGCACGTGCGTGTCGACGCATATCGCCGGCTCCTTGAAGGCGTAGGCCATCACACAGTTGGCGGTCTTGCGGCCCACCATGGGCCATTTGGTCATGGCCCCGATGTCCTTGGGCACCTCCCCCCCGTTCTCCAGCACCAGCCGGGCGATCTCCTTGATCGCCCTGGCCTTTGCCCGGTAGAAACCCACTGGACGAATGAGCTGCTCCAGTTCCTCCAGGGGCGCCCCGGCCATCTCTTGGGGGGTGTAGAATCTTCTGAAGAGTTCCGAGGACGCTTTGTACGTGTTCAGGTCCCGGGTCCTCTGCGAGAGCACGGTGGCCACCATCACGTGGAAGGGGTCCCTCTCCCACCAGGTCTCCCCCTCGTCGATGAGCCCGGGAAAAGCCTGCCCTTTGACCGACCCACGCATGGTCGAGAGCAGCCACCTATGGTCCACGTTCTCCCTCCAGGAACCGCATGGCCTCTCCCACGGTGTACAGCGAACCGCAGACCAGGACCAGGCCTTCGGGACCGGCGCTGCTCCGGGCAGTCAGAACGGCCTCGGCCACACCGTCCACGGCCTGGCAGTGGGGATGTAGACCCTGGCACACGGTCAGCAGCTCCTGCGGGGACCGGGCCCGGGGGGTATGGGGGGCGGTGCAGATGACCTGATCGAAGTGCGCGGCTAGGGAGGCCAGTGCACCTTTGGCGTCCTTGTCCTGGAGCATGCCCAACACCAGCACCCGCGGGGAGCCAGGGAACACGTCCAGCTCCCCCGAGATGGCCAATGCCCCTTCGGGGGTGTGGGTCACGTCCAGGACCGTAAGCGGTGCCTTCCCTGACACCTCCAGACGGCCCGGCCAGTGGACCTCGGTAAGCCCGACGAGTATGCTTTCCTCCGAAAGCTCGATCTGGCGGGAGAGTTCCAGGGCGCACTCCGCGGCCACCGCGGCGTTCTCGCACTGGTATCTTCCCGGCAGACCAACCCGCGCCTCCCTTCCCAGGGATGTCAATCTGACCGTCACCCCTTGCATGTCCCTGGAGACGCACTCTGCCTGAAAGTCCGGGCCCATCATCCGCAGCGGGGAGGACCGGCATCTGGCCATCCAGTGGATGACCTTCTGCGCCTCGGGCGTCTGAGCAGAGCAGACCGTTGGCACCCCCTCCTTGATGATGGAGGCCTTCTCGTAGGCGATCTTGCCTATCGTGTCTCCCAGGAAGGCGGTGTGCTCCAGGCCGATGCGGGTGATCGCGCAGCACCGGGGCCTGATGACGTTGGTGGCGTCCAGACGGCCGCCCATGCCCACCTCCACCACCGCCTCCTCCACTCCCGCCTCGGCGAAGTGTTGGAAGGCCAGGGCGGTGGTTATCTCGAAGAAGGTAGGAGGGCGGGGGAAGCGACCATAGCTAGCGATGTCCCGCACCTCACCTATCATCTTACTGAGTCGGGCATCAGGGATCTCCCGTCCGTTGACCCTTATCCGTTCCGTGAACCGCACCAGATGCGGCGAGGTGTAAAGCCCGGTGCGGTAGCCGGCCGAGCACAGAACGGAGGCGGTCATGGCACTGACGGACCCTTTTCCGTTCGAGCCGGCCACGTGCACCGCGCCAAAGCTATCCTGGGGGTCCCCTAGGCACTTGAGCAAGGCATGAACGTTGGACAATCCCAGCTTGATGCCCATGCCCTCCAGGGAATAAAGCCATCGAAGGTCCTCGTTCAAAGCCTCGCTCACCTCTCAGCCTCCCTGACCCAGCGGTCCAATCCCAGGCCTTCCTTGGCGGCCATCCTTTTCATTGCTGCTATTATACCAGAGCCGTATTGGGCGGCCTTCTTGGGAGCCTGCGCGGCCGACAGACCGAGATCGGTGGCTAGGTGCCTCAGGGGCAGCTTGTTGCCCTGCGGTCCGATCATCTCCGTGGCGGAGAATCTTCTGGCCGCCCGCAGCGCCTCCGGGCAGAGATAGGGGCACACCAATGATTTGCCGAGCATGGCCGCGAGGTGGGCCTCTCGTGGAAGACCCTCGAGCATCAGCCTCTCCTGGTCCTCTTCCAGGGACGCTTGCCTCTGCTCGCTGTTCATGCTCGAGTATCGGGCGTATCCCCCGAACAGCTCATCCGCACCCTGGCCGCTCAGCAACCTCTCCTGCTCGACGGAGGAGCAAACGAAGTACAGCGGCAGTTCGAACGATAGTGTCACCGGGTCATCCACTCCCAACCTTGAGTGTAGGAACGCAACGCCCTGCCGTACCAGGGCGTCGTCGAGCATGATCGGCACCCAGGGCAGGTCCAGTTCCTGGGCGCCCTTGCTCCCTGACCCCAGGTCGTGGCAACCACGATAACCCACGGTATAGAGCGTAAGTGAGCTGCACGGCCGGGCCAGGCAGGTAAGTAGGGCACTGTCCAGGCCGCCAGAGAAGAGCACACCTGTCTCCGCGCCCAGCTCCCGCTGGAGGCATTGCCTTAACGAATCGAGTAGCTCGGCGTGACGCATATCATTGTCCACTATGGTCAATCTCCAGATAATTTTATCTTAAGGGACGGAATAACATTATTAATCATTAGGATAATATCAAGGTGAGTTCCATGGACAATGTCACCAGGATAGGTGTTTCCCTCGAACCAGAGCTTTTAGAGGATTTCGACAAGCTCATCGACCGTAAAGGTTATATCACCCGGTCCGAGGCCATCAGGGACCTTATCCGCAGCACCTTGGCCAAGGAGATACTTAAGGAGGACATGAATGCCGTCGTATTCGGCACTATCACCCTGTTCTACAGCCACCACAAGGGTGGGTTGAAGGAGCGGCTGATGGAGATACAGCACGCGCACCACAAGCAAATCCTCTCATCCGTCCACGTGCACTTGGACATCGAACAGTGTCTGGAGGTCCTAATCGTTCACGGTACGGTCAATGAGGTCAGACAATTGTCTGACGAATTGGGCAGCGTGAAGGGCGTGATCCACCGTACCTTGCACCGCACCCCAGTGAGCCTCGGCGAGGATGACACCAAGGCCCACCTGCACGAGGTCTGAGGGCCACTGGAAATCGAGCGGGGGAAGACAACCTTTTTAAAGGTTAATCCTTGATGCCCCTTTGATGAAGAGGCTGGTCATCTCTGAGAAGTCCAATGTCGCGGCCCGTGTGGCCACCATCCTTTCCGATGGCGGTTCCAAGCGGAAGAGCGTTCGGGGTGTTCAGGTATTTCATTTTGAAAGGGAAGGCGACGAGTTCTACGTGGTGGGCCTGAGAGGGCACATCATCGAACTGGACTATCCTCCGGAGCTCAACGACTGGTCCAAGGTGGACCCTGTCGAACTGGTCAGGACCAGCCCGGCCAAGCGGGTCACCGCCCTGAACATCTTGCACACTTTGAACGAGTTATCAGAGAATTGCGATGAGGTCATCATCGCCACCGACTTCGATCGCGAGGGAGAGCTCATCGGATTGGAAACGATCACCCTCATGGAGCGCCAGCCCCGTTCGGTGAGGAGGGCGCGTTTCAGCGCCTTGACCAAGTACGAGATCGAGCGGGCCTTTAAGGAGCTGACCGATCCGGACCACCGCCTGGCAGAATCGGCCGAGACCCGGCAGGTCATCGATCTGGCCTGGGGTGCGGTACTGACCCGCTTCATCTCCCTGGCCAGCGGGCAGATGGGCAACAACTTCCTTTCCGTGGGCAGGGTACAGAGCCCCACCCTGGCGCTCATCGTCGACCGGCACAGGGAGATCTCCGAGTTCGTTCCCGAGCCCTACTGGACAGTAAAGGCGAAAATGGAGAAGGGGCAAGAGTTCTATGGCGAACACAAGGGCAACCCATTCAAGGACGAGAAGCTGGCCGAGGATTCGAGAAAAAAGGCCGATTGCGGTTCTGGGAAGGTCCTTTCCATGGAGCGCAAGGAAAGGGATGAGTATCCCCCGGCCCCGTTCAATACCACCACCATGCTCAGCGAGGCCAACAAGCTGGGTCTGTCGCCGTCCTTGGCCATGAAGGTGGCCGAGGACCTTTACACCGCTGGCTACATATCCTATCCCAGGACGGACAACACCGTGTACCCCCGCTCCCTTGGTCTTAAGAACATCCTGGAGAAATTGAAGAGGTCGGACCTTGGCAAGGAGGCCGAGGAGATATTGGGCCAGGAGCATATCCGCCCCTCCCGCGGCCGTAAGGAAACCACCGACCATCCGCCTATCTATCCCACCGAGGCTGCCACCAAGAAGGAGCTTAAGGGGGCCAAGTGGACCCTGTATGAGCTGGTCACCAGGCGTTTCCTGGCCACCCTGGCCCCCTCTGCCCGCTCCGAATCGGCCAGGTGCGAACTGGACCTGGGAGGGGAACCGTTCCAGGCGGACGGCTACCGCCTGCTTTCGCTGGGATGGAGGAAGTACTATCCCTACTGGAGGGTCACCGAGGTCCAGCTTCCGGAGCTGAGGCAGGGGGACGATGTGCAGGTCAAGGAGGTCGGCTGCGAGCACAAGGAGACCAGGCCTCCGGCCCGCTACTCTCAGGGCACGCTGCTGCAGGAGATGGAGAAGCTGGGTCTGGGCACCAAGAGCACCAGGCATGAGATCATCCAGAAGCTCTACGACCGCAAGTACGTCAACGGCAACGACCTGGTCCCCACCCTCAGCGGGGTGGCGGTGGTCAGCGCCCTGGAGAAGTACGCCAAGATCGTCACCGAGAGCCGCATGACCGCTCATCTGGAAAAGGACATGGACGCCATCGCCAACGGCGAGTCGACCCTGGCCGAGGTAGTCCATGAATCGCAGGCCATGCTACTGGACATCGTGGAGGTCATGACCAAGAAAAGAAAGGATATCGGGGACGAGATCCGCGAGGCCCTGCAGGAGCAGCGTTATATCGGTTCATGCCCCAAGTGCGGTAGGGACCTGCACATCATCCGCTCCCGTAAGGGAAGCGAGTTCATCGGCTGCTCTGGATACCCGGAATGCGACGTGACCTTCCCTAAACCGGGCGGCGCCTTGGTCCAGCCAACGGAAGAGAGGTGCGAGGTCTGCAAGCTGCCTATGGTCAAGGTC
>CAZXTA010000049.1:0-11088 GCA_964642865.1 uncultured Methanomassiliicoccus sp. | reverse complement strand
TTGGTCATCCTTATCACTCAGAGCGGAGAGACCGCCGACACCCTGGCGGCAGCCAGAGAGGCCCGGCGGCGGGGCTGCCGCACTCTGGCCATAACGAACGTGATCGGCTCAACGATCACCCGCGAGGTGGACGAGGTATTGTACACCCGGGCCGGGCCGGAGATCGGGGTGGCCGCCACCAAGACCTTCCTGACCCAGCTGTTGGCCATGTACCTGGTGGCCATTCGCATAGGCTACGCCAAGGGCACCCTCAGCCACGATTCCATGCGCAGCGCCCTGTCCTCACTGCGCCAATCCTCCAACATGGTGCAATCGGTGCTCAACCACATTCACCAGATAGAGGAGGCCAGCCGGATGATCGATTCGGCCCAGCACTGTTTCTTCATCGGCCGAAACATCAACTACCCGACCATGCTGGAGGGCGCACTTAAGATGAAAGAGATATCGTACATACACGCCGAGGGCTTTGCCGCCGGGGAGCTCAAGCACGGACCGCTGGCCTTACTGGATTCCACCACCCCGGTCATCGCCGTGGCCATAAAGGGCGATCACACCTACGAGAAGATGCTGGCCAATGTGTCCGAGGTGGTAGCCCGGGACAGTCCGGTGCTGGGGGTGGGAAGCGAGGGGGACACCGAGCTGGCCAGGCTGTGCGAGCGCATCATCTACGTGCCCCAGGTCAGGCCAGTGTTCTCCCCCATCCCGGTCACGGTCGTCCTGCAGGCCCTCTCCTACTACGTGGCCAAGAGGCGGGGGTGCTCCATTGATAAGCCCAAGAACCTGGCCAAGAGCGTGACCGTGGAGTGAACTACAACAAGCGTTCCGGGCAGGAGGCCCGGCGGGAGCAGGAGACGCATTTGCCAGGTCGATTGTGGTTGCGATGCGCCTCCCCGCTCCTCAGAATGCCGCGCATCTCCTCCAGCTTGCTGAGCAGCAGGTTCTCCAGTTCGACCGTGTACTCGATCTCGTGCTCCACATCCCCGTACCTTAGCAGTCCGTAGGGGGGTCGTTTACCGGAATCCTCTGCTATCAATAGGCAGTAGGCCGCCACCTGCATGATGTGAGAAAAGAGAGGTCCTTTTGGGGTGCGCCCGGTCTTGAGGTCCCCGGGTATCAGTTGACCGTCGATCTCCAGCACGAAGTCAGGCCTGCCGCTGAGCCCGTGCCGCTGGGACAGGTAGACCGGGGAACTGTCGGTACCCACATAATGTACGTCCCCCTTCAACCCCTGCTCCCCCTTCCATTCCTTGGCCTGCTGGGTCGCGGACAAGGACAGATACAGAGCGAAGGAGGCGGCGATGAGCCACAGCAGGGCCAGGGCCTCGATGATCATGGAGACCATGGGATCGGTCTTGATCAGGTTGCCCAAGTTCATGGCAAGGACCATCATCACCAGGCCCAGTATGGCCCAGGTCTGCAGGCGCCGCACCTTGATGAGAGCGCGACCCCTCTGCGCCGAAAGGTAGAGCATGGCGATGACCGCGAAGAACCAGATGACGCTAAGGAGGGACAACAGCCAGCCCCAATCGGTTTCCTGGGCCACTCTCATGAGGGAGAGTCCGGTCACGGCCAGCACGGTGGCCACCAGGGAGAACAGGAAGACCATACGTTCCCAGTCCCAGGCGGTCTGATCCATGCGCCTTATGCGCCGGTACTCATCGGCCTTATTACGATGGGCCCGATCCCCTTCCTCCAGCTCCTGATTGTGCGCCTGGACTTGTCGGCCCAACCACCAACTGAGCGGGCAGTATCCGTACCGCTCTAATTCACTGGCGGAAATGACCTCCTCCCGGTCCATAGGCTAAAATGAGGATGGGGGATATTTACAATTTAGCAGTTGACCCAGCTCAGACCACCTGTCTACAGTTGAGACCGGTCAGCGAGGAATCGGTGATGTATATGCCGTCCTCGGAGGTTATCTCGTCCACGAAGCCGAACCAGTAGACCACCAGTCCCTGCCCAAAGAGTTGAACGTAGGGAGCCAACTGTTTCTTGGTGTTCTTGTTGACCTCCACCCGGTCCCCGAAGGTGGCCTTAGACTCTATCCAGTTCACCGTCCATCCGTTGACCATGATGGGCTTGTCCAGCAAAGCGTCGGGGGTCTTGGGGAACTCCCCTCTCAGGTCATTCTCGGTGCGGTAGGTGATGCCCTGCGAATCCAGCCAGTCCTGCAGGGTCTTCTCTCCCCAGGTCCCTCTCTGGTACTGCTTCTCGTTGCCTTCCGGTGAATATATGAGGTCGGCCTCGGCGATCTCCTCGATCTGCCTCCTCAGCTCGGGGTCCTCGATGGTCTCCGGATTGCGCATGATTGCCCAGTACTGCTTCTTGGAGCGGCCGGTCTCCTGAAAGATCATCAGACCGGTGAGTACGGGTGGGAATTCATAATGGCGGGAGATCTCCAACAGGGTCTCCCCTCTCTTCCAGGAATGGATCATCCTTTGACAGTTCCTCTGCACCCTGTAGAACTTCTTGGTGGTCTCCCGTACCGTCCTCTGGGTGTATATGACGGTCAGAAGCTCGGGGTCCAGGCATAACTCCCTGGAAAGCACGTCGATATCAGAAGGATCGTTCAATCGGTCGTACAGGTATTTGAAATCCTCATGTTTCATCCATTTCACTCTTTGACGCCTTTCATAGATGGGGGGAGATATTTAAGCGTTATGCGGTATCATCGGTCAGGCTAACTGGGTTCGGACCTTCCCCGGTTACGATAGATTGAATATCAAAAAAATCATCTAGAAAACTTAGATATCATCACAAATAGGAGGAAAAAATGGATCTAAATGATTTCTTGGCCTCAGAGAATGGCCCCCCTTGGCTGCCGGCCATCGCGTCCGAGGCCCGCAAACTGGTGTACATCGGACATTTACTGACCCTGGTCTTCACCCTCATTGCCCTGCTGGTGGGGGTCATCAGATTGCTGACCGGCAACCTGGTCGACGGGATCGGGTCGTTGGTACTGGCTGGCGTGGGGTTGATCGTCATCTTCATGCTCAAGGACAAGGTCTTCATCCATCTGGACCAGGGCAGGTTCAAGCAGGCCAACGACGCCCTGCTCATCTGGGCCATCGTAGGCTTATTCGTCTACGTCATCCCCGGCGTGGTCATGATCATCGGGTACCTCAAGCTGCAGGAAATATTCCAGCCCCAGTACCAGCAGTATCAGGCCCAGGGCGTCCCACAGCAGCAAGCTCCACCGGCACCGCCGCAGCCCGCCCCCCAATCCCAACCGGCCGAGCAGCCTGCCACGCCGTCTGCCGAGCCCAAGGACAAGAAAGTTGAGATGACCAAGTGCCGCAAGTGCGGGGTGAACTACCCTTCCTTCATGCACAACTGCCCCAACTGCAACGAGCCCCGGCACTGAGCTAGACGCTGAAAACCACTTCCCCCTCCATTTCTATTTTCATGATCCGGTGGTAGGGGATGTACGACTCGCCAGTCCGGAAGAAGGAGCGCCCCAGTTCCGTGATGTCCTCCCCGCGGACCACGGTCAGGTCCCCCGGAGCGCCGCGGTGCAGGTAGGTGACCACCACCATGGACAGGCCTCCCCGCCCCCATCTCAACCTGTTCAGGACCTCCCTGGGGTAGACCATGGTGTAACATTGGCGGACCGGTGAAAAGGTTTTTGGAGTGCGAGCGCTAAATATGAACCATGAGCAGGACGGAGGTCGAAGGGCAGCTGGTGGACGTGATCAACGGGACCATCTTCCCCGCCAGGGTGGTCATGGAAGATGGCAAGTTCGTGGAGGTGGCAAATCTTCCCGAGGGGCCGCAGAGATTCCTTCTCCCAGGGCTCATAGATGCCCACATACACATCGAGTCCTCGCATCTGTGCCCCTCCCGCTTCGCCGAGGCGGTGGTCCCCCACGGTACCACCGCGGTGGTCTCCGACCCTCACGAGATGGCCAATGTTCTTGGTATGAAGGGTATAGAATACATGCTGTCCGATTCGGAGGACGTCCCGCTGCGCATCTATTTCACCGTCCCCTCCTGCGTCCCGGCCACCAGGTACGAGACGTCCGGAGCCTCCATCGATGTGCCGGACATCGAACGGCTGTTCAAGGACCACCGCTTCGTGGCCCTGGGGGAGGTCATGGACTACAAGGGGGTGCTGGAGAACGACCCCCGCATCATGGACAAGGTGCGTGCGACCAAGAAGCTGTGGAAGAGCATCGACGGCCACTGCCCCGGACTGGTCGGTCCGGACCTGGTCAAGTACATCAACGCCGGCATGTCCACCGACCACGAGTGCCTGTCGGCCGACGAGGCGGAGGAGAAGTACTTCCTGGGCATGTGGATACTGGTGCGGGAGGGCAGCGCCTCGCGGGACCTGGAATCGCTGATGCCCTTCGCAAAGGCGCACGAGTGCATGCTGGTATCGGACGACCTGGGGACCAAGGACCTGACCAATGGCCACCTGGACGTGCTGCTACGGAAGGCGGTTGCCATGGGCATGCCCGTCATACACGCCATACGCGCGGTCACCGCCTGGCCAGCCTGGCATTATGGCCTCCTCGGGGGGACCATAGCCGTTGACCGGACAGCAGACATGATCGTGGTCGAGGACCTCAAGGATTTCAAGGTGAAGGAGGTGTACATAAACGGCGAGCTGGTCGCCCAGGACGGCCGAGCGCTCTTCCACGTCGATCCTAAAAGCACAACCCTGGCCATCATCGAGCAGGAACTTCCGGCCACAAAGTTCCAGCTCCACGCGAAGGGCGATAGAACGTCCGCGCGGGTCATCGAGGTCTTCCCGGACAGCATCGAGAGCTGCTCCCTGTTCACAGAGCTGCCCGTACGCGACGGTATCGTGCTTCCAGACCCCCGGCAGGACGTGCTGCTGCTGGCGCTGGTGAACCGCTACGTCAGAGCGGACCCGGTACTGGCCTTCGTCAAGGGCTTTGGCCTGAAGAGGGGGGCCTTGGCCACCAGCATGGCGCATGACTCCCATCACCTCCTGACGGTGGGCGCCTCCCCGTTGGAAATGGCCGAAGCGGTCAACGCCGTCTCCCGCCGCGGAGGCTACGCGGTGGTGGACGGGGAGAGGCTGGAGCAACTGCCCCTGGACGTGGCCGGGCTGATGAGCACCGCCTCCCTGTCGCAAGTGGCCTCCCGGGAGGTCGAGCTGCTGGAGATGCTGAAGGACATGGACTGCAAGCTTCCCGCACCCTTCATGACCCTGTCCTTCCAATCGTTATTGGTGGTCCCGGAGCTCAAGATAAGCGACCGGGGTCTGTTCGACACATTGCGAATGGAGCTGGTGACGCCCCTGATCTGAGCGGGGTAAAGACTTATTTGCCCGCAGGTCGGTGCCGGAGCGTTGGGATGGGCCCCAAACGGAGAGGACGTTCATGGACAAGGCGGAAAGCTTCAGGTGCCGGATATTGACCTGGGACGAGATTGCCAGGTGGACAGAGGCCGTCGCTTACGACATCGCCGACAACGGTTTCAGACCGACGGTGGTCATAGGCCTCACCCGCGGGGGATGGGTGCCAGCCAGGATCATATGTGACCATCTGCAGGTGAAGCGCCTCTACGCGGTCAAGACCGAGCATTGGGGGGTGACCGCCAATAATGACGGGCGGGCGCTGCTTACCCAGGAGCTCAACGCCAGTATCGCCGGCGAGTCGGTGCTCATCATCGACGACATCACCGATACCGGGGAAAGCCTGTCCCTGGCCGAGGCGCATCTGCGGGCCATGGGGCCCAAGGAGGTCCGCACCGCCACCCTCCTGCACATCACCCACTCCAAGAAGGAACCGGACTATTACGAGGTGGAGGTGCCCAAGGAGGACTGGACCTGGTTCATTTTCCCCTGGAACCTGCACGAGGACCTGAGGACCCTATTGCCCAAGACGCTCCATGAGCCGAAGACCGTGCTGGGCATACAGAAGGGCTTCGAGGAGCAGTTCCAGATAGAGGTGCCGGAGGACCTCATCCGGCGCACCATCCGGCAGCTGGCATCCAATGGAAAACTGAATAAGAAGGGCGCCAAGTGGCAGAAGGCCAACGGCGACGGGGAACTGAAGCCTAAGTGATCACAGTTCCAGGAAGTCATCGTCCCCTTCCACAGAGAACAAGAACACCATGAGGTCGAACTCCGGTGCAAAAGGCAGGTGATCGCCCCCTCCCTGCACTTGCCCTTGGAAAGATCACACCCGGTGTACGAGCATCGTCCGCCCATGGCGAACTGCTCGCCCTTGTAACGGCCGATCACCAGCGGCTTCCCGTCCACCCGCATGCCCTTCGGCCGCCCTTCCCCGAACTCGTCCGTCCTGCCCACGTTGACCCGCACGCCCCTGCCAATGCCAGAGGAGTTCTATCCAAACTGCCCCGCTTGGCACACAATTAAAGAGCCAAGGACCGGATACGGTTGCGAAAGACATGCTCGAAAGATTGAAGGCCAGCCTGGAACGGAGCGACGTGGTCTCCTTCGGCGATTACCAGTATTTCGTGCATCCCATCACCGACGGCATCCCTTACATGGACCCCCAGATGCTGGACGAGGTGCTGGACCGCATGTACGAGGTGGGCGACTTCCGGTGCGACTACATAGTCGGGGCGGAGGCCATGGCCATACCGCTGATGGTGCCCTTGTCCCTGATGACCGGCATACCGTACAACGTGGTGCGCAAGAGAAGGTACGGCCTGCCGGGGGAGGTCAGCGTGCGCCAGATCACCGGTTACTCGGAGAAGGACCTCTATATCAACGGTCTGAAGGACGGCGACAGGGTGGTCATCGTGGACGACGTGATCAGCACCGGCGGGACGCTCAAGGCCATGATGAAGGCCTTCCGGTCCATGGGGGTGACGGTGGTGGACATCGTCATCGTGGTGGAGAAGACCGATCAACTGGAAAGCCTGGAGACGGAGCTGGGCGCGAGGATCAAGACCCTGGTGCAGGTCGATATCAAGGACGGGAGAGTGCGGGTCCTCACTTGACCAGTCGCCTCTTCATCAGATACACCGAGGCCAGGAAGGTCATCGCCGAGAACACCAGTATGTACACCGTGCCGATCACCGCGTCCATGTCCAGGATGTTATAGGACAGGTCACGCGTCAGGTTGGACACGTGGGTCAATGGTAACATCATCGCCAGCTGCTGCCCCCACTCAGGCAGTACGGTCAGCGGGAAGAACGTGCCGCTGAACAGGAACATGGGGGTGATGAACAGGAAGAAGGGGTAGTTGAAGGAGTCTAGATTTGGAACCAAGGATGTGAACAGCATGGCCAGGGAGGCGAACATCAGCCCTCCGGCGAAGGCCACCAGTGGTATGAGCAGCAATCCTGGCAGTTCGGCGTAGCCCAGCACGGCCACCACGCCCAACACGATGGTGGCGTTGATGAAGCTCTTGGTCGCTCCCCAAAGGATCTCGCCGGTGATGATGTCCTCCAATGACAGCGGCGTTGCCAGAATGGCGTCGAACGTCTTCTGGTAGTACATGCGCACGAAGGAGCCGTAGGAGCATTCGAAGAACGCCCCGTACATGATGCTGATGGCGATGAGGCCAGGGGCCAGGAACTTGATGTACTCCAAACTCCTTCCGCCGTACTCGATGTCGGCCTGGATGAGCGCCCCGAAGCCCAGGCCCATGGCCACCAGGTACAGTATCGGCTCCAGGAAGGGGGGCAGGAAGTTCGTCTTCCAGGTGATCAGGAACACGTCCCGGTTGCGTTTCCATAGCGCCAGGGAACGCCAGGAGATGTTGGACAGCAGGCTCATTCTGTCAGCTTCCTCCCAGTGGAGCGGAGGAAGACGTCCTCCAGCGTGGCGTTCCTTAAGAGGTAATAGCTCATGGTAAAATGCTCCTTGAGCTCGGCCGAGGCCTTCTGCCCCTCGTTGGTGTAGACCAGCAGACGGTCGATGGTCCGCTCGTACTGCCATCCCCTCTGCTTCACATACGCTTCCATCTCGTCCGTAGGGGAGTCGATCTCCATGACGTCTGTGCCGATGACCTGGTCGATGAGGTCCCGTGGCCTCCCCTGCAATATGATCTTGCCATGGTCCATGATGACGAGGCGGTCGCACAGGCGCTCCGCCTCGTCCATGTAGTGGGTGGTGAGGATGACCGTGACCTTCTTGCGCTTAAGTTCGCGCACCTTCTCCCAGATGAGGTGACGGGCCTGGGGGTCCAACCCGGTGGTCGGCTCGTCCAGTATCAGCATCCGGGGGTCGTTCATCATGGCCCTGGCGATGATGAGCCTCCTCTTCATGCCCCCGGAGATATCCTGGATGTTCTCGTCCCTCTTCTCGCCCAGCTGCATGAACTCCAGGAGGCGGTCGGCCCGTGCCATGGCCTCCTTCTTGGGGATATCGAAGTAACGGCCGTAGACCAGGAGGTTCCTGTGCACGGTGAAGTCGGGGTCCAGGTTGTTCTCCTGAGGGGCGACGCCAATGACCTCCTTGATCTGCCTCGGACTGGAGGTCACGTCCATGCCCAGGACCTCCAGCGTCCCGGAGGTCACCGGGCTGCCGCAGTGGATCATGCGCATGGTAGTGCTCTTCCCGGCACCATTGGGGCCGAGGAAACCGAAGCACTCCCCCTCCTCGATCTCGAAATCGACGTCGTCAACTGCCCGCAACTCCCCGAAGGTCTTGGTCAGCCCTTCCGCCCTCACCACTGGCATAAGCGCCCTGAAATGTCATTCAAGATATTAGGGTTGAGGGTGTCCGCCGTAGTCTCATTGCAAAGCTTTCCATCAATTTTTTGACCGGCGATCGGGGAACGTGTTCGGAGCCGACCTGCTGCTGGTGCTCTACTTCACCCTGTTCGGCATGGGATTGGGGACATTGTCAGGCCTGGCACCCGGCATCCACGTGAACACCTTGGCGCTGCTGCTGATCATGGTCGTTCCCTCTCTCTCCCCCCTGATGGATGGCGTCTGTCAAGGCGTTGGTAACCCCTTCCCGCCGGCCCTGCTGCTGGCCTGCACCATACTGTCCGCGGCCATCTGCCATTCCTTCCTGGACTTCATCCCCTCGCTGATCATGGGCGTGCCGGACGAGACGGAATGCCTGTCGGTGCTCCCCTCCCACCGCCTGCTGCTGGAGGGCCGGGGGCTCGACGCCCTGCAGGCCGCGGCGCAGGGCAGCCTGGTCGGCGCCATGGCCGGCGTTCTGGCGCTCCTGCCTCTGCCGCTGCTGCATCATCAGGCCGCCGGTCTGCTCCTCTCCCTAGCGCCGGCGATACCCTGGATGCTGCTGCTGGTCCCGTTCATACTGGTCCGGGCCGAAGGTGGAAAGGCCGATCCGAAGGCGGAGCTGGACCTGCGCGGCGGGCGTTCCTCTCCCATCGATACGATCTCGATGAAAAGGCACGTGCCGGTGCACGGGGACTCCGCCCGGGTGATCGGGGAGGTGCGCAGACGTCGCGGGAGGTGGGTGGTGCGCACGCCGCTGCAGGAGTTCCGAATGCGCGGCGATGCGTTTTCCCCTGGAAACCAGCTCCTGCTCGGACGCTGGATGGTGCGAAAGGACCGATTGCCGATCACCGCCTGGTGCGTCCTGCTCTTCCTTTCATCCGGGGTCCTGGGGATCATGGCAATGGACGGCCTGGTACCTGGCGAGGAGCTATGGAAAGGGATGGAGGGAAACATGCTCATGCCCCTCTTCACCGGCCTTTTCGGACTTCCGCTGCTCATCGGCTCCAGCCGCGGCCGGATGCCGAAGCAGCGCATGGAGGCGGACCACTCTCCTTCGGTCCTTGGGGCGCTGAAAGGTTCTCTCATGGGCGGGCTGGTCGGCTGGCTTCCAGGTGTCACGGCCACCGCCGGGGCGGTACTGACCACCATACTGCCCCGCTCCCGCGAGGAAGGTCCAGAAGGCTTCATATCCATGGTGTCGGCCGTAGGAACGGGAGCGGCGGTGTTGGGGCTGGGCACCCTACTTCTTCTGGGAAAGGGGCGCAGCGGTACATTGCTGGCCATGCAGGAGGTCTTCCCTACCGTTGCCGTGGGGTCACTGCCGGCCCTGCTGCTCTGCGTGCTGTCCTCCTCCCTGCTGTCCTACCTGCTCACCATCAGGCTGGGAACGAGATTCCTGCGTCAGGCACAGGGGAGGGACCTCACCCGGCTGAACCAGGCGGCGCTGGTGGGCATGGTGCTATTATCATTCCTCCTGGCCGGGCCGGGCGGTCTGCTGCTTCTAACGCTATCGACCATGCTGGGAATGGTGCCGACGAAGGTCGGCGTCAGCAGGGTGCATTTGACCGGGTGCCTGCTGCTGCCAATCCTCCTCTACTACTTCGCCCCGTTCCTGCGGTAGAAGTCGCGCAGCCTCTCCTGGCCGAGCTCGAAGGGCGAGAGCAGCTCCCCCGCGGCGCGGAAAAGGAGCTCCGCGTAACGCTCGGCATCGTACTCCTCCTCACCATCCAGGAACTGCGCCACCTTGACCTCCTTCCCCCTGATCATAACGAACTCCACCGCCTCGCCCGGGGGGGTGTGGAAACCCCGATGCTCCAACTGGCACAGCGCTCGGAACTGGTCGTTATTCTGACGATATTCTTTCAATTCCCTGGTGACCCTCTTCGAAAGCACCAGCTTCTCCAGCGGAACGCTGCCGTCCCGCAGATGACGTACGTAAGAGTCCAGGACATCCAGCGCTTCCGGTACGCGGTGCCGGAATCCGTCAGCATCCTCCCCCAGGGAAAGGCGGTCCAGCATGCCCTGCTGCAGCTCCCTAGCCATATCGCAGGTGTCCCGGCGACGGATGGCTATCCCGCGCACCTTCAGCTCCCCGTCCTGGAACGCACCGTAGTAGCGGTTCAGGGCGCCCGCCCCGTTGGTCAGGTTGGGCAGGAAGACGAGCCATTTGTACTCCCCTTCCCAAACCAGCGGTATGCCCATCCTCCGCCCGATCTCCTGGCAGTACGATTCTACATCCCCCGTTCCCTCCAGCCACAGCGAGTCGACTATCCCGTGCAGGATACGGAAGCCCTTGCGTTCGGCGATATCGGCCGATCTCAGCAGTATCTCCCGGCCGTGGGCGGTGATCGATTCGTGGCATTCGATCCTCCCGAAGCGGGCGTTGCGGTAGCCGGTGTAACCGAAACAGGTTAGTTCCTGGTCGTTGCGTATGTAGACGCGATC
>CAZXTA010000048.1:0-11136 GCA_964642865.1 uncultured Methanomassiliicoccus sp. | reverse complement strand
GACGAGGGGCCGCCCGGTCCAGCGATCGGTCCGGACGATATACCTCGTTCCGAACACCGACGGGGAAGCCCAGGGACATCGCCCTGGACGCGACGGTGCGAGCGGCCGCGCCATATCAACTGCGTCGGCGAAAGGATGGTCGATCGTTCATCGTTGAACCCTCGGACATACGGGAGAAGGTCAGGAAGAGAAGGAGCAGGACGACGATATTGTTCCTGGTCGATGCCAGCGGCTCCATGGGCGTGAGGCGGAGGATGGTGACTGTCAAGGGAGCGATCCTCTCCATACTGAAGGATGCCTACCAGAAGCGCGACCTGGTGGGACTGATGATATTTTCGAACGATGCCGCGCCTCTGATACTCCCTCCAACCAAGAGCGTGGACCTGGCCTATCAGAAGCTAAGGACCATCCCCACAGGGGGAAGGACCCCTTTGCCGTTGGCGCTGATGAAGGCCTCCGAGTACCTCCGCTCTCCCAGATGGCGGGGGGAGGCCCATAAGGCGCTGGTGATCATCACGGACGGACGGGCCAATGAAGGTCTGAACGGCGGGGACCCCCTGGCCGAGGCGTTGACAATAGCCAGGCACATGTCCGCTTTGCCGATCGAGTTCGTGGTGGTGGACAGCGAGGTGGGCTACCCGCACGTGGGGAAGGCCTGCAGGTTGAGCGAAGTTCTGGGCGGCTCATATTTCAGGCTGGAAGGATTGGACGCCGATCAGCTGGCATCTTCCGTGGACATTGTCGTTCACGGCGCTGGGAGGGCCTGAGGATGGCCCAAGGGGGCTCCGCGTTCCATATCGCCGTATACGGGAAGGGAGGGATCGGCAAGTCCACCATCTCTGCGAACCTTTCGGCCGCCCTGGCGAAAATGGACAAGAAGGTCCTGCAGATCGGATGCGACCCAAAGCACGACTCCACCCGACTGCTCTTGCACGGTAGGGCCCCCCGGACGGTCCTTGACTATATGAAGGAGGTCCCTCCCCAAGGAAGGACATTGCATGATGTTGTACAGGAAGGATATGGCGGTGTGGTCTGCGTCGAATCTGGAGGACCAGAACCTGGAGTGGGATGCGCGGGAAGGGGCATCCTCAGCACCTTCGATCTGCTGGAGGAGGTCGGGCTGGTGCATGACGATTTCGACGTGGTCATTTACGATGTCCTTGGAGATGTGGTCTGCGGAGGTTTCGCCGTCCCCCTCCGGCAAGAGCATGCCGACTCTGTGTTCCTGGTCACCTCCGGGGAATACATGGCCATCTATGCGGCCAACAACATCCTTCGGGGGATTAAAAATCATGATGGCCCTTCACCGAGGGTAGCGGGGATCCTGTTCAACAGCAGAGGTCTGGAGACCGAGGGAGAATTGGTGCGGAATTTCGCAAGGGCGACCGGTCTGCCGATCATCATGATCCTCCCCCGTTCGGAATCGTTCGCATTGGCCGAGAGGGATGGTATGACCATCGTCGAATCCAGCCCGGAGGGCGAGCTTGGCCAATCATTCCTTTCACTGGCCAAGCACGTTTGCCGCATGTCGGAGGGAAAGATTCCGCTCAACCCCGCCTGTCCCCTCACGGACGTGCAGCTGGAATCCCTTCTGCGGGGAACGCCCTTCACCCCCTCGCCGGCCCAGAACAGCAGGCCCACGCCGGTATCGAGCTGTGTGGCAGTGCACCGCCATACAACAAGGGCCTTCAAATCGAGGAGCGTCATGAAGGGGGACGTTCTGTATGGCTGCGCCTTCGCCGGGGCCGTCACGGCCACGGTCCAGGTGAAGGACGCCATGACCATCGCCCATGGTCCCAGGAGCTGCTCTCACATCGCCTTCCATTTCCTCTCATCATCGATGGTCAGTACGCAGAAACGGCAGGGAGCGTTCGATCTTTCTGCGGCACCGCTCCCGCTATGCTCCACCGACCTGGACGATATCGCCTTCATCTACGGTGGGATGCAGGAGCTGCAAAGGAAGCTGGAAGAGGTCGCGGGAGATGGCCCGAAGGCGATGTTCGTGGTGACAACATGCCCTGCTGGGCTGATAGGGGATGATGTCAAGGCGATTGCGCAGCGGGTCGAACACGGGCATCCTGGCTTGAGGGTAATTCCCGTGCTGACGGACGGTAACATGACCGGTGATTTCAGCCAGGGCCTGATCGAAGGGGCCATGGCCATTGCCGAGCTGATCGACCCGTCCGTGACCGAGGAGGACGGCTACGTCAATCTTGTCGGGCAGAAGAACCTGGCATCGAACCGTATGACTAACCACCGCATCATGAGCGAACTGCTGGAGGGGCTTGGTCTGCGCATCAATTGTAGTTTCATCAACGATTCCTCCGTGGACGCGGTCCGTTCCTTCAAACGAGCAAGGCTCAATATTCTGGCCCAAACAGATGACCAGTCCATCGCCATCAGGGATTTTCTCATCGACAGGTTCGGTTGCCTGTTCCTGGACCGACCGTTCCCCATCGGTTTCCTGGAGACCGTGGAATGGCTAAGGGCGATCGGTGAACGGGTGGGGGCGGAGGAGCGGGCGGAGAGGAGCGTACGTGCGGCATCGCTGAGGTACGAAGAGGAGCTACGTCCGCTCTCCGATGCCCTTTCGGGAAAGAGGGCGATGATCGTCAGCCACAACTCCAGGGTCGATTGGGTCCTCGACCTCCTCTCCGACCTGGGCATGGTGGTCGTAAGAGTGGGACTGATGTCCGGACCGGACGACGGGCTGCCGATACGCCATAGGGACATCCCCGTGAAATACCTCTACACCAAGAAGGACCGGACCAGGGACCTGTTGGAGCTAAGGCCGGACATCGTGCTGTCCAACTACCTTCCCTACTCGAATGAGGGAACAAGTCATAATGAAATCCTGCCACTATGTCCGGATGTCGGGTTCTGGACCGGGGTCGAGATGGCCAGGAGATGGGCGCGGATCATCAAGTTACCACCCCTGGAGGGATGGAGAAGGGATGGTGGAGAGGCATGAGCATGCAACCCGATGGTCTCACGGGAACGATCATGGCCGTGGAAGGGATCAGCGATGGATGGACGTTGCTCAATGGCCCACTGGGATGCAAGTATTACCATGGTCAAATCGCAGACAGGCAGTTCCCCCGCGCTGGTTCGATGGACCCCATGACGTTCCAGGAGAGATTCTTCTTCGGGCAACCTCGGGTCCCGTGCACGTTCCTGGAGGAGGCGGATTATATCGGCGGACGGTCGGTAAAGCTCCGTGAGGTGCTGCTGCCCCTGGGCCAAACGGTCGTCGGTCCGATCGTGGTGGTCAACTCCCCTGGCGCATCATTGATCGGGGAGGACATAGAGGGTCTGGTAAGTGAGATGGGGCTATCGGACCGTTGCATGGTCGTCGAGGCCCCCGGTTTCTCGAGGCCGGCCTGTGATTGCTTCGACGAGGCCATGGTCGCCATCCTCAGATGGATGGCCCCGAAGCGGTCGGGACCGATGGACCGGTCGGTCAACATCCTTGGCGCGTCCCTTTTGCAAAGACATTGGCAAGGTTCCATCGACGAACTGTCCTGGTTGCTCGCCCCCATGGGCATCGCCATCCATGCCGCCATCGGTGCCGGTTCCTCATCGGAGAAGCTGAAGACATCGCCATCTGCCTCGGCCAACGTGGCCCTTTGCCGGGAATATTGCAGGCGTCAGGCCGACTGGTATTTGGACGAGTTCGGTCTTCGGACCATCAGTTGCTCGACCGGGGCACCGATCGGGTTCGATTCGAGCGAGGAGCTCATAAGAAAGGTGGCCATTGAGCTAGGTCTGGATCCTGCTCCTTCCCTGGCGTTGATCGACCAGGCGCGCACCAAAGCGTACCGTGAGATATCAAGGTTCAATTCCTTGACGGGCCTTCCGAAGGGTTCCAGCTTCTCGATGGTCGCGGACAGTTCGATCGCACTTCCCTTGACCCGGTGGCTCTATGAATACCTTGGAATGACCCCTACGGCCATCGAACTGCTCGCAGGGAGCGATCCCGAATATGCCTCATCATTGCAGGAGTTCCTTTGCGACATCGGCATGCCCGAGGCCATGGCCTTGCCCGTACGGAACGAGCAGAGCGATTTCGTTTTCGCCGATGGCGTCACCATCAACATCATGAAAGGAAGAGACATGTGCCGCAAAGGGATCGAGATCGCCCTGCCGGTGGGCCATCATGTGGACCTGGTCCCCAGGACCCTCTTCGGGGTGAGCGGGTCCCTTCAGATCATCGAGCACGTCCTCAACGGATTCTGGGAGGGGGATTGAGCTGAGCCGGAATGACAACTTTCTGCTGGTGGACATCAGGGACATGGGTTCGAGCGCTAAAAGGACCCTTGCCGGGGCGGCCGCCCCCATCATCGGGAACCGTACTGGAATACGTATCCTGGAATTCGGGACCGGGCAGTTGGATGCCGAGGAGAGGACCTTCCAGGACTGCCTTGACGAGATCGACCATGCTGACCTGGTGATACTGCGTCTGCACAGTGGGGCGTTCAACTTCAAGAAATACGACCGGTTCATCGGCCACGTGCGGGAAAGGAACATCAACCTGTTCCTTAACAGCAACATCCCTGAGGACATGCAGGACGGCAGGGGCCTCTTCCAGCTGGGGGACAAGGACTGGAGGCTGTTGCGTAGCTATATTGAGCTGGGAGGGGAGGAGAACGAATCGGCCATCGTCGCCTGGGCGCTCAACAGGATGGCGGGCTTGCCCTTGGATGTGCCAGAGCCGCGCAGGCCTAGGACCGAAGGGCTCTACCACCCCGATCTGGGCAGGGACGTTGGGATGGGGGAATACCTGGCGAGACATGGTCCGGACCGTCCTGTCATCGGGCTATTGTTCCATCAAGGCCTATGGTTGTCTGGAGATCTCGAGGGCATCGATCACCTCATACGGGAACTGGAGGGGAACGGTAACAACGTGATCGCCCTTTTCTTCTCGTCCACGCCAGATGACATTACCGGTGCGATAGGGGTGCGGGAGACCATCGAAAGATATCTCATCTCGGAGAACGGCCCCCGGATCGACGCGCTCATCATCAATACTGGCTTCTCCCAGTTGGTCCTCTCCGATCCAGGTGACGGCGGGATGCCGGCCGATCGGCAGGACAATTTCTTTCAGCACCTGAACGTCCCAGTTCTACAGGTCATGAACACATATCAGTCGGCCGACGCCTGGGACGGGAACGATAATGGACTCCTGTTCTTCGAACTCTCCACCAGTGTCGTCTGGCCGGAATATGACGGGCAGATCATCACCTTTCCGATGGCCTCGACCGAGATCGACCCCCATGGGAACCAGACCTTCACGCCCATATCCGCGCGGGTTCGCAAGGTCGCAAGGATGGCCAGTGCCTGGGCTCGATTACGTCGAACACCGGTTGCCGAGCGAAAGGTGGCCATCCTGCTCCATCAGAACCCTCCTCGGAACGACACCATCGGGGACGCCTTCGGCCTGGATGCCCCCCAGAGCACTATCGGTCTTATCAAGAGGCTCAAGGAGCTGGGGTATCGTGTCGATGATGTCCCCCAGGACGGGAACGAACTGGTCCGAGGGCTACTGTCGAGGATAAGCAACGATTCCGAATGGCTCAGCTCTCGGCAGATGCACGACCGGGCCTCCGCTTTGGTCGACGAAGAGCAGTATGGCTCTTGGTTCGAGGCACTCCTGGACCCCTCCCGGAACAAGATGGTCGAGGATTGGGGCGAACCCCCTGGCGAACTTTTCGAACTGGACGGGTCGATCATCATACCTGGGATGATCAATGGCAATCTCTTCATCGGTCTGCAACCGCCACGCTCCGATTTCCACACCCTGGAGGCGAACTATCACCGTACCGATATGGTGATGCCTCACAACTATCTTGCATATTATCGTTGGATAGAGAAGGTGTTCTCCGCGCACGCCATCATTCACATGGGGTGCCATGGAACGCTCGAATGGTTGCCGGGGAAGAGCGCCGGCCTGTCCGATGGTTGTTATCCTGACATCGTCCTCGGCGACCTGCCGAACATCTATCCGTACATCGTGGGCAATCCAGGGGAGGGGATCCAGGCGAAGAGGAGGAGCTATGCGGTGATCGTCAGCCACCTCCCGCCCGCGCTCACAAGGGCCGACCTGTACGGGGACCTGTCCGGGCTGGAGGCGGACGCTCAGGCATATATGCGTGCGAAGGCCAATGGCGAATCGGAGAAAGCGGCCGAACTTTTGGTGTCCATCAGGGACGCGGCCTTGCAGGCGAAGATCCTCTCCGAAGTGGGATTGACGGACGACATCCCCATCGAATCTTTCGGCGATCATGTCGGCACGCTGTACGACTACCTCAGCCAGGTCAAGGACTCCTTGATCAAGGACGGCCTTCACATCCTGGGCACCACCCCGGAAGGGGCTCGGCTGGAGGAGATGATATATGCCACGACCCGTCTGAACAACGGTCCGGTCCCATCCCTGCGGACCGGTTTGGCCAAGGGCATGGGCCTCGATCTCCGGACGTTGCAGGACGATCCCTGCTCCACCGATGAGAACGGAGCGCTGAACGGGACCATGCTGGACCATGTGGACGCCCGAGCCCGAGAGCTGATACATGAAATGAACGCGCTCGATTTCGATCCGGCAACCTGTCTCGATCTGGTGCGTAACGGACATCCAGACAATCCCGAGGTGATGGCCACCTCCGAGTTCATATGGGAGACCTTGGTACCGAACATACGTTGTACGACCTCTGAGCTGGAGTCATGCCTGAACGGTCTGGACGGGGGATATGTCCCGCCGGGGCCGTCCGGGGTCATCTCCCGCGGGAACGCCCATATCCTGCCCACCGGCAGGAATTTCTATTCCATCGATCCCGAGGCAGTCCCCACCACAGCATCCTGGGAGGTGGGCAGGAGGATGGCGGACCAGATGGTGGAGAGGCACATCAAGGACAATGGTGGATATCCAGAGAACGTCGGGATCGTCGTTTTCGCCACGGACACCATGAAAACGGGCGGTGATGACATCGCCTACATCCTATGGCTAATGGGACTGAGACCTCGATGGGTGGCCAAGGGTGGAAAGGTCCTTGGTCTGGAGGTCATTCCGGTCAAGGAGCTGGGAAGGCCCCGCATAGATGTCACTTTGCGGATCAGTGGCCTGTTCAGGGATTCCTTTCCCAATTTGATCGAGCTGATCGATGAAGGTGTGGAGATGATCGCTGACCTGGAAGAATCGGATGAGGAGAACTACCTCAAAAAGCATCTTCAGGCGGACCTTGTGGAATCCATCAAGGCCGGACTGAAGGCCGATGAGGCCAGGGCAAAGGCGATCATCAGGATATTCGGGGACCCCCCGAGGACATACGGTGGCGGGGTCGACCTGCTGGTGGAATCATCAGCTTGGTCCAGCACGAAGGACCTGGGGGAGACCTATGTCGAATGGGGAGGGCATGCCTACGGCAGGGGGAGGCGTGGAGAGCGGGTCCAGGAGATCTTCGCTAAAAGGTTAGGTTCGTTGGATGTGACGGTCAAGAACCACAACTCGAGGGAGTTGGACATTCTGGACAATGATGACGATTACATCTTCCACGGAGGCATGGTGGCTGCGGTGAGGACATATGGAGGGGACGATCCGATGTCCGTGGTCGGCGATGGGGCGGACCCTCAAAGGACCCGCATCAGGACCGTGGCCGAAGAGGCGGGGTTCGTGTTCCGTAGACGGGTGCTCAACCCGAAATGGGTGGAAGGGCTGAAGCTGCATGGCTATAGGGGGGCGAGGGAACTGTCCGCCCTGGTGGACTATGCGTTCGGCTGGGATGCCACCTCAGATGTCATCGAACCTTGGATGTATGAAGGGATGGCTGAAAGGTTCCTTCTGGACGATGAGAACAGGGAGTGGTTGGAACGTAACAATCCCGAGGCCGTCCGGCAGATGTCGGGGAGGTTGTTGGAGGCCATAGACAGGGGGATGTGGGAAGCGTCTGCGGAGATGCGTGAGAGGTTGGAATCGATCTATCTATCTCATGAGGAACAGCTGGAGGGAGGGACCCACGAGCCGTGATCGTCGCTATACCCGAAATGCTTGATCGATGTTCAAGATGCCCCAACAAGATATGGCACGAAACGTCGTTCTGCTTGATGGACCATATTCGTTCCAAGGCATCTTACCATAGAACATCTGGGTGAGCTCGATGGACCTCTATTCGAACAGGTCGGTTTCAATTTAATAACAAATAAAAAGAAATACATATGGATCGACGGCTCGGTGATCGAACTTAGAATTATGATCACTGGCTACGTATCGGGAGATCCTGTCCCCCGCGCTTCAACGAATTTCAAACGACCAGGACCTATTTATGGGCGCCTCATACGCTCCAGAGCTCATCTTCAACGATGACCTTGTTACCGTCCAATTTTACGATGTCGATGAAGACATATTTTCCTTGCGGGATCCCGAGCTCCCTCATCTTCTTCTTGACCGTCCTCTTGGAGTCCTCATTGTTCTCGCACTCGATGATCTCCTTATGGATCACTCCGGACCAATTTATAATATATTCATATTTGAACATTTGATCATCCCAAACAAAGTCCATCGCCCGATCGATAGTCCGGCCTCATTCCATTGCATCGGATATATAACTATCTCTTCTTGAAGATTTATAACTCTGATATTTACCTCCCGGTTCGATCGATCTCGACCCCGTTCCAATTTTTGATCATGCCGTTCCTTGGGTTCTGATGTTTTTTATAGTGGGACTCAATCCCTTCCACTATCAATTGCAGCTGAACTGTGCTGACGTGATGGGTAATTCTATGACTTCACTGTTCGACGATATCCAGGAACTTGTTTTAAAAGAAGCCAGGGAGATATACTCTGAGATCACCATCGATCACTTCATGAACCCGAGGAACTATGGCGTCATGGACCAGCCCGATGGCTTTGCCAAGGTCACTGGCCCCTGCGGCGACACCATCAATATTTGGCTCAAGGTGGATAATGGCGTTATCACTGATATCGTTTTCACCACCGATGGCTGCGGTACCAGCATCGCCTCGGGCAGCATGGTCACCGTGATGGCCAAGGGTAAGAGCCTCGATGAGGCACGGAAGATCGGTCAGAAGGATGTCCTGATCGAACTGCATGGGTTGCCTAAGGAGAGCGAACACTGTGCCCTGCTGGCATCCAATACCCTGAAGGAGGCCGTCGAGGATTTCCTGACATCGGATCGGTAGCTCATCGGGTTCGGATGCGGTCGCCATCGGTATGAGCCCGGGTGTAACTCCGCACCGTGACCTTTGTGGCCTCGAACGATCGTCGCATCGAGATGAGGGGTCCAGGTCGATCATCGAGGACGATGATGGGAACGGCCATTGGGATTGCTTGGGCAAATGTCATCGCCCCACATCCTGTTCCAGGATGACCTAAAATTCAAATGTCCTTCCTCATTGAAAAGTGCTTAACCTTTCCCGAGGAAGTATATTGCTCAATAATGCAAATATTATAAATACTTCTTGCACTCTAGCGCAATATTGATGGTCCCGATATCCGGCAGAGGCAGACGTCGAGGCCCGCGTTGGGTGGAGAACATACCCTCCGCGACCTACTTTGGTCCGCCTGGCATGTCGCCCAACCCAATGGTGCCCGTGGTCCTGACCTATGCTGAGCTAGAAGCCATACGCCTGGTTGACCTGGAAGGTCTCTCCCAGGAGGAAGCCTCGGCGCGCATGGGCATATCCAGAAGGACCTTCTGGAGCGATCTGCGATCGGCGAGGGTGAAGGTTGCCACCGCCCTGGTACATGGGCGGCCCATCCGTATCGAGTCGGGCGACTACGCCCCACCCCTCGGGCAACACCGGTAGGGGATGAACCATCGGAACATGGAATGGAGTGATGGCATATGCCAAGAGGAGATGGAACTGGTCCCGCAGGATGGGGCCCTATGACTGGACGGATGAGGGGATACTGTGCCGGGTATAACGCGCCGGGCTTCGTGAGCCCCGGACCTGGCATGGGCTACGGCCGCGGCGGGGGTCGCGGCCGGGGCTATGGACGTGGAATTGGATATGGACGTGGATTTGGATTTGGGAGAGGCAGGGGTTTCGGCCGGGGCCGCATGTGTGGGTATCCCCCTTATGACCCGTATTACGAGCCGTACCCTTACCGTCCCTATTGAGGAAATATCGAAAGAACAAGGAGTGATCAAAAATGCCTAGTGGAGATAGAACTGGCCCCGCAGGATGGGGCCCTATGACTGGAAGAAGGAGAGGATATTGCGCAGGGTATAACGCGCCGGGCTTCGTGAGCCCCGGACCTGGCATGGGCTACGGCCGCGGCGGGGGTCGCGGCTTGGGTCGCGGTTGGGGACGCGGGTATCCCGCCTACGGTCCGGAAGTGATGACCGTTCCGGCACCGGTGTACGCACCTCGCCTGGACCCAGAAGAGGAGCGCCGTTATCTGGAGCAGTGCTCTGAACAGCTTGAGGCCGACCTTGAGGACATCAAGAAACGCATCAAGCATTTGGAGGAAGACAAGGAGGAATGAGACGGCCCGGAGGAGCCGTACCCTTCGCTCCCTGCGATAACGATCCGGCACCCTGACCTCCTGATGGAATGATACGGGAAGGGGCAGGGCCCGGACCCATTCAATCTCGGCGCGATCGCCGTGTGGAACAGTTTTCTTAAGCTTTGAACATTGTATGTGGTCCTCGCGATGTCAAGGGCACCGCCCGATCAGGACGACCGCCTGCTGGCCGCCTCGGCGTCTATGGTGTTAAGGAGCCTTCTGAGGCGCCGCCCTTTCTCCGCCACCTCCGCCGATGGGACGGTGCGCCATTCCGGGCAGAGTTCGTCGACCATGATCTTCCCGTCCTCGGTAAGGTTGACCGGATAGATGACGCACCCTAGTGGGCGGGAGGCGTACTCCCTGCACCTTCTCCTCTTCCTGTCGAAGAAGTAGCAGAAACCGTCCACGTTCCTCAGGCGGGGAATGCCGTCCTCCTCCACCGTGAAGAAGTCCTTCGCCCGGTGCCCCCTGCGCTCTAGGCGGACGATGTCCGCCCTGCAGAGCTCCATCCGTGTGTCCTGGCAGCATTTGGTGCAGTGGGAGCAGCGCATCGTCCGTTAGTATGCCTGAGGTACAATTTAACATTGAACCTTGAAAGGTAGATCGCGATCGGGCGT
>CAZXTA010000047.1:0-11388 GCA_964642865.1 uncultured Methanomassiliicoccus sp. | reverse complement strand
AACGCCAGTTCGCTACTTCATCCCGCCTGGCGGCCTTCCTAGGCCGCCAGGAACACGCTTCAGGCCCGATCGCGGCGGCCTGGGAAGGCCGCCGCGCGACAAGTGGCGTTGTAGCCGTAAGCATTGGACGCTCGCCCTGCTGGCCCTGGCGGCAGCCCAGGTGGCCGGGTGTGCGGCGCACGAAACGCACCCCGCCGTGGCCCACTACCTGGACCCGTGCGGCGGCATCGCCACCGTCAACCGCGTCGTGTTCCTCCCCCTGGTCAACAACACCGACTACCCCGACATCGAGAAGGGTCTGGCGGGCGACCTCGTCCAGACCATCCAGGCCAGGCAGGTCTTCCACCTGGAGGTGGCGCCCTCGTCGACCGAGGGGACCTCCCTGTGGGGCCGGGTGGGGAACCGGGCCTTTTCGCTCAAGGAACTGGCCGAGATGCGCCGGGCCTTCGGCTGCGACGCCGTCCTCATCGGCGCCGTCAACAGTTTTCAACCGTATCCGCACATGGGGACGGGCCTGTATCTGCGCCTGGTCGACCTCAGGGGCGGGCAACTCCTCTGGGCGGTCGACCACACCTGGGACTCCGGCAACCGCCAGACGCAGCGCCGCATCGAGGCGTTCTTCGACCGTTGCCAGGACACCGGCGACAACCCGCTCGAGTGGCGCGTCGCCCTGGTCAGTTCGCGCGCCTTTCAGGGGTTCGTGGCCCAGGAGGTGGCGGAAACACTGCCCGACCGTGCCCCGGCCCGGTAGGCCGGCCTGGCCGGTCCGCCCGCCCGGTGAGGCGGCGGCTGAAATAATTCCACGGCCGCCGGAGATTTTGGCTAAAGTTTTCTCGGCGCCAGCGGAAAATGAGATTGGGAGAGAGACGGAAGCGGAGAGCATAAGCCATGCAGATCGAACCAACCCACGGGTTTGACCCACTTAGCATCCGCGAGGGCAGCAGAAACCCGGTCAAGGCCGACCAGGTTGCACCGGCCGGCGAGAAGGCCACCGAGCAGAGCGAAGCGGCGTCGGCCTCGCTCGAGCCCTATATTCGCCGGGCGGCCGAGGCACCCGAGATCCGCCAGGACGCCGTGGCACAGGCCAGGCGTCTTCTCGCCTCGGGCAAGTTGGATACACCGGAGAGCGCCAGACGAACCGCCGAGGGGCTTCTGGAGCATGGCATTTAGTATGGGGGTGCAAACCGCATTATCTGGTATCTGATGACGCTGGCGCTCCCAAGATATGGCCCACACCGTGTGGGCCATTCTTTTGCGCACCCCCTCCTGCCCATCCCGTCGGCGGGTCCGCTTTCGACGCGATTCCGCTCGTATCCCATTTGCCTGCAATAACTTATACCCGCACGGTCACCGCAGTTCAACAGGGCGCGTTCGCGCGGTGGGACCTCGGCATGTCAATTTAGGTAAAGTGCTTAAGTTGTCGTGGACCTCCACGACAATGAACTCTGAACCTCGCGGATGGGGAAACGATGCGCTGCGGCTACCATAGCCTCGTCTTGCGGCAACCAACCCTTGGGTCAACGGTGCGGGCCAGCGGGGCCTGCACAGAAGGATCAGGCCTCTCTTACTAGGGAGAATGGGACATGCTAGCGATCAAGAACAATCTCATGGCGGAGGGTACGGCCCGGAGCGTGGGCAAGTCGTACGATGCACTGGCCCAGTCTGTCCAGCGGCTGTCGTCCGGCCTGCGCATCAACGGCGCAGCGGACGATGCGGCAGGCTTGGCCGTCCGAGACGTGATGCGCGCCGACATCGCGGTCCTCAAGCAGGGGGCCCGGAACGCCCAGGACGGCATCAGCCTGTTGCAGACGGCTGAAGGCGCCCTGGAGGTCGTGGACGAACTGCTCGTCCGCATGAAGGAACTGGCCGAGCAGGCGGCAACCGAGTCGTATTCGAGCGATCAGCTCGCCATCATGGACGACGAGTTCCAGGCCATGCTGGGGGAGATCGATCGAATCGCCGCCGCCACCAAGTTCAACGGCATCGAACTCATCAACGATGCCACCGCCACCGTCCACATCCACTTCGGCACCAGCAACACCGCTGACGATGCCATCGACGTCACCCTGGTGGACGAGGACAAGTTCCGGGAGACCGACAAGTTCATCGGGGACATCGCCGGGGAGCTGGAGCCCAGGGGGTACAGCAGCCGGGAGTTCATGGAGATACTTGGCTCCCGCATAGACGACGAGGGTTCCATACTGTACAACGCCGTCAAGTACGGCGTGCCGGTCATCGTGCCGGCGCTGAACGACTCGTCCATCGGCATCGGCCTGACCGGTCTCTATTACAGGAGGAGGATGGCCGACCAACCGTTCATGCGCATCGATCCCATACGCGACAACTGGGAGATGACCCAGCTGAAGATCCACTCTGAGAAGACCGCTGTCATCTACATCGGTGGGGGAGTGCCCAAGAACTACATCCAGCAGACCGAGGTCATCTGTGAGACCCTGGGCTACGACCGGGGCGGGCACCACTATGCGGTGCAGATCACTCAGGACGCCCCGCAATGGGGAGGACTGAGCGGTTGCACCTTTGAGGAAGCGCAATCCTGGGGCAAGATCAACCGCGACGCCAATAAATCGGTGGCGTACGTGGAGGCGTCCATCGGCCTATCGCTCATCGTCGGCTACATCCTCCAGTCCGGGGCCTGGAAGGACCGCAAGCGCCTCAAGTATACCTGGAACGACGACATGCTGACCAAGGTGGACCAGGTTCCCCTGGACCTCTGAGCCAATATGGGGCGACATGCCGGAAGGGCCACCATCGCTATATACAATTCCTACGACCCCCAGGTGTTCCGGGAGGCCCACCGCCGTATCCTGGCCCGCGCCGGTCCCCTGGCGTTGGCCTTCGATCTCAACCTGGCCACCCTGGGCTTTCCCTTCCCCGAGGGCCTCAGGCTGCCCCTGGAGCTGGCGGAATGGGTGGCCTCCAGCACCTCCATCGGCGAGGACGGCTCCTACCTGAGGGAATTGGCCATCAAGGGACGCTTCCAGAGCTTCCCCTACCCCATCAGGGGGCTGCCTCCTCAATTGGGAGTACCGGTGCTCACCACCCGCGACCCCGACCCGCGCAAGAAGTTGGAGCTGGAGCAGCTGATGGTCCTGCTGGAAAGAGGACAGGGCGCGTGCCTGATATTCGGGGCCGGGCCCAAGGGGGTGCCCAAGGAGGTCCGGGAACTGGCCAGACATCATCTTGACATAACCTTCAACGGTCATTCCCTGGAGACCTGCACCGCCCTGGGAGCGGTGGTCGGGGCCCTAGCCCATCGTCTGCGGTCCCGCTAGGAAGGAAGTTTAATGTTATCACAGATACGTTGAGTGGTCGTGGATAACCGGGGCCTCAAATTTCGCGTTAAAGTATGGGCAGCCATATCATTCTTGATGCTGTCAGCCGCTCTTGTGCTCATCTTCCATGGCGACCTACTCATGGATGTGGACGGGACCAGAGTGGGCATTGGCCAGGTGCTCTGGCTTCCTGGGCTCATTGGTTCATGCGCTTGCCTGTGGATGCTGATGACCCTGTCCGGGGCGCGGACCAACCAGTCCCTGGCCATCTCCCTGATCACCCTAGCCACCGCGGAAGGGTTCGTCCTGCTCCTGCCGGTGCAGGAGCTGTCCGGTATGGACTGGCCGACCGGCAACGGACTGGTCCCGGCGATATCCTTCGCCTCCCTGGCCCTCAGTGCCATCACCTGGACCGCCACCGGGATCGTCGACCCCCTGCACCAGGACTGGTGGACCTATGGCGTGGCCTTGGCCGCCGTGGCGCTCATCGGGTTCATCCTCTCATACCAATACTTCTGGTACCTGCAGGGGGTGGTCGCCACCTCACTGGCCGGGACCCTGGTCTGGGGGGCGGTCTACGACCGGAGGCTGCACCGTTACGGCGACGAGAAGGGTAAGGGGGACAGAGGGGCCCCGGCGGCGGTGTTCGTGGCCACTTTCCTGGCCCTGCCCATGCTATTGCTCGGACTTCCCTACCTGCTGCAATAGATCAGTAGGTGTCATAGTGCACGCCCAAGGAGGGGACCACGCATCCCGTACCCCTGACCACAAGTCCCACCTTTTGCGCCTTCTCACCCAAGATGGAAAGGGCCTCCTCGACCTCCTCCTCCGGCAGGACGATCCCGTAGCCCATCCCCATATTGAAGGTCTTGTACATCTCCAGGTCGGTGACACCTCCTGTCCTCTGGATGACCCTGAATATAGAGTGGGGCTCGATCGGATCGGTGATCCGGTACTGCAACCCTTTCTTGAGGCGCACGAAGTTCTTAAGCCCCCCGCCGGTGACGTCCACCATACCGGAGACCTTGACCGATCGGACAAGTTTCAGCACGTCCCGCACGTAGATCTCGGTAGGGGTGAGCAGTTCCATCCCCACGCTCTGGTCCAGCCCGTCCATCTCGTCCTCGAGGGAGACGTTGGCCGCCTGCAGGACCTTACGGGCCAAGGTCATGCCGTTGGAGTGAACGCCGGACGAGCGCAGGCCGATTATGGCGTCGCCCTCCTTGACATCCGCCCCCATGACCATGTCCTTCCTGAGCAGCAGCCCCAGCGCCGTCCCGGAGAGGTCCACGCCCCTGACCATCTCCGGCAGCACGGCGATCTCCCCGCCGACCAGGTCCACGTTCGCCAGCTCCGCAGCGCGATCGAGCCCTACACCGATCTGGTCCGTGATCCTCTCATTCGGCTCGTCGATGGCGATGTAGTCCACGAAGGCCACCGGTTCGGCACCCACGCAGATGGTGTCGTTGACGTTCATGGCCATGCAATCGATGCCCACGGTGTCCCATTTGCCCAAGGCCTCGGCCACCAGCAGCTTGGTGCCCACCCCGTCGGTGGCTAGTGTCAGAACGCGATCACCCATCTCTATCAGTCCGGTGAACTGGCCTGGCAGATCGATCATGCGTACCGCCCCCTGGCGCCGATATCTCAGATGGCCGACCAGGGCCGATATGGCCAACGATTTACGGTCGATGTCAACTCCGGCCTTGGCGTAGGTCCACTCGCTCTCCTTCATGCACTCTCCCAATGCTGAATCGTCCCTGCCGATTAAATATGATTGGTCGAGCAATGGTTTTTTATCCTGAGAGGGCTTGGGAATTTCAGTATGTCCAAGAACTGGGTGAGGGAGCATCGGCACGATTTCTATTACCGGAAGGCGAAACAGCTTGACTATCGCAGCCGGGCCTCCTTCAAGCTCATACAGATCGACGAGCGCTTCGACCTCATCAGAGAGGGCATGACCGTGGTGGACCTGGGCGCAGCTCCAGGCGGATGGTTGCAGGTGGCCGCGGAGCGCGTAGGCGTCAATGGCAAGGTGATCGGGGTAGACCTGCAGCCGATCGCCCCACTGGAAGGGGTGCAGACCATCAAGGGGGATGTCCGGCAGGAGGCCGTGCGGGAAGAGCTGCTGGCCCTGACTGGCGGAAGCGTCGACCTGGTCTTGTCGGACATGTCGCCCAACATCTCTGGCAACTACTCCCTGGACCATGCCCGCTCCATCGAACTGTGCGAGATGGCCCTGGCATTCGCCCTACGGACCCTGTCCCCCAGCGGCCGGCTGGTCATCAAGATGTTCGAGGGCGACCTGAGCCGGGAATTCATCGTTGAGGTGCAGCGGCACTTCGCCTCGGTCAAGCGATACTCGCCCAAGGCCTCCCGCTCCAGCAGCTCGGAGATATACGTGGTGGCCAAGGGCTTCGGCAAGGGTAAGACGGGCCAGAGCGGCTAAGCTATTTATTTATCGATAATCATGCTCCAGGCGATGTTGACCTATGTGATCATCATGTTCAACTCCGACGGAGGACGTCCCTCGGAGATCTTCGACGCCTTGCACAACATGGGTTTCCAGCCCACCACTGGCAATTACGACGGGGTGTTCAAGTGGGATAGGAGGGCCACCCTGGACGACGCGATATACCTCGCGGACCGGGTATACCTCACCCTCAAAGGCACCGGGGCCATCTTCAAGCTGGAGACCGTGAGCGAGAAGGACGACCCCTGTGACTGAGCTGGAAAAATGAGGCGCGGGAAGATCGTCTGCGTAGGACAGAACTACCGGGCCCACATCAAGGAGATGAGCTCGGAAGAGCCGCCCGAGCCGGTATTGTTCCTCAAACCGTTCAGTTCGCTCATCGGCGACGGTGAGGAGATCATCATACCGGCAGGCATTGGCTCCGTCCACCACGAGGTGGAGCTGGCCTTGATCATCGGCCGTGATGGAAAGAAAATTCCTGCAGACAAGGCGATGCAGCACGTGCGCTCGGTGGCGGTCTTCAACGATATCACCGCCCGGGACCTACAGACCACGGCCCGCCAGGCCGGACTGCCCTGGGCCCTGAGCAAGGGCATGGACACCTTCGCCCCCATGGGCGCTCCGGTGTCCCGGCGGGAGGTGAAAGACCTTCATTCCCTGGAGCTGGAACTGAGAGTGAACGGGGAATTTAGGCAGAAGGGGAACACCGCCCAGATGATATTCCCGCCGGAAGATCTGATCTCCTTCATCTCCAGGTACATGACCCTGGAGAGGGGGGACGTGATCGCCACCGGCACGCCCAGCGGGGTCGGGCCGCTGAAAAACGGAGACCTGGTCGAGGCCAGGATCGCCGGGGTGGGTAAACTGACCAACCGTGTGCGCCAGGCCTAGTCCCAGAAGCGCTTGGTGCGGGCGTAGTTGATCTCGGCGCACAGGATGTCGCGCAGGAACTCGTCCTCATTCTCGGTGAAGCTGGCAAGCACCCGGGCGGCGGTGTCCACGCCGATGCCCCTGCCGGCGAAGGCTAACATGGCCTTGCGTCCTCCCGTCTGCACCAACGAAGCGTTCTTGTACAGTCGACGCATCTCCCTGTCCTCCCCTTCCTTGAGGTCCTTCTTCCTGAGCAGCTTGATGGCGTCACGGTTATAACCGTTGAGAGCGGCCACCATCTGCCCTCCGCAGTTACGACAGACGATGAACCTCCCGGCATCCCTGGCCTTCAACCGCCACTGCGACCCGCAGTTAAGGCAGGACATGTACAAGCTCTCGTCCTCTAGGCGTTTCTTGAGGGCCATAAGTATGGAGTGGTCGGCTCTCTGGGGGGTGATGAGCTCCTTGGATCGCGACAGCCCTGCCTTGCCGATGGACGACAGGCCGCAGATGGCGACATCGATCTCCCCGGACTCGATGGCACCGATGACCTGCATGGTCCGCGGCACATCGAAGTCCTCCCACAGCACCTTGTCCACCGTCTCCAGCATCAACGGTGAGTTCTCGTAAGCCTCCATAAGACGTGCGAAGCTGACGTTCTTGTAGTCCGCGTCCCGCTGCACCGCCCCGAACTTCTTGGCCACGAAAACGAAGCGCCATCGCATGTGGCTGGAGTTCCTCATGACCAAGCGTATAAGGCTCTCCACCGTGGAAGAGGAGATGGAGCGCAGGGTCTCCACGATCATGGCCGGACGGACGTCCCGGGGCAGGTCGATGATGACCCGGTAGGGGTCGGTGGTCACCGCCACGCTCTCCCCCAGCCGCGCCGAGAGCAGCACTGATATCATCTTGGAAATGGTCTCGTTGACCTTGCTGCCGAAACACATGTTCAGGATGGCCAGCTTCTTGCCCACTTCCAGGGTGATGCGCTGGTCGGTGGGCATGGGGAAGCCATCTCGCTGCTCCCGCAGGTAGCGGTCAAGAATGCGATAGGAGGCCCCGTCACCTTGGTATAGCTGCGGGTCGTAGCCCCCCCGCATGCGCCCTACCTCCTGGGCCACCTCGAAGGGCACCGGGATGTCCTCTCCCACCCAGGAAGGGATGGAGCCTATCTCCTTGACCTGCTCCACCAGCAGCTCCTCGTCCATCATCTCCACGATGCGCCAGGAGCGGCCGCGGGTGATGAAGGTGGCGTACGGCTCGGCGAACGATAGGACGAAGCTCTCGTCCAGGGTGCCCACGATCTTCCTGCTGCCGATGTCCCGGATCCGGTAGGTGCGCTCATCGGGGATCATGGATATGTTGTCGTAGAAGTACCTGCGGCCCCGGGCCGAACGCTTGTACCGATCCTCGTTGATGAAGATCAGCCCTATCTCGGCCAGTTGTTTCAGCACCCCGTCGAACTTCTGCCGGCCCAGGTCCCGGAATGGATATGAGCGCCGCACCACACGGAAGGCCTTCTCCATGGATACCGGCCCGGCCGAGGCCATGGCCACCAGCTGGTTGGCCAGCACCGTCAACGGTTCCTTGCGCACCAGCAGCGGTTCGTACTCCTCGGCCAGGGCCTTGCGGGTGATCACCAGGCTCTCGGCCACCTCGTCCGGGGTGGAGGCCACGATGGCCCCCTCCGTCCTCCGACCGATCCTGTGGCCGGCCCGGCCCATGCGCTGCACCAGCCGGGACACCTGACGCGGGGAATTGTACTGAATGGCGAAGTCGGAGGTCCCGATGTCGATGCCCAGTTCCAGGGAGGAGGTGCATATCAGCCCTTTCAACCTCTCGCTCTTAAAATCATCCTCCATCTCCACCCGGGTCTCCTTGCTCAGGGAGCCATGGTGCACCCCCACCTTGAACTCCTCGTCCCACAGATGGAAGCGGGCGGCCAATGCCTCCGCCGTGTCCCGGGTGTTGACGAAGAGCAGAGTGGAGTTGTGGGAATCGATGAGCTCCTTGGCCCGGCGCATGCAGGCGATGAGCTGAGGGTCGCTCATCAACGTGCCGGCCAGGTCCCGGTCCTCATCTCCGACCTCCGGGCACTGGACCCCGATCTCAATCTCCTTGGCCACCCGGGCGCGGATGATGCGCACCATCCGCCCCGACCCGCCCAAGTAGTCGGCCACCTCCTGGTGCGAGCCCACGGTGGCCGAGAGCCCCACCCTCTGAAACTCCCCGGCCAGTTCCACCACCCTCTCCAGGGCAACGGACAGCTGCGCACCCCGCTCATCGTTGGCCAGCTCATGGATCTCGTCCACCACCACATATCTGACGTTGGCGAGGTGGGCCCTCAGGTTCTTGCCGGTGAACATGACCTGCAGCGTCTCCGGCGTGGTGATGAGGATGTCCGGCGCATACTTGGACTGTCTCTGTCGCTCGCTCTGCGAGGTGTCCCCGTGACGCACTGCCACCCGCAGGTCCAGCGCCTCCCCGAACTCCTCCAGACGCTTAAGCATGTCCCGGTTCAGGGCCCGGAGGGGGGTGATGTACAGCAGCCGAATACCTTTCCCCGGGGTGTTGATGAGCCGGTGCAGGAGAGGCAGCATGGCCGCCTCGGTCTTGCCTATACCAGTAGGAGCGACCAAAAGGACATTGTCACCATCCAACACCGGCGGTATCGCTTCGCTCTGAGCCCCGGTAGGCTCCTTGATGTCCTTGTCCTCAAGCACCTTGCGGATGCGGGGGTCCAGCAGCTCGAATACCATTGCCATGCCCTCAATAGAGGTGATGCGCCTCGTCCCTGTGCTCCAGATACCCCATGATGTCCATGCGGGTCAGCGTCCCCAGCAGTACGATCTCATCGTGGTCGACCACCAGAACCCGGGAGATCTGCTTAGTGTTCATGTCCTCGAAGGCCGTGTATGCCGAGGTACCCGCCCGTACCTTCTCGAAATGCCTGGTCATGAGGTCCCCGACCGTGGCCGAGGGTTCAGGATGCGCTTCCAACACCTCGCGCAGTACGACGCCCAGCACCGCGCCGGCCTTGTCCACTATTGGATAGAGATAGTGCGGCTTAGCGGCCGCGACCTTCCAGGCCTCCTCTACGCTCATCCCGGGAGTTAAGGTGATGGGATTGACCCTCATTACCCTTTCCACCGGCACCTCGTCCAAGACCGAGGGGTCATAGACGAACGAACGCCTGGCCACCTGATTGCGGAAGAGGGTCTGGTCGCCAGTGGTCACGTAGGCTATGACCGATGCCAACATGACCGGGATGAGCACGGTGTACCCGCCCACCACCTCGGCCATGAGCACCGAGGCGGCGATGGGGGTCTTGGAGACCCCGGCCATCATAGCTCCCATGCCGGCGATGGCGAAAAGGGGCACAGGGCTCAGGCCCAGGATCACGGCGAAGGCGGAGCCTAGCGCTCCCCCCATCATCAGCGAGGGGAAGAACACTCCGCCGCTGCCGCCGCTGCCCACCGTCGCGCTGGTGGCCACCATCTTCATGACAAAGAGCAGGAGCAGGAAGCCCAGGGAGGTGATGGATCCCTCTATCAACCGGGCGATCTCCTCCTCCGCCAGCCCTAGTACCTGGGGGACGAAGAGCCCGATGCAGCCCACCACCAGCCCCCCGTACATGACCTTCGATGCGAAGGGGAGCGCGCTGCGCGCGGTCAAGTGCTCGGAAAGGCGCATGGTGGCGATGAAGAGCCGGCCTGCCAGGCCGATCACCAGTCCTAGGACCACGATACCCGCCACGATGACCAACCCCATCTCCATGTGCACGTCCGGGGTGGAGAAAAGCGGCTCGTAACCGTTGAAGGACACGAAGATCAGATACGACGTGACACTAGCGATCATGGACGGCACCACCGCCCCCGATTCCAGGTCGTTCTTGAAGGGGACCTCGATGGCGTATATGGTCGCCCCCAGGGGGGCCCGGAAGACCGCGGACAGACCGGCCGCCGCCCCGGCCATGGCAAATGTGCGCAGGTCGCCCTTCTTCATGTTGAGGTGGTCGCCGAAGAAACTGGCCACCGCCGCCCCGATGTGCATGATCGGCCCCTCCCTCCCCCCGCTTCCCCCGCTGCCGATGGTGAGGGCGGAGACCAGGATCTTGAAGGGCCCGGAGCGAGCCGGGACCCTACCCCCGCGGTGATGTATCGACTCCACGACATAACCGGTGCCCCCTCCCGCCGATTCGGGGGAGAAGCGGGAGATGATGATCCCAGCCAGCAACCCGCCGGCCGCCGGGAGGAACAGACGCAGGTACCAGGGCAGCTCCGCCACATCGTAGGAAAGATGCCAGATGGCCGTGAGCAGCCACTGGAAGAACAATGCGCCCAGTCCAGCGAAGGCCCCGATCATGAGGCTCAGCGGAATCCACTTGCGCAGGTACTGCCGGAAGTCCTCGGTCACGATGCTCTGGTAACCCCTGCGCAGGTAATCGGCGGTGCTGGTCCGGTAGCGCTCCTTCTGGCTCATGTGGCATGGGGGCCGTCGGCTCGCGTACCTATTATGAAAAGGAATGGAAAGGGTTGGAAAAAGATCTCACTGCTTGGGCGCTTCCGTAGCCTCAGGCTCGGTGACCATGGCCAGCATTTCGCATACATCCATGACCTTGATCTTGGCCCCGATCTTCTTGGCCGCCTGCTGCATGTTGAGCACACAGAATGGACAGGTGGTGGCCAAGATGTCCGCCCCGGTCTCCAGCGCCTCCTTGACCCTTTCCACGGCGATATTGACGGCCAGATC
>CAZXTA010000046.1:0-11409 GCA_964642865.1 uncultured Methanomassiliicoccus sp. | reverse complement strand
CGCAGGGTGCCAGCGTAAAGCGGAAGGCCGGCACAAAGAACCTTGCCCCCCTTGGAAAGGGCCGAGCGAACGATCTTCGACGCGCTCCCTTGCATCAGGGCGGAGATATCCCTGGCGTTCAGCTGTACTGGCCTCGCCCCGCGCTCTTCTAACCTCACCTTTATTTCTATCAATGAGCGCTGTCGCTCCATCTCGTTGCGCACGTATGTGGGCAGCAATCCCAGGTCCTGGGCCCCCTTGATCTCCACCCGGGCGCCCCCGGGAACGGAGATGTTCAGGTCCTCGCGGATGGTGCCGAGGCCGCGCTTCACCTTGCGGGTGGAGCGCAGGACGGAGCCGAGACGCTGCGCCACCTCCTTCACCTCCTCGGGGTCGTGCATGTCCGGGGCGGTGGCGATCTCGATGAGCGGGATGCCCAGACGGTCCAGTCGGTAGGTCACCTCACGGTCCCTGGTCTCCACCTTGCGGGCGGCGTCCTCTTCCAGGCAGATCGACAGGACGCCGATGCGGTGGCCGTTCAGGTCCAGGGAACCGTCCACCGAGACCAAGGCGGTGCGCTGGAAGCCGCTGGTGTTGGACCCGTCTATGACGATCTTCCTCATGAAGTGGACCTCGTCCATGACATGGGCCCCGAGCATGGCCGAGACGATGAGCACGGTCTGCATGGCCTCCTGGTCCGCGTCGTGCGGCGGCTCCTCGTCCGCCTCCACCAGGCAGGAGACGTCCCTAGGAGCCTGGTAAGCGAAGTGCATGCGCCTCCCGGCCTGGGCCAGGGCGGCCCGGTCCACTTCGCCCATCTCGCTCTGGGTGGGCCGCAGCCGTCGCCGGAAGAGCGTTCCCTCCTCCTCCACCAACATGGAGCGGCAGGAGCAGAAGAGCTTGCATGTGTCCAGTTGCTGGTGTATCTCGATGCCCACCGTCACCTGGTGCATCACAGCCCCCTCCTCTCGGCGATCTCCCCGTGCAGGTCCTTGCGCATCAAGTCCTCGATCTGCTCCGGGTGTTCCGTGCGACCCAACACCCACATGAGCTTGACCAGGGCGGTCTCCGGCAGCATGTCCTCCCCGGGTATGACCCCGGCGGAGAGCATATCTCGCCCCGTGTCGTAGACGTTGAGGTTGACCCTTCCGCCCAGACACTGGGATGTCATGACCACCGGTTTGCCCTGGGAGACCACGTCCCGAAGGGCCCTGACCACATCCCGAGAGACGTGCCCGAGCCCGGTACCGGCCATCACCAGACCGCGCTGCCCTGCCATCACCTTCCGCACCAGCTCCGGGTTCATCCCGGGATAGAAGTACAATAGGGTCACGTCCCTCTCCATGCGCGCGTCCGGAACAACCTTTCCCTGGCCTTTGGGCATGACCGGGGAGAGCATCTCCAATTCCCCTTGCAGCCCCATGCGGGCCACTGGCCCGACGTTCACGCTCTGGAACGCGTCCCTCCGGCTGGTGTGCATCTTGCGGACCTTGGTGCCACGGTGAACGTGCACGCAGGAGTCCGAGGTCTCCCCGTGCATGAGAACGAAGACCTCCGCGGCGTCCGCGCTGACACAGAAGCGTGCGGCGGACAGCAGGTTGATGTAGGAATCGGAAGAGGGGCGGTCGGAGGAGCGCTGGGCGCCCACCAGTACCACCGGGCGGGGCAGGTCGCCAAGCATGAAGGACAGGGCGGCGGAGGTGTAGCCCATGGTGTCCGTACCGTGGGGCACGATGACCCCCTGAACCCCGTCGTTGATCTCGTCCGCGATGGCGTTGGCCAGCGTTTGCCAATGTTCCACGTCCATGTTCTCGCTGAAGATGGAGAACACCACCTTGGAACGAATGCCACATATCTCTGAGAGCTCGGGCACGGTGGCCACCAGCTCGTCGGCCTTGAGCGCGGGATGCACCGCCCCAGTGCGATAGTCCACGTAGCTGGCGATCGTGCCCCCGGTCCCCAGGAAGGACAGTTTGGGCAGGCATTCGTCCTCCCGGTGAGCTGGACGATGGACCGGACGTTCCTGGGCCTTGACCTCCAGGTGCATCTCGGAACGCTCGTTCACCTTCACCCCGATGTTATAGCCGCTCTTCAGCTTGATCACGATGACGTCGGGGTGACTGAACTCATGGTGGGGCATGAGTACCCCCGTATGCTCCTTCCCCCCGGCCTTAAGGCGGACGGTGTCCCCTTCGGAGACGTTGCTGCTGGCCAGAAGTTGACGGGCCCTTTCGGAATAGGTCATGGCGTTCGCTCGGGAATGGAACTCCCTCCTTAACAAAGTATCTTAAAAATGGAAAATAAGGAAAAGGTTTGAACGGGAAAGGGTTTCGGGCCTTACTTCCGGCGCCTCATGACCACGACCGCGGCTACGATCAGCAGGATGATGACCAGGACCCCGATCACCGCCAGGATGGCTCCCATATCGCTTCCCTTGCTTTCAATGGTGATCTCCATGTAGGACTCGTTGAGAGTCAGGTCCACGGACTTCTCCTTGGAATCGAAGTAGGCGGTTATGGTGTAGGGGTTGAAGCCATCGTCCTTGCCCTCATAGGTGTAGGCGTACTGGGTCAGCAGGACCTGGACCTTTCCATCGGCATCGGTGGTGCCGTTGAAGACGATCTCTCCCTTGGCGTTCTTTATCACGATGGTCACGTTGGCCGCTGGCTCTCCCTTCTCGACCGCGTATATGGTGAGCCATGTGCCCTCGTTCAGGCTGTGGGAGTCCTCGACCTTGGCCGTCTCGTAGGTGGTGTCGATGTTGTAGACCTCGGAACCTCCGTACAGGAAGTAATCGAAGTCGCCCGCCATGAGAGTGACCCCCTCCACCCAAGCGTTGGAGGCCTCGAACATCAGGGCGTCGTCCAGCACCTCGATGGTGCAATCATCGACGTACACATCGGACCTGGCAGCGAATATGCCGTTCAGGGTGTAGATGTTCGCCGTGTAGTTGAACATCTCGCCCTCGATGACCCAGGGTATGACCAGTTCGGTAGTCCTCACGTCATCGGAGAAGTGCACCTCGCTGTCAATCGCGTACAGGGCGTAGCTCAGCATACCGTAGACGTTGTTACTGGTCTGCACCGTGGAGCTCTCGGCCCATATACCGTAGCTGTGATCGGTCACCCAATCATAGAGCGAATATATGTCGAAATCGGCGTATGCCAGGATGGCATACAGGCTGTCCCAGAGGTCATCGGTGACCTCACCAGGTTCGGCGGTGCTGCTAACCAGGCTGAGCAGGGTGGCGTAGTTGGCCATGACCTGGAACAGGTCGGTGTAGCCGATCTCGTTGTCCTCCACGCTCACATCACTGTTGCGCAGCAATAACGCGATATCGTTGCCCAGGAAGATGTTGTCGTGTACGGTCCCAGTGCAATCCTCTGTCAGTAGACCGATGTAGTTGCCCACGATCAGGTTGTCGTAGATCCCGCCCATGTCCATACCGTTGGTGTATATGCCATACCAGTAATCGGTTATGAGGTTGCTGACTATGGTCGGGGCGGCCCCGTTCCGGACGGCGATGGCGTAGTTCTCGCTGGACCAGTACCCATCGAACCTGTTGTTGGTGATGGTGGCGTCGCACCCGTCAATGAGCAGGCCGGAATAATAGAACCAGCTGCCCCTGATCTCCGCCGTAGCGCTCGGTGCGATGTACACGTCGGTCTCGTCGAACTCGCTGAGGGTGGCCCACAGCGTGCCGTAAACGTCCAGGAACCAGGAGTACATGTCGACGTCGCTCATGGAGAGCAGGCCGCCCTCCTCCACGGTGATGCCGTCATAGACGTCCATACACAGGTCCTCTAGGACCATGGAACCTCCGCTCATGACGATCACCTCACCTTCGAAGTTGACGTCATTCCGCGATACCTGGCAGGCGGCGTCCACGTACCATACGAGACCGCTTACTTCATAACATTCTGCATCGACCCCATACCCATTGTCGGTTATGACGTTGTTGTACAGGACGATTTCTCCGGTGTCATAGTAGTACACGTACAGTCCATCTTGGTCGTTCCAGGAGATGGTGTTGTTGCCGATGAGCACTTCCCAGCTATACTCGTCGATGTATATTCCGTACCCGTCGCCGTCAGTGATGGTGTTGGACTCGATTACCACCGTTTCCATTTCATACATGTATATGCCGTAGTACCCGCTCTCGATCTGGTTGTCGCTCAACGTCACGTTGTATGTATAATCCATGTAGACGCCGTAATAGGCGTTGGTGATGACGTTGCCGCTGGCGATCACGTTGCAGGTATCGTAGAGCTCCAGCCCATAGCCGTAGTAGTAGTCCACGCCGGTCAGGGTGTTGTTCAGTATCTGTACGGAGGTGAGCTCTTCGTCATAATAATCATCGACATATATACCGAAGTCCATGAACTCGATCTGGTTGTCCCGGATGACCACGTCTAGGGGCTCGTATAGATAGATGCCGTAGTAACCGGATATGGTAAGACCTGACAGCTCGCCGTTGGCGTAATACCAATCGACGCCACCGCACTCCTCCAGGGCGTTGTTGCCTAGGGCCACATCGCCTTCCAGGAACATGGCTGACTCACAGTAGCTGATGTAGTTGTCCTTCACCACGATGTTGTTCTCGTATGTGTACACCGTTTCTTCATCGGCCGGGGCTGCGTCGTATATCGTGCCGTATATTACCAGGCCGTCATAGGCGCCGGTAATGGTGTTGTCGGTCACGGTCGTATCGATGGTCACGTTCCCGATGAGATCATACCAGTACACAAATAACGGCGTGGAATACCAGGTGTCCACGTATATGCCTTCCCCGTCGTAGCTCGAGTCCTCGCACATGGTGATGATGTTGCTGATGATGTCCACGGCGATGTTCAGATCGACGGTGCCGTAGGTTTCCTCATCACGGCTGAGCTCATACACGATACCGCTTTCCAACAGGTCTGTGAAGGTGTTGCTGGACACATCCCAGTTCAGGTTATAGACAAGGGAAGACAGTCCTTCATCGACATATATGTAGTCGAATATGTCGACCCCGTGCCTGAACCCGGCGGTCATCTCGTTGGTGATCTCGTTGCCGGTCACGCTCCAATCAAGATCGATGGTCGCCAATGGCCCGTCGGTTATAACATAATCATTGGACCAGGATTCAACATCGTTGTAGATTGAGATAGCCCACATCGAGTGCGGCCAAGGACCTTCCGTCCAGATAACCGTGAACGTGTTGTCATCGATGGCCACATCCACGTCGACATCTATCATGGCGGTCTTCTCGGTGTAGATACCGTGGTAGAAGTACACGCCATTCATGTCACCGTCCAGTAAGGTCATTTGGTTGCGGCTCAATGACATGGCACCGGTCACCCAGGCGTTGGCCTCGGTGTAGAGGGTCGCCACGTTTACTTGAGCCCAGTATTCAATATCCAGGTAGATGATGTTGTTCATCCAGTCATAACAGCCCGTGCTCAATACGACGTTGTCGTCAATGGTGAACAGATAGTCCATGACGAAGTCGCCCACGGCCACCTCATCGTTCAGGGGCCAGTAGTCCGATCCGAACCAAACGCCCCCGTACAGACCCGCATAGATGCCGTAGCTCACGTTCAGCAGCTGGTTGCCGTCCAGGTGCACGGTGGGGCTCACGCTCCAGGTGCCTATGGTGTTGTCCTGATCGTACCAGATATCGGCGTATATTCCTTCGTAGGCGCCCTCAACGATATTGCCGGTCACGGATAAGTAGTGCATCACATTCGCGTCCGTGGCCTCTTCCACATCATCTTGAGCGTTGACGCCCATATACACCTCTATTCCGCATATGTCCTGGTATACGTCGGATATCTGGTTGTCCTCCACGATCATGCTTACGTCGTCTGAGATCGTGCCGGACCCGATGTCCATATCAGCCTCGGTATAGACACCGTACGACCCACCGTAGAACATGTTCACCGTATTGTCGGAGACGTCGATGGCCGCGGTCCTGGTGGTGTTGCCGTAGGGATTATAGATGTAATTCTCTGCATATATCCCGGTACCACCACTCGGAACCTCCACAACGTTGTCGGTTATGGTGATGGTCTGGTCCACGACCAGGCTGCTCATGCTGTTGCCATAATCCCATATATCGAGATTGGCTCTCAGACCGTAGTAGGACATCATGGTCATGAACGGCCACGAACCCTCGTACCATTCCTGGACCATGGTGTTGCCGGTCATGGTCTGCTGCACGGACACGGTCCAATCGACCGGGTTGTACAGTTCCATGTATATCCGGCATTCCATCCCTACGGCGTCGGTCATGGCGTTGTCCAGGAAGTCGACCGTGACGGTGAAGGTGTCGTTGCCAGTGCGGTAGAACTCTTCTTCGATGTAGATCTCGGAATAGACACCGAAGGTCACCTTGTTGAACACGTTCCTGGATACATCCATGGTATCGGCAACGCCGACCTCACTTTCGCCATAGATGTTTATCGCGGTGTACCAGATGCGTTCGAAGGTGTTGTCCGTGATGGTCACGTCCAGTGAACCGTTCCAGTTCGCCACTGCTAGGGCCCCGAACAACGAACCGACTATGTTGCGGAACTCGTTCCCGGTGCCCACAAAGTCCATGGACCCCTGGAAGGTCCCGAACACCATACCGCCCTGGTAGTATCCGGTGACGGTGTTGTTGGTCACCACGACGTTCATGTCGCCGAGATCGGACGTTACCTGCGCCCCCATCCCTGACGAGATGTATACCGGGGTGAACAGATAGCTGAGGTCGTCGGTCTCCCACTTGTACAGACCTCCGTTGACGTCCCTTAGGTCGTAGTCGTCGCCCAATACATCAAGACCGTACCAGACGTTGGAGGCGTATGATTCCATGTGCCCGTAGACGATCTCTATCTGACCATCAGCGTACAGCACCACCTGGAAGGCCAGGCTTAGCCCTTGTGACACCGATTCAGCGGCGTACCAGGTGAACATCACCGACGAGTTGTCATCGGCTATCTTGTAGCCGTAGAACTGGTCGTTGTTGTACCTCAGGTCCGTGGTCCCCACTGGAACGATGGCGCGGTTGCCGTCGAACCTCAGGTACCCGTCGTCATCCATGACGACCTCATTGAAGGAGGCGCCGTCGTAGACGATGGTGAAGGGCAGATCGACCGTCATCGAACCTCCGTTCGCGTTGCTGGTTGCGGTCCAGTCACCCCACCTGCCTATCAGATCGAACTCGGTATCGGTCTCCTGCAGCGTGTACAGCACGTAATCGGCGGCAAGGCTGCCGTCGAACACGCTGTTCACGATGTCCACGTTGACATCCCCGTACACCGATTCGTAGTAGTAGCCGGCCTCGGTGTGGTTGAGGAACTGGGAACCGTCGATCAGAATCGTCCCGCCGTTGAGCGAGTTGGCGAATATGCCGTAGGCGCCTCCCTCCAGCACGGAATCGATGATCTCCATGTTGATCATGCTCATGTCCTCATCGGTGAGGGAGCTGACCTCCGCGAAGATACCGAAATCGGTGGTGATGAAGTGCACGCCGGTCAGGGTCAGGTTGAAGTTGCCGTCGTTGGCGTAGACCCACAGACCGATGCCCACGTCGATTATGGTGACTTCGTCGTCGATGAAGTCAAAGCTGACGTCACCGCTGCGGACGTCGAAGCGCATGGCCGCCCCACCGATGTTCTCGAAGGTGGTGGCGGTCATCTCCACCGGCACCAGCTCCTCGCACCAGGCCCATATACCGCCGCCAGCGTTCTTGAACGTGGAGTTGCTGACGGTGACAGAGATGAACCCGTTGTCCAGGCTATTGGAGCCGACCGCGACCTGTATTAGGGCCATGCCGGTGCCGTTGTTGCCGGACAGGACGGAATCGGTTATCACCAGGTCAATGTTACCAAAGGTAACGGTGAGGTCCAGGAACGTTCCGACATTGTCCGACATGACATTGTCGATGGGCACGATCAAGTCGGCGTAGTCGTACGTCATGGATATGGCGTAATACATGATATTGGTGAACTCGGTATTGGTCACCTGGTAGTCCCCGATGGTGTCGGCCACGAAGCTCAGGCCGTAGACGGCGTTGGAGAAGACGCAGTCGTTGATCATCACATTAATGACCGCGGTGTTGTCCGCATTATAGGCCTCGAACCATCCGACCATATAGGTGTTGTTCACCGTAACGGATTCCATGGTCAGGGTGATGTTGCCGTTGACCAGGGGATCGATGCCCATGTCGACATTGTCCATCAGGACGTTGGTGAAGACCATGTTCAGGTCCCCGGTGGAAATTCCTGCGTAGCCCGTATTCATGTACCATACCGCGGAATCCCAAACGCCCGTGAACTCGGTGTTGGTGACGGTGATGTCACTAATGACATCCGCCCCAAACCAAATTCCGTTATCCGAGTTGTTGAAGGTGGAGTCGGTGATCGAGAAGGTAAGTACTCCCGTATCATAAGTGTTGAACGCATACCACCCTCCTATCCAAAACATGTTGTTGGTATGGACCTCCGTCAGGCTCACCGCCATACTACCGTTTAACGCATTGACGTAGCAGGCTCCTCCATAGACATTGTCCATGGTCACATTGTTCAATACGAAGTTAATGTCATCTTCATCGACCCAGAGCTGCACTCCGTACCCTAATATGTTCGTGAAAGTGGAGTTGGATATCTGGACATCCGCCAGTACGTCAGCTTCCACATATATGGCATCGCCAGAGATGTCCTCGAAGGTCGCTCCGTCGATGACCAGGGTCATGTCGCCATAGAGGTCATAAAGTTCCATTGCAGTGTCATCGATCAGGGAGAAGACCGTATTGGTGATCTGGACATCGCCCATCATGTCCGCCTGAGCATATATGACGCCCTCCCAGGAATCGTTGAACTGGCAGTCCACGATGGTCAGGTCCAAGGTCCCATTCCCATCGAAGGCGGTGGTGATAAGAGTAGCGACATAGTAGGTGTGGTTGGTGGTGACCTTTTCCAGGGTCACGTCCAGGCTGCCGTTGTCGTTATCGATGTATAGAGCGGCCCCGCAGTCCTCGAACGTGACGTTGTACAGGTTCACGACCATATCGCCGGGGTCAGATTCCAGGTATATCGCCCAGTCCTCCCAGATCCCGGTGAAATCGGAATCGGTCACTTGGACGGTGCCTATGACGTCCGCCCCAAGATACAAGCTTTCCCATGAATCGTTGAAGTGACAGTCCATGACCATTAGGTCTACGGTCCCTGTTAACGAGGGAGTGCTCGCCATTATATAGCCAATAGAATCTGAGCCGTCGGTCGTGACCCTTTCCAAGGTCACATCCAGGCTACCGTTATAATTTTCCATATAAAGGCCACATTCCGAATTTATGATTGTGATATCCGCCAAGGTCAAAGAAATGTCCTGCTCGTTTCCATAGAATTCATAATAAAGCCCGCACATCGTATAATCGATGACCACATTGGATATTGGAATGGAGACGTTATCGAAATAAAGACCGTACATTACATCATATAGATACGCATGATCCACGGAACCACTGGAACCGGGCGCATAGATGATACCATCCCAATATGATGTACCGTAGATGAAGGAGGCCGGGTTATCCGCGGTGCCTTCTATCGTCAATGAACCATAAACTACCACTCCATAAGTTCCATTGAAGGCTACGGTGACGTTATCTTCAATCGTCAGATTTCCAGTGATATACAAATCCCCGGTCACGTTATATGTGCCTCCGGACGCCCAGACAACATCATCCCCGCTGATATCGCCCGAGACGTCTCCAGCACTGGCCTGTCCCGCCCCTAAGAAAAGCAGCAAGACCAGGGCGAATGCCAGTATACCGATATACAAGGCCGCCCTCTTGACAAAGCCAGTGTTCACAACATCATTTCGATTAATACTTGGATTGTCCAATTGTATTCCCCCATGCGGGTCCCATCCACCTTTAAGGACCCTGGTCTGATTGAACGAACATATTTGCGTGACATTACTTAAAAGTTATTCGATAAATTGGCACAGATATTACTGTCCATACCTTTTCGTTGACCTTTAATGGATCATCTAAGCGTCGTTGCTCTACACCTCGACGCTGGAAAGATAATAGGCAAAGTTATTAACGAGGGAGTGGAAATCCGCCTTCGTGCACAAGATCACCCACATCAGTATGGAGACGGACGTGTTGGCCGAGAACAGGCATCTGGCCGATCACAACCAGCAGAAGCTCAGGGGCGCGGGCATCCGTTCGGTGGACGTGATGGGCACCACCGGGGCGGGCAAGACCGCCCTGATCATCAAGCTCTCCCGGATGCTCATGGACCGGGGGCTGATGGTGGCGGCCGTCTCCGGCGACGTGGCCGGGCAGGACGACTACGAACGGCTTCAGGCCGCCGGGGTCAAGGCCCACAACCTCAACACAGGGAAGGAGTGCCATTTGGACGCCCATCTCCTGGACCATGCCCTGGACGATATGGACCTCCGGGGCGTCGACTTCCTGTTCGTGGAGAACGTGGGCAACCTGGTCTGCCCGGCCGATTTCCCGTTGGGCACGGACCGGCGCTTGGTCGTGATCTCTGTCACCGAGGGGGACGACATGGTGCGCAAGCACCCCATGATCTTCCAGGGGGCGGACGTGGCCGTCATAAACAAGATGGACCTGGCCGACTACATGGAGGTCGATGTGGAAAGGGTCAAGGCCGACTACCGCAAGCTCTCTGGCGGCAAGGACATCATACCGGTGAGCGTGCGCACCGGGGAGGGCCTTGGGGCCCTGTTGGAGCGTCTGCTGGGCTGAACATCAATTCATTTATTAGCGTTCCCGTCAATCCCGGGAACGCATGAGTACCAAGGTGCTGGTGGTAGGTGGAGGAGGGCGTGAGCACGCCATCGTGGAGGCCCTTCTGAGAGATGGGGCGGTGGTCTACGCGGCCATGAAGAACCGGAACCCGGGCATCGCCCGCTCCTCGCAGGAATACCGATTGGTGAAGGAGACCGAGGTTCCCAGGGTGACCGAGTTCGCCCTGGCCAGCGGGGTGGAGATCGCGGTCATCGGCCCGGAGGCTCCGCTGGAGGCCGGGTTGGCCGACGAGTTGATCAGGAAGGGCATCGGCTGCGTGGGCCCGACCAAGGCGGCTGCCCTGTTGGAGACCTCCAAGCGCTTTTGCCGTCGCCTGCTCAAGAAGCATGCGGTCCCGGGGAACGTGGAGTTCGACACCTTTCAGGACCTGGAATCCGCGCGCCTCTTCGTCAACGACTTCCCCGGGGAACTGGTGGTCAAGCCCGAGGGGCTGACCGGAGGGAAGGGGGTCAAGGTGGAAGGTGAGCACCTCCAAGGAAAGGGGGAGGTGCTGGATTACGTCCAGGAGATACTGGACCGCCGCATCGGGGGGGCCGGCGTGGTGCTGGAAGAGCGCCTGGTGGGCGAGGAGTTCACCCTGCAGGCCTTCTGTGACGGTAAGAACGTGGTCGGGATGCCACTGG
>CAZXTA010000045.1:0-11428 GCA_964642865.1 uncultured Methanomassiliicoccus sp. | reverse complement strand
GTGCGTGGTTGTGGTGGACGGGCAACAAGAGATGCTCATGGCCGGCAACGAGACGGTGAAGTTCCAGGCCGCCCCGGACAAGGCTCGCTTCGTGAGCTTCGGCAAGGGATTCTATGCCCGCACCCGGGAAAAACTGATGGGGACACTATGTTGAGGGGCATCAAGGGCATAGACCGCTCCCTGCTTGAGATGATCAACCGGGCGGCCAGGGACAGCCTGCCCAAGGAGTTCATGGCCATGCTAAGGGCCGAGGAAGGGGTGGTGCAGGAGCTGCTGCTGGTCCCAGGTACCCTGCAGGGAGAGGACTCCGCCCTGGTCATGCTGCACATGCTGCCCATCGACTTCACGGTGGTGGGCACAGTTCACTCCCACCCAGGGTATAGCAACCGCCCCTCCCACCAGGACCTGGAGTTCTTCCGCCGCTACGGACACGTGCACATAATCACCTGCCTGCCTTTCAACGAGCACAGCTGGCAGGCCTACGACGCCCAGGGACGCAGGGTCGAGCTCCCAGTTGTGGACCTCTAGAAGACCTTGCTGTGCGGTCCGATGTTCCCTCGGGCCAGGGCCCCCATGCCGATGACGGCCCCCTCCCATATGACCGTTCCCGGCTCGATCATGGCGTTTATGCCCGTCTTAACGTCATCGCCCATGATCACCCCCAGCTTGCGCCGGCCGGAACTGACCATCTGCCCTCTGGTGGACACCCTCACCGTCCGATCATCGAAGCGCAGGTTAGCCACCTTGGTCCCGGCCCCGAAGTTACATCGTTCGCCGATGACGCTGTCCCCCACATAATTGTGATGGGGCACCTGGGTCCTCTTCATGATGATGGAGTTCTTGATTTCCACCGCGCTACCGATCCTGACCCCCTCCCCCAGGCAGGTGAGGGGCCTGATATAGCAGTTCGGGCCGATGTCGCATCCTTTGGAGATGTATCCCGGCCCTTCGATATAGCTTCCGCTTCGCACCAGGGCCCCCTCCTCCACCACCACGTTGCCCTTTATGACCGCCCCCTGCTCCACCGTGCCCCGCACGTCCCGCTGCAGGCGCCCCATCAGGAACTCGTTGGCCCGCAGCAGCTCCCAGGTTTGACCCACGTCCATCCATTCTCCCTTGATCTGTTGGACCAATACCTCGGTCTCCGAGCTCATCAGGTTCAGGGTGTCGGTGAACTCGTACTCCCCCCTTGAGGACCTCTTCGTCCTTCTTATATAACCGAAGACCTCCGGGGTCAGGCCGAAGATGCCCCCGTTGATGAGGTTGGACGGGGGATTGGACGGCTTCTCCATGATACGGACCAACCGGCCCTCCCGTTGCTCGACCACCCCGAAGCGCTGGGGGTCGGGGACCTCCACCGCCCCCATGAAAGGCCTGTGGTCCCGGGCGAACCACGAGACAAGCTCCAGTATGGACTCCGGGGCCATGACCACATCCCCGTTGACGCAGATGAAGTCCCCTTCGATGTGGCCGTCGGCCACCCCGATGGCGTTAGCGGTACCCAACCGCTCCTTCTGTTCCAGATAGGTCAGCTCCACGTCCATCTGCTGCCCGTCCCCGAAGAACTCCTTGACCCGGTTGCTCTTCCAGCCCACAAGGATGCACTGCTCCTTGATGCCGGCCTCCCGGAGGGCCTGTACCAGATGGACCAGGTAGGGTCTTCCGGCCACGGTCAGGAGCGGTTTGGGTATATTGGTGGTCAGCGGTCTCAGGCGGGTACCTTCCCCGGCGGCGAGGATGAGGGCTTTCATATCTCTCCTTCCACTTGTCAATGGCCCCATTCTATTAAATCCCTGCTTAGCTCAGGGCCTTGGCGACCCTGTGACGGGCCATTTCCACGATGTCGTCCAGGTCCTGCTGGTCGCGGGCCTCGGCGGTCAATCGGACCTTCGGCTCGGTACCAGACAGCCGCACCAGGAGCCAGCCGTGTCCCAGGTCCACCCTGAGGCCGTCCACCGTGTTCAGCTCCCCTTCCATGGCCGACAACTCCTCGGTCAGCCTGGATCGGACCCTTTCCCGGTCCGCGGCCTTGAAGGGGAAGGAGACCCGGGTCAAGGGGTAGCTGGGCAATCCGTCCACCATTTCCGAGAGGGGACGACCCTCCAGCAGCCTGATCAGGTTGGCCCCGGCCAGTATGCCGTCCGGACAGTAATTGACCTGAGGGAAGATGAAGGTACCGGAAGGCTCCCCACCGAAGGGCAGCCCCCCCTTCTTAAGGGCATCGGAAATGAACATGTCCCCCACCCTGGTGCGCACCACTGGCCGGCCGACGATATCGTCCAGTACCATGGAGGCGTCCACCGGTGCGGCCATGTCCTTGACGCCCAGCAGGGAGGTGAACAGGGCAAGCAGGCGGTCCCCGCTAACGTACCTCCCCCGCTCGTCCACCGCCACCATGCGGTCCCCGTCGCCATCGTGGGCGATCCCCACCAGTCCCTTGGACCTGCAGAGCCCCATGAGGTCCTCCAGGTTCTCCTCGGACGGCTCCGACGGCCTTCCGGGAAAACGCCCGTCCGGGTTGGCGTTCAGGGAGACCACTTGGCAACCCAGCTCCCGGAATGTGCGGGGGCTGACCGGCCCGGTGGCCCCGCAGCCGCAGTCTACGACCACTCCCCCTTCCACCGGCCCGACCTCCTCCAGAATCGTAAGTACGTGCTCCTCCACCGCCCCCTCCCAAGGCTGCTCATTGAACATCGCGCCCCACTCGGCCTTGGACCCTCCGCTGGCAATAAGCCTCTCCATATCCTCCATCTGGTCCCCGTCGAAGGCGCTGCCGTCCTGGTTCCACATCTTCACCCCGTTGTACTCCGGGGGATTGTGCGAGGCGGTGACCATCAGCCCGCAGTCGAAGTGGGATGCGGCGCAGGCCAGGGTGGGTGTGGGGACCATGCCGGCCCGGTACGGTTCGGCACCGGCCTCGATGAGCCCGGCGATCAGGGCGTTCAGGACCAGATCGCCACTGGTCCGGGGGTCCTTCCCCAACACCACGCTACCGTTCAAACTGCCCACTGCCCGTCCGATACGGGTGCAGAGCTCGGCGTCGATGTCCTTTCCCACCACTCCCCGAATGCCGGACGAACCGAAGAGACCCATGACGATCGTCCGGTTATCCCGCTAAGGGGATATAATCTTGCCCCCTCCAGACATGGTCAGATGTTATGCCAGAACCGGTTTCGTATTCCCTGCGCATATATAATTATCTGGGTCGAGGGATGCTTAACAGGATATGGTATTTAAGTCAATCAATGCTGGATTAATTACTTTATACGATAAATATTATATATAGAACATTTCCATTACTTACTGGATAACAGGCCAGATTGGTCGATTATCACGGAGGTATTTCATGGTGATGGAGAAGATCAACCTAGACAAGGCCAAGAACATCGCGAAGAAGAAAGGCCTCAAGCCCGGTCGCGTGAAGGACACCAACGGGATTCAGTTCACGAAAGGCAACAACGCTAGGCTGGAGATCGTGTCCTGGGAAGAGTTCGAGAAGACCCTGAACAAGAGGAAACTCGCAGTCTTCGAGAGCGGCGGCTGGATGAAGATAATGAAGAAGACCAAGTAAGGTCTTATTCCTTATTTGCTAAACCCTTTAAAGTTCCTCTTTTAGAGTCCCGCCTTTTCAACCTTCTATGCCGTTGAGCACCACCAACAGGTCCCTTCCGAAGGTCCTCTTGAAGGCCTTACGGTCCTCCTCCAGCCGCCACATCTCCAGCTGGGGGTCCCCGCAGGCGGTGACTATCAGCCGGACCGAGCCCTTGGTCACCTTGCTGAAGCGCACGCTCTGCACCAGGTTGGAATGGGAACGGTCCAGGCTCTCGGCCATGCGCAGCAGGGTGGAAAGGCGGAGGACCACCTGGCGGTCCAGCTCGTCCAGGTCACGCAGGTCCGCCGAGCCGATCTTGGGTGCCCGCTTGCGGTGGTACTTGGCCACGTTGGCCATGATGAGCACTTCCCGGCTGGAGAACCCTAAAAGCTCGGCGTGACAGATGATGTAATGCGAGTGCAGGTGGTGGTCGTTGAAGGAGATGAAATCCCCCACATCGTGCAGGAAGGCCGCGTGGCGTAAAAGTTCCCTATCTTTCTTCCCTAGGATATGCAGCCCCTTCTTGGCCGCACTGTCGAACAGTTCCAAGGCGATGGTCGCCACCCTTCGGGCGTGCTCCTCGTCCACCGAGCAGGCCCGTCCCAGCTGGACGACGCTCCTCTCCCGCACCGACAGCTCGCGGAAGCCGGGGAACTCCTGTAGTCCCCCAAGGTAGTCCATCAGCATGCCGTCGCGCATGCTGCGGGGGCTGATCGCGATCTCGCTCAGATTGAGCTCGTCCATCACCGTCTCCAGGATGATCGCACCGGCCACGATGATGTCCGCCCTTTCCGGGTTCATTCCGGGCACCTTGCGCCGCCCGGCCAGGTCCAAGCTGGCCAGGTAGGATATGAGCTTCTTGAGCTGGGCGTGGCGAATTATGCCCGAACGAGAGGTCCCGTCGTACCGCACCAGGACCTCCCCCAGGTTGACCACCGTGCCCGAGCTGCCGAAGGCCAGACCGACCTTGTTCTGCATGATCTCCTTCTTGGCCCTCACCATCGAGCTCTTGACGTACTTGTGCATCTTGCCCAGTGTATTTTCCGGCACCGGCCCTTCCACCTTCTTGACGAACATGGTGGTCAAGCGAATGGCCCCGACCTTGAGGCTCTCCAGGTAGGTGTATTCCTTCTGATCGCCCAGGACCAGTTCCGTGCTCCCTCCGCCGATGTCCAGGAACAGGGCGGTCTTCCTTCCGATGTGATGCCCGCTGGAAACGCCTAGGTAGATCAATCTAGCCTCTTCCAAACCGGAGATTATTCCCAGCTCCAGGCCGGTGACCTCCTTGAGCCGGTCTATCAGTTCCATGCGGTTGCTGGCCTCCCGGGTGGCCGAGGTGGCCATCGCCACGAACTCCGTGGCCCCATAGGTGCGGGACAGGTCACAGAAGTTCTTGATCACCCTGATGGTGCGTTCCATGGCGCTCTCGGTCAGCAGGCCATCATGGAACGAGGTCTCCCCCAGACGGACCATCTCCTTCTGCTCGCTGATGACGGTGTAGGAGCGATTGGGGTTAATGCGCACCACCAGCAGCCTTACCGAGTTCGTTCCCACGTCCAGGAAAGCGACCACCTTACCCTTGTCGATCTCATTCAGCAAGGCAGACACTCCTCCCGAAGACCTTCTCGAACTGGCACTGCTTGTACCCCACCCATTCCCGTTCCAGGGAGAACGGCCCCTGGCCGGCCAGGACCAGCCGGACCTCCTTCTTGCCTATCTCGGCCGAGATACCGGACACCCGGGAGACGTGCCCCCGGTCCAGGGCGTCCGCGATGGCCAGCAGGGCTGAAAGCTTCCTGACCCGCTTGCGATCCCTCTGTCTGAGGTCCTTGAACACCCGGTCGCCCCCGCATGGCGGACGGCAGCCGTGGTAGCGTGATACGCAGGCAAGAATCATCTTCTCCCGGAGGTCCAGGGTAAGTTCTGCCTGCATGATGAGGTCCAAGGCCCGGCGCTGATGCCCCTGCACTCCCTGGCACAACCCCACGTCGTGGACCAGGGCGGCCATCTCCAGTAGCTCCCGATCTCCCTCCTTCAAACGGTGCAGCCCCCTCAATTGGTCGAAAAGCAGGAGTGCCAGCATCCTCACCTGCTCCACGTGCTCCTGGTCCGGGAGCATGGTCATGGCCCATTTTCCCACCTCTGCCGTTCGATCGTTCTTCCGGCCCTCGCCGACGTCCTTCGCCAGGTCGACGAATCCCAGAGCCCGCACCTCATCCGCGGTGCGGTCGGCATCGTACTCCACCAGGTGGTGCTGCAGATCCAGCCAGGGAAATGTTAAGGTGGCGTATGAGGCCTGCGGTCCGCCCCGCGGCCGGCCGACGCTTCCGGGGTTCACGAACAGGGTGCGTGCGATCTTCCTGCCCATGGGCAGGTGCGAATGACCGGTCACGATCACATCCGCCTTCACATCCTGAGCGATGCCCTTTAAGCGCGAATCGGGGGTGCTCAGCAGGAGCTTCTGCCGGTCGTCCCCGGGAGCCCCGTGGGTCATGTATAGGGTGCGACCGCATATGTCCAGCCGGACCTCCTGAGGCAGCGAGGCCAGCCAATCCCAGCTCGCATCATCCATCTCCCGGAGCACGAACTCCATGTGAGGATCGGCCTTTCCTCCCCGGCCCTTTCGCGCTTCAAGGGCCTCCCGGTCCATGTTGCCGAAGACGCTCAGCACGTCCATCTCCTGCAGCAGCCCGATAGCCTGCCGAGGCCTCGGCGGACCCACCGCGTCGCCGGCGTGCAGGACGGCGGTCGCCCCGCGCTCCCTGGCATGGGCCAGGACCGCCCTCAGGGCCGCCTCGTTGCCGTGCACGTCGGAGACCAGAGCCACTGTGATCGGGCACACCTCCTCCACCCCGCGCTCCTTCAGCCTCTCCAGCAGGCGGTAGAAGAAGCGCTCCTGCTGCAGACCGTACCAGCTCTCCACCAGGTCCTGGTGCAGCTCACGGCGCCGGCCCTCCATGTGCTCCTGAAGGCGGGCCAGGGCCTGCAGCGCATCCGGTGCCTTCTTCATCATGTCCGGCAGCCGCTGCAGCCAAACGTCGCAGTCGTGCAGATCCCCTACCACGTCCTGCAATCCCCTCAGGGCCTTGATCTCCTCATCCAGACGGTCCTCGTACGCTCCCCTGAAAGCTTCCAGGGTGTAGCGCAGTCGCTTGCCGGCGATGCGCAGGGCGTGATGGCCTTGCCAGTCCTCGAACACCGGCACCGAATCGGCATGAGCGAACAGCTCCTCCACCGCGATAGAGGCGTGAGCGTGGGCATGCGAGTGCAGGTCGGAGGCTTCACCATCCCATTCTTCCAGGTCCTCCAGCTCAGCCCTCAGGTCCAGCAGCGGGCTCTCGCTGGTCAAACGGTCCATGAATGAGGCTATCCCCGGCTGTAGCTCGGCCCTCCTGGTCCTCAGGCGTTCGATGACGATCTCCAGCCCCCGCTCCCCCCAATCCTCCTCTAGTTTGGCCAGGAATTCCATCTGCACGTCCAGGTCCCGGGCCTCACCCAGGGAGGAGGTCACTTCCTTAGCCGCTTCCCGCCAACGTTTGACCTTCTTGCCCTTGAAGCATTCCCGGAAAAGCCTCAGCGCGGAGCGCAGTCGGCGCGAAGCCACACGCATGCGGTGCACGTGCTCGATGTCCTCCCCTGCCTGGACACCTTCGGTCTCCGCCAGCAACGCCAGGAGACGGTCCTGGGTGACCTGGCGGGCGAAACGGCACAGGTCATCCTTGCCCACGTTCACTCCTCCGCATGCCAGATTCCCCGGTTCTGGATCAGCCATTCCTGGCAGTCCACCCGTTCCTCGCCTTTCTTGACCTTCCTTTTCACGTAGGTGCCGTCAGGGAGCAGGTCCCGGGATTTCACGTTGTCTCGCAGATGGATAGGGAGAATCACGTCAACCAGCTCCCGGAGATACGATTCGTCCAGGACCGGGAACAGCACCTCCACCCGCCTGTGCAGGTTGCGGGGCATGAGGTCCGAGCTGCCCAGGAACACCTCCTCCTGCCCCCCGTTCCTGAAATAGTAGATGCGGGCGTGCTCCAAGAAGCGACCCACGACGCTGTTCACCCTGATGTTCTCGCTGAGCCCCCTGACCCCAGGTCTCAGAGCGCACAGTCCCCTAACGTTCAGGTCGATCCTGACCCCTGCGTTGGAGGCTGCGTACAGTGCCTGGATGATATCCTTGTCCAGCAGCCCGTTGAGCTTGAAGGCGATGTATCCGTCGCCGTGCTCCCGCTGCCTCTGGGCCTCGCGGTCGATCCTGGAAACGAACTCCTTCTTGATGGTCATCGGGGCCACTAGCAGCTTGCGGAAGCTCTCCTTGTGCGAGTACCCGGTCAGCAGGTTGAAGAGGTCGGCCACGTCCGCCCCGATGTCCGGATCGCTGGTCAAATAGCCGATGTCCCCGTACACCCTGGACGTTTGGGCGTTGTAATTGCCGGAGCTCATGTGGGCGTAGCGCACGATCTCTTCGCCCTTCCTCTTGACCACCAGCAGGAGCTTGGCATGCACCTTGAGATCCAATAGCCCGTACACAACATGCACCCCAGCCCGTTCGAGGGCCCGGGCCCACACGATGTTGTTCTCCTCGTCAAAGCGGGCCTTGAGCTCCACCACCGCCGCCACCGCCTTGCCGTTCTCCCTCGCCTCCATCAGCGCGTCGATGATGGGGGAGCGCTTGTCGATGCGGTACAGGGTGATCTTTATGGCCAGCACCTGGGGGTCGTTGGCCGCCTGCTTGAGGAAGGTGACCAGGGGCACGAAGCTGTCGTAGGGATGATAGAAGAGCCTGTCCCTGTGGTCCACCGCCACCATCAGGTCCTTTTCCGTGACCAGGTCAGGGTGCACGTAGGGCAGGAAAGGCACGTCCTTCAGATCTGGACGGTTCATGTCCAGTAGGTCCCAAAAACTAGTAAGCGCCAGCGGTGCGTGGGAGCGGAAGACGGCCAGATTATGTAAGCCCAGCTTGTTGGTGAACAGTTCTACCATCTTCTCTGGCATGCCCTTGTCCACCTCCAGGCGGGTAGGCGAACCTATCCTCCTGGTCTCAACGCTCTCCTCGATGGCCGTCAGCAGGTCCTCGGCCTCGTCGGTTATGATCTCGATGTCCGCGTCACGGCTGATGCGGAAGGTGTGCACCTCCTTCACCTTCATGCCAGGGAACATCAGGTCAAGGTTGTCCGCCACCAGGTCCTCCAGCAGGACGAACTCCTTGTCGCGGCCGGACGGCGTTCCAGGCATGGGGACGAAGCGGGGGAAAAGGTCCAACGGGACCTTGACCCGGGCGTAGCGCTCGCCCCGCTGGGGGTGCCTGACCACCACGGCCAGGTTGATGCTGAGATTGGATATGAAGGGGAAAGGATGGTTGAAGTCCAGGGCCAGGGGTGTCATGGCCGGGAATATCATCCGCTCAAAGAAGTCCCGCAGCCCTTTCCTGCGCGTATCGTCCAGTTCCTCGATGCGGTGCACGATGATGCCCTGAGCCCTCAGCTTGGGCAGCAGGTCCTCGTACCAGCAACGACCGTGCGCTTCCAGGATGGGCAGCAGATCCCGGTTGATGGCCTCCATCTGCTCCAGGGGGGTGAGCCCGTCCGGCGGGGCCTCCAGGGCCCCCTTCTTCATCTGCCTCTTCAGACCGGAGACCCGGACCATGAAGAACTCGTCCAGGTTGCTGCCACAGATGGCCAGGAACTTGACCCTCTCCAACAAGGGATGGCCCTGGTCCTGAGCCTCCTCCAGGATCCGGTGATGGAACTTGATCCAGCTGAGCTCCCGGTTGAAGAAAGCGGAGGGGGACCCGGGCCCTGCAACGGTCAGGCTCCTTCTGGGTCGGTCCTTCTGATCTTTCCTATCCTTCCGGGGGGGCATGAATATCCTTATTACATTTGACCTCCAGTATATATGAGGTTAGCTGTCCAGATTGTATTTTCATAATTATCAGGATGCGTACTAGTACTGCTCAGTTCTTATATGCTGGACCGGCATCCCGGGCCGATGGAGGACCCGATACGACCGGGGGATGTCGATTCGGACCGCTTGGATAGGACCCGCCGTATAGGGTGGGTGAACATGGACAGGGTGCAAGAGGCCAGGGTGCTGGTGGTGGGAGCTGGCGCCCTGGGTAACGAAGCGGTGAAGGACCTAGCGCTCTTCGGCTTCAATCACCTGGACGTACTGGACATGGACCATGTGGTCCGTTCCAACCTCAACCGCTGCGTGCTGTTCCGGGAGGGGGACGAGTCGTCCGGCAGAGGCAAGGCCGAACTGGTGGCGGAGAGGGCCCGGGAGCTGAGCCCGGAGCTGGAGATCAACCCTTTGCAGGGCATGGTGCAGTCCTGGGGGCCTCCGGAGATGTGCCGCGATGACATGGTCCTAGGGTGCCTGGACAACGTGGCCGCCCGCCTGCATCTCAACGCCAACTCCTACTACGCCCGGGTCCCTTACATCGACGGAGGAACGGATGGCTTCCGGGGAAAGGTTCAGGTGGTGGTGCCGCCGGAAACGCCCTGTCTCCAATGCAGCATGAACCGCAGCCACTTCAAGGTCCTGGACCAAAGGTTCAGTTGCACTGGTCAGGACACAGTGTTCTACCGGCCGAAGATGGCCGCGGAGATAACCACAACAAGCGTGATCGCCGCCCTGCAGGTCAGGGAGGTGGTCAAACTGCTCTCTGGTCAGAAGGCCATTGAGCACGTGCTGTACTATGACGGCCTTCTCGGCACCTCCGAGGTGCTCTGCCTGGACATGGACCCGGGTTGCCCGAACCATCCAGCCTGAGCATTATCATAATGCTGATTCTAATGGAAAGGATTATACGTGATACTACTGGATTGACCAGCAGGATATCATGGTGGTAAGAGCAAGAGTCAGGAACGCGGAGACCGGGGCAACGGTGGACATGGAACTGGAGATGGAGAACACCGTGGAGGAGATCATCGAAGGCGTATCGGCCTATTGGGAGAAGGACCCCGGGGCCTATGTCATCCGCAAGGGCCGCCGGCTGCTGAGAGGACAACAGAAGGTCCAGGACCTAGACCTGCAGTCCAACGAAGAGCTAGAGCTGATACCCGACCCCGAGGGCGGGAGCAGATGACCCTGCCCCTGGAGATACTCTACATACGTCTGTACAACGAATTGGAGGCCTGCCGGAACTACCTCCCCGCCGACATCGACATGGGCGAGGAGCATCTGACCGCCCTGCCCTTGAAGGTGGACGTCACCCTGGACCGCACTCCCGGGCCGGTCATGGAGAACGGCAGGCTCGCCTATCGTTACCATCACAGATTGCAGCTCATCATCGACAGGGAATACCCTTTCGAGAAGCCCCTGGTCATCTGGAAGACCCCCATATTCCATCCCAACATCATGATGCCGGAGGACGGGGGTCACGTCTGCATCAAGCTTCTCTCGGACTGGTCCTTCAATTCCACCCTGTCCACCTTCATCAAGGGGCTGGAGTCGTTGCTCATCGCCCCCAACGGTGGCAGCCCCTTCGGCACCGATTCCTGCACTGCCGCGGCCCAGTACTTCAATTCCGGTCTCAAGAAGAGCCCTCCGATAGTGATCTCCCCCGCTCCCAAGGTGGTGCGTCCCTGAAGCGTGCCCCGCTGATCCTGGGGGGCAAGGACATGGAGGTGGAGGAGATGCCCCCGCCGTCCTCCGAACGCACCCTGCCGCATAAATGGCTTCCCAAGGAGGCCCGGCCGTTGTACACCGGGGACAAGGGGGCGGACATGTACCTCTTCAAGACGGCCGAGGAGAAGGTGCGGAACCACGCCCTCAGCAAGGTCCAGGAGGGGGTGGAGGTCATGGGCTTCCTGCTGGGCGAACTGCTCACCTATCAGG
>CAZXTA010000044.1:0-11504 GCA_964642865.1 uncultured Methanomassiliicoccus sp. | reverse complement strand
TGAATAGGAACGATACAGGCCGATCGAGATGATGCCAGGGAAAATAGGACGATCGTAATTCCGTCCATTGTAATGAAACGATCGAATGGTTGCGACCAAGCCCATGCCGGTTTCGATACCCTTTCCAGCACGATCGAGGAGTTCTCCATTCCTGATGATTATATCACCGTCAACGATCGATCCGATGGTATCCGTTATAGGAGAGACATCCCGCTGGACATCCCTAGACCTCATGGCATTTGCAAGTTCTTCCTTCTCATCGAACTTCTTATGTAGATCTATGATGTCCAACTCGTCGTAGGCCACGGTCTGTCCTCGGTCAAGCTTAGGGGTGCAGATGTGGATCATCGACCCGTACTCCTCGTCATCCCCTGAAAAACAATGGCGGACCGCCTATATGAATACCCTATGTAATATCGATCCTCTCGACAGATGGCACACCTACGCGATCGTCTTAACGGCAAAACGGTCATCTCGGGCACTCGGGTCCAAAGCTTCCTCACTGGTGAGATGCGATATTGCAATATTTCGGAGATGCTTCCGACAAGCCTCGGTCACAATGGCCATCTGCTCCTTCGTTGGACGCTCGTACGGCTGTCCCGGTACTGGTATGTATCCCATTATGTGAAAGGGAATTTCTTGATTAAGCGTTGCCAGCCACGCTGCGGTCGCCTCCACCTGATCCACATCCACGAAGCCGGGAATGAACACCATATTGGCCTTCATCTCCAGACCGGCATCGACCGCAACCTCGAAGTTGTGAAAGATCGAGCTCTTTGGTCTCCCGGTATATCGTAGATGAACGTCCTCGTCCCATGCCTTGAGGCCGACATTGGCCCCGTCCAGGTTCGATAGGGGAAGGCGGCTCCCATTAGCGTGTCCCAGATAGGTCTTCACTCCAAGTACGTTCTTGGCGAAATCGAGCATCTCAGGTAATTGCTTCGAGACGGTCGGCTCACCACCCATGAAATTGAGCTTCTCCAGAGGGATCGAAAGCAGAGCCTCTTTCATCTCCGGAACTGTCAGGAACCTATCGGGTCGTGGGAAGATATGACCCGGTTGACCGTCCGCTCCGCTACGTAGTTTGTAGCCGCATATATCACAACGGAAGGTGCAACCGTAGTTGTGTACCGTGGCGAAGCGATATTTTTCGTTGTACGTGATCTTGAAGAAGGCGATGTCAATCCCTCAAGTGTTATGGACCGAGCCGCATGTGCGATCATCTAGCATCGTTCCACTCTTTTTGCGTAATACCTTTTATTATTTAATATTACTTAGAAATAGCTAGGTGCATGTACTAATGATATTTCCCCCCCAGCTCTCGGCCTTCATGGGAGCATTCCCTATGCACCGGTCGTGAGCACCCTGGATCATTTACTTACCCGGTCTGATAGGTAGAGCGCCACCGCCTTGACCAGGTCGGGGAAGGTAGCGTTGTCCGGCACTACATGCACGTCGACGCCCAGCCCCACCAACGTGTCCCTGGTCGGCGGTCCGATGGCGGAATTGACCTTCGACCAGCATGTGCGCCAATCGTCAGGGTACAACCAACGGGAACGCTCCACCGTAAGGCGGGTAAAGGTGTAACGGAAATCATTGAAATAGAATTCGATGCCAGTTGCCTCCACCAGCTTTTTTTTCAACACCCAAAAATGGTTGGAGTGGTGTAATCTATCCTCATCTCCAGTTCCCGTCAATATATTGAATTATCCTCGATTGTTAATTTGATAGGGGAAATAGGGGATACTTTAATACGACCTGAGAAACAAACGTTTGTAGAGTGAGTTTGAATGACATCGAACTCGATTTTGGCGTATTTCTTGGTCTTAGTGCTGATTTGCTCTACCCTAGGGGTCGTGTTGCCGTACGAATCAGATGAAGAGGCTCCATTGGCAGGATATGATGAAATCTACATTGACAATGGCATCGTCACGGTCTGTTTCGACAAATCCAATTCCAATCGTGATTGGCTGTGGACCTATAATGAACAAACGATCTTGGACATAGTAAACCCCGAGCTGTTCGCCATAGGGAACGGTTCGGAAGGCCACATCTTATGGGATTATACGGTCAGGGAGGGATTTGTAGTCGATACCGGCGAGCCCGACCAATGGTACGGCAGTAATCTCCTGCTCAATGAGACGGGCGTACCGAGATTGGGAGTGGACCGGGAGATCATGGTGCCCGCCGACGTCAGCTATTTTTACATCAATTACCGGATAACCAACGAGGACACCATCCCCATGGTCAACGGCTCGCTCTACCAGAAGCTCAATCTCAGGATCGGTGACTGGAGTGATGCGGACGAGGGGGGATTTCTGACAGACATCGATGCGGCGGTCACCTATGACAACACAACGGGAATGTATGCGGGTTTCAAGTGCGTAAGCTCCCCATCCGCGGGGCACTCGGTCTACATGGAGAAGGTCGAGAACAGAACCGCGGAAGATGACATCGAGCAGTGCACGATGAACAACGTAAGTGCGTGGCTGGTCCCCGATGAGATGTACAACGATTTCTTGGCCGTCCTGGAAGTTCAATTCCCCTCTAGTCTCGGGCCAGGCGAATCGTTCGATGTCACCTTCAATATTGCATGCGCCGATAACTTGACCGACCTGTATTCTTTCCTTGAGGAGGAGCCCAACATCGAAAAGGTGCACGACATCTCTGTACTCGACCTCAGGTCCTGCAAAACGATAAACAGCCGAGGGCACACCATGATGTGCACCGCAATCGTCAAGAACGCTGGCGATTTCACCGAGTCCTTCGACATCACTCTATATTATGAAAACGCCACCATGGCGACGTCAAATGTCAAGAACGTGGCCCCGGGGACGACCAGGGAGGTTAATTTCTACATTCCCAACATCGGCTACAAACCTTCATCCTATACCATCCGGTCATTCGCACATCCGGTCCAGGGAGAGGTCAACGTCCTCGATAATTACTACGAGAACATGACCGTCAACCAGATCATGGGCATGGGATATGCCATCGTTGTGCTGGGCAATTATCAAGGAGAAATCCTTTGGAACAATTATGTAGAGGTCAGAGACGTGTACAGAACACTTCTAACGGTCGGGTTCAGCGCGGACCGCATCTATTGCCTCAGTCAACCGGAATATGATTTTGATCTCGACGGGGACGGTCAGAACGATGTAGATGCCATAGCTAATATAACGAATCTTCAGTGGGCGATTGAAAACTGGGCCGCCGAACGGGTCGGTCCGGGCGAACCTTTGTATTTATATATGCACGATCATGGTTGCTATTACGGCTTCTCCATTGATTATCCTGAGCACATTTGGTCACCGTGGCTCAGTGATAGGCTAGATGATCTGTATGACAGGACTCACGCCCCTATCCGTTTTATTTATTCCGCGTGCCATAGCGGTAGCTTCATTAATGATCTCTCAAGCGAGGGAAGAGTTCTGATAACATCGTCTAAATCATCCCAATCCTCCTGGCTCTGCCATGGGCGCGAGGTCTTCGATCATCTTCTTTGGTCTAAGATCAAATTCGGTCATTCACTCAAAGACAGTTTCAATTACGCCTGGTTCGTCATGCATTTTTTAGAGTTCAACATGACCCAATCCTACGCTGATGTCCAAACACCATTACTGGACGACAACGGTGATGGAATAGGGCACACCGGCCTCCTCTCCGCATATGGCGACGGAATACTGGCTAGTGATATCTATATCGGCCAGTGCGAATGGCATTATCCTTGGATATCACGAGCCTCGCCTGGCCAGACCTATAACTGGTCGTCTCTGCCATCGTCCATCGATGTGTGGGCCGAGGTGGAGCACGTTTCCGCCTTGGTCAATGTGACCGCGTACCTGTGGTCACCGGATTGGGAACCGGTCAATGGATCATCCGATACGCTCGTTGAGTTGGACCTTCAATGCTTCAATATGTCCGATGAGGACGCAGATGGTAATTGGACGGCGAGCATTCCCATCGGTAATTTCACAGCACACACCACCGTACCAAATGATTTTTTCATAATAATATTTGCCGAGGAGGAGGACGGAAGCCTCTCGGTCCCCCAGATCATGAAGGTCGAGTTCACCGAGACGGGGGAACCATCGAACGACAGCACAGCCCCCTTGGTCAGCCTGGAATATCCGTTGGACGGGAAGATGGTCAACGGGATCATCGAGATCAACGGGACGGTCCTCGATGATATGAGCGTGGAACGGATCGAACTTAATGTGAACGGCGATCTGACCGATTCGTTGGAAACATCATCATCCTCCGTTTCCTATTTCGAGTTCGAACTGGACACGACGACCTATGAGAACGGTCCTTTAGAGATCATGGTGACGGGATACGACTCCTCCAACAATTCGAATCGCAGCAATGCAACGCTATACTTGAACAACGGAATTCACGAGGTTACGGTGACCGACACGGTACCCGATAACTATCTGGTGGCGAAGGGAAGGATCGTGAACACGACCGTGACCGTGGCCAATCACGGCTCGTATGCCGAGACGTTCAACGTCACCCTACGGGCCAACGGCGTTAGCATCGGAACGTATAGCATCACCCTCGATGGTCTGGAATACGCTGAGATGGAGTTCTCCTGGGATACCTCTGGGTTCCAAACAGGCAACTATTCACTGGAAGCATATGCCTGGCCGGTTGCTGACGAGCTCGATGAGACGAACAACCTTCTGACCTTGCTCCAGGAACAGCAGGTGGTCATCGTGGATATGGTGGTCAGCTCCATAGCCATGGACGCTCAGCCCAGGTCAGTGATCATAGGCTCAACGGTGACCATCAATGGGACCCTCGCCACAGAACTAGAGGGCACCGACATCGACCTCTCGACCAGGTTCAATGATGGGGATTGGAACCCGCTCGCCACGGTCCAGACAGACCCGGATAGTAATTTCATTTACCTTTGGACACCATCGGAGGTAGGTAGCTATGAGACCAAGGCCACATGGCCGGGCGATGAGTTCACCGAGGCAGCGGAGAGCGAGGCCATCACGATCACTGTGGTCGAATCAGACATCGTTCCTCCCCATACGGTCCTCACTGCCAACGGGACCGAGGGCGATAACGACTGGTTCGTCTCCAATGTCACTGTGAGCCTCTCTGCGACCGACGACATCACCGGGGTCAATCGTACCGAGTACAGCTATGACAATATCACTTGGATGGCATACTCCGCTCCCATCCCCGTGAACCTCGAGGGTACCACTAACCTATATTATCGCTCCATCGACAACGCCGGAAATCCGGAATCGGTTCGGATGCAGGTCATCAAGATAGATAGATCGCCACCCACTGGCTCGATAGGAGTGGAAGGAGGGGCGGAATATACGAACGATCGGTCCGTCTCCATCTTGACGAATGCCACAGATACCATTTCGGGCGTGGCCGGATCGCGCTTAAGCAATAACGGTGTGGAATGGAGCGAATGGTCGAATTTATTACAGACAAGTAGCTGGCAGCTCTCTCCGGGAGACGGAGTGAAGAGCGTGCTCGTGCAGTTCAAGGACGCCGCCGGATTGATCTCGATATCATATCAGGTCAACATCACCCTGGACACCACCGCGCCTTTGGCCGTGGCGGGTGAGGACCAGACCATTAATAAGGGTGCTATCTTCAATTTCGACGGCTCGGCCTCAACCGATGGGAACGGTATTTCAAGTTATACCTGGCAGTTCAAGGATGGATTGCTCATCATCCTCACCGGCATGAGTTCGAGTTACCAATTCAACGATACGGGCACGTACACGATCACCTTGAACATCACCGACCCGGCCGGGAACTGGGCCGTCGATGAGATGATCATCACAGTGGTGGAGTCGGACACCGCTCACCCCGACACCGACCTCGTGGCTTCGGGGACCGAAGGCGATAACGGGTGGTTCGTCTCGGAGGTCACTGTGACGTTGTCCGCGACCGACGATATAACAGGGGTGAACTGGACCGAATACAGTTACGACAATCTCACTTGGTCCATCTATTCCACGCCCTTCTCCGTAAACGTCGAGGGCGCCACCTATCTGTATTATCGTTCCATTGACAACGCCGGGAACTCTGAGCCAGTACAGGTGCAGATCATCAAGATCGACCAGACATCGCCGACCGGCTCAATAAACATGGAAGCAGCTACGGAATATACCAAGGATCGTACGGTCACGGTGATGCTGAACGCCACGGACCCTGTCTCAGGCATGAACGCATTACGATTGAGCAACGACGGCTTGAACTGGAGCGAATGGGAGCCGCTCACCGGACTTAGAAGCTGGCAGCTCTCTCCGGGAGACGGAGTGAAGAGCGTGCTCGTGCAGTTCAAGGACGCCGCCGGATTGATCTCGATATCATATCAGGTCAACATCACCCTGGACACCACCGCGCCTTTGGCCGTGGCGGGTGAGGACCAGACCATATATAAAGGTGAGACGTTCAACTTCAACGGTTCATCCTCCTCGGATGATAATGGTATAGCAAGTTATACCTGGCAGTTCGAGGACGGATCGGCACTCACCCTCACCGGCGCGAGCCCCGGTCATCAATTCAATGATACGGGCACGTACACGATCACCTTGAACGTGACCGACCCAGCCGGGAACTGGGCAACGGACACCATGATCGTCACAGTGCAGGACGAGGGGGGAGTCCCGGCCGAAGGCCTGGGGATGGTCGTCTACCTGTTACCATTGGCCGTCATCGCCATCGCCGCGGGGGCTTTGATCGCCTGGAGGTACATCAAACGGAGGCCGTAGGTACCATTGTTCAGGCTTCCTTGACGATATCATCGACGATGCCGGCCAGACAGGGGCATTCGGAAATCCCCCTCTCTTCCTGGTCCACAAACCTACCGCTCTCGGTCCTTTTCTCCTCGTTCATCAAGGGCTTGATGGTCTCCATCAAGGGCGGGACCTCCCTGGCCCTTATCGCTCGGGCGAGCTCGTCCGAGGAATTAAGCTCATTCCTGAGATCTTATATGTCGAACTCGTCGCAGGCCGTGGTCGTCCCGCGGTCCAGCTCCGGAGTGCAAATGTGAACCATTACTCCGAACATCGAATCATCTCCCTCGATCACCGTGTGGAAGAGGTCCCACACTGACGAACGCTGAAGACCGATTGATCCATCAAAGAGAGGTACCAGGGAAGGCGGAAGGGTCACCTCACGAGACGGATGCGGAAGGGCTCTCTGCGTTGATCGGGGACATCAGTACGCTTCCTTCCATCAAGAGTTGAGATATTTCTCCTCACGTTCAAGAATGCAAGATCAACCATTTAACAAATGAACGAAACGTTCAACTAAATGCGCGCTTTCAATACGAAAATTCAACTGTTGAGAGATCGACTTTTCGACCTCCAGTGATGATCAACGCTAAGAAAGGATTGACCCAATGCAACTATCCGCTCTAACCTTGTCAATCGTCACATTGGCCAACATGTATATGGTTTCACTCGTTAGGCAAACGAAATTAATGGGTATCTCCCATAGGACTGGCCGCTGGGTGTTTAATGTGACTCTTTGGCCCACCGAGCCCGTATCTTCTTCATGCCCTCCGGCGGTATTTCTTCGCCGTGCATCTTCTTTACATGGTCATTGGCTATTTTTTGGACTTCATCCTCTGATACTGAGCTTACCTCGAAGGGACAATTGTAACCAATGTCCTTGCATCTAAAGGTCACCATTGACACCACCTCCATATGCACTATTCCAATTCATGAAATATATAATTTACCAACGTCCCATGGATCGTGCCCATCCTGCTCAATTCCATATACTGGCCTTGTCAAGGCTCTACATTTTTTAAAATCGATAGGGATAATTATTATCCATATGTAAAACCTATTTCATTGACCCTATGGCGCAAATGGAGCGATTGGAGGGTCAGCGAAGCGCCGATGATCAACGAAGAACCAAGGGACAAGGGTCAGGAAGGTCATCTCGACAGGGTCCAAAAATATAATGGGCCATTTCGTTCTGATGGGCGAGCTCTTCATTAAGCAGGGGCGGAATTTAAAAACAATTCATGTCGTGATCTCGGGACGATCACCTTCATGATACTCGATACTTCCATTCACGAGGACACTACTGATCAATGAGCACATGGTCTGGGCGGAAGGTTTCCAACGGGTCACCAGGAGCTAGAGAATTGAACATTCCGTGATGCCCGGTCCATATGTAGATCGACCCGAGCGGACCAATGAGCGTAATGATCACCTCCTCGAAAGCGCTATGGCGATCTTCTTATCGCCCTGTCTATTGTCTTCGCCAAGCAGGGATATGTGGTCATCTCCTGTCCTTCCCTGTCCAACAACCTGCCCCGCTCGATCCGTATCTCTCCGCTGACCAGTAGCTTAATGGTCTCCATCAGGAGGGGGACCTCCCTGTCCACCTCACGAGCCCTGATCGCCTTGGCCAGTTCCTCGATCGTTGTGTGCCTCCCTCTGAGGTCTTCGATCCCGAACTCATCATAGGTTACGGTCGCTCCGCGGTCCAGCTCGGGAGTGCAGACATGGACCATCGAGCCATAGGTGCTATCGCCCCCCTCGGCCACCTTGCGCACGATGTTCTCCCAGGTGCCTTGGTAGGTGTTCGGCAGGGCTGGATGCAGGTTGATGATGTCGTACCGCTGGCAGGTCACCGGGTCCAATATCAACATATATCCGGCCAGCACCCCGAAGTCCATGGGGGATCGGGATATCCTCTCCCTCATAGACTCCCCGTAGGCCGCCCGCCAGGCCTCCATGTTCGACCTTTTCAGGTCCGGGCGGAAACCGTCCGAAGGCAGGATGATGACCGGTAAGCCGTCCTCCTCGGCCATGGCTATGAGCCTTGCGCGGTTCTGGTTCTCCTTAACCTCTCGGTTGAGGAAGACGAAGGCGAGCTGGGCTTCGATCTCCCCGCTCTCGATCTTGGACCTCATGGTGCTGAACAGCCCCAAGGACCCTGGGCCCCTGCCGGTGGTGAACCAACCGATCCGCTTCATCCTCTTCCCACCCTTATCGACGCCGACCTCATATCTTTATCGTGGCCACGGTTCCTGATCTTGGCGATGTGGATGGCGACCCCCGCCGCCACGATCAGCAGCAGAGCCCTCAGCCACAGTTCCTGAGCGAAGAAAATGATCGTTATGGCTATGGTCAGCCAGAGCATTGTGATGGTGAAGACCTTGAACTTGAGTGGTATCCCCAGCCCTTCCCGGTAATTGCGCAGGTAGGCACCGAACACCCGATTGTTCATTAACCGATCGTAGAACCGTTTCGAGCTCCGGACATAGCAGGCCGCGGCCAGCAGCAAGAATGGGGTGGTCGGTAGGATCGGGACCACGATGCCCATCAATCCGAAGATCAGGCAGGCGGTACCGACGGAGATAAGGAGCCACCTGACCGAACGTGAATTGTCCTCCGGTCTTAACTGAATTCTCAAGGCCCGCACAAGAGATACAATGACAGAGGCTCATAGAAAGAATGACCGTTGACAGCGCTGCCGCGTAAGAACGCAACCATAGGGCCTCGTCATCCCTGGAGCTGCTGGACCATCCGGTCCCTCCAGGTCCCGTGCAGGCTTGATTCCAGTATGAGGTCCGCTTCCACATGGGCGAAGGCCCCCGAATCCTCGAACGAGAGGAGGATGGAGCGCAGCGCTCCCAGCGACTCGGGAAGGGCCATGCAGGTGACCGTATGCGGATGACTGCTGAAGGTGTTGAAGAACAGCAGGTAAGGGGAGTTGACCTCCATCAACCAGCCGACCTTGCCCTCCAGTCCTCTGGTCTCCACCACCTCTAGGCGCAGCATGGTCAGCAGATTATCACAACGGTCGGGCAGGAAGTCCACCGAGAAGTCCAGAGCCCCCTTTTCGGCCATCTCGTCGAAGCGCGACCTCACCTTCCCAGGGTCCAGGCCGGTGGTCCGGGAGACCTCGGCCAGGTCCATGTTGGCGTCCCGGTACATAGCCCCCAGGATACGCAGATCGTCCGGGGTGTAGACGTGCCTTATGAGGCCAGGGTCGAAAAGGTCCCTCAGCAATATCTTGGGCTGGACCATCATAGCCTGGGAGGCGACCTTGCGCACCTCGGCGTCCATCTTCCTCAGGTCGAGCAGGTGCAGGGCCACGTACATCATCCCCCCGCTGGCCATGGCCATCCAGGCCACGTTGTCGTTGTGTTCCAATGCCGGCCGGGCCTGCCGCAAAGAGCCTGAACGGCTCCTGCCGACCACCATCACGCTGTTCGCTCCCAGCGAGACCAGGCTGGGCTTGACCGTAAGGTCGCCTATGACCCCCGCCTCCCTCATACGGGCCACCCTTTCGGGGATCTCGCCGACCTTGAGACCCGTAATCCCGGCTATCTGCTTCGCAGTGGCCCGGGAGTCCCGCATCAGCACCTGCAGTAGCACGATGTCCTCCTTTTCCAAGGTAGCCCCGTACATGACGAAGCTATTCGAGCAGGGGGCATTTATGTTTGACCATCGCTCAGAACCGATCAAGGGTCCCCCTGCTCCTAGCGATCCTCTCGAACCAGCGGAACATCAGGTAACCGACGATCATCACAGCGAAGCCTACTAGGGCCTCCAGTCCCAGCAGGCCAGACATGTCCACCAACGACGATCCGGACACCGCCATACGGGCCGCCTCTGTCCCGTAGGTCATGGGAATGGCGTAAGATATCGGCCGCACATACTCGGGTAGGTAGGACACCGGGAAGTTGACCCCGCAGACCAGTATGCCCAGGAACAGGAACACGTTGGCGATGATCATGGAGGTGCGCAGGAAGAGGCCCAGTGAGCTGAGCATCAGTCCGAAGCCGGTCATGGCGAAAGTGGTGATCAGGATGACCACGGCCAGACCAGGCAGGTTGGCGTTGGAGAAGTCCACGTTGAACACGAAGGCCGCGTAGCAGAAGGCGATGGCCACGGTGGCGATGCCGTTAGCTATCTGGAACATGGCCCGGCCAACGAAGACCGAGAAACGGTTGGCCGGGGATACCAGCAGGATCTCGATGGTCCCCTGTTGCTTCTCCTCCCCGGTGATGTTGCACACCGCGAAGATGCTGACGTAGGCCAGCGACTGCAAGGCGTTCCCGATGGCCACATACTCCACGCCGATCTCCGAGTTGTTCACGAAGGTGGCCACGTAGACGAAGAAGGCCATCTGGAATAGGGAGATGAAGAACAGCTGGGTGATCCACATGGCCGGGTTGAGCCAAGCGAACAGGGCACGCTTGGCCAGCACCGCCGAGCTCCAGAACACCCTGACCGGATTGTTCGCGTTCTCGATCATATCAATACCTCACCAGACTGGCAGTCTGCCTGGCCTTGCGGTCCACCGCCTGGTATAGCCACACCGATACGCCTAGATAGATAAAGGATAGCATTACCATGACCAACAGGTCGGCCCAGTACCCGAATTGCAACCCCTGGTCGTAACCGGAGATGGCCGCAAAGCGGATGGCCTCTATGCCCCAGGTGGGCGCCAGGCTCAGAGAGAGGGGATTGGTCCAGTAGGGCAGCAGGGCGATG
>CAZXTA010000043.1:0-11660 GCA_964642865.1 uncultured Methanomassiliicoccus sp. | reverse complement strand
GTTGTTGTCCCGCAGCAGCTTCTGCAGCTCCTCCCGGGTAAGGGAATCAGGGTTGGGGTGCAACCCCCGGGCAAGATGGTCCGCGCGGAAGGACTCGCCGCAGGCCTTGCAGGTGACGGAAAGGTCTGCGAAACTGTCCACGTGCCCGGAGGCCTTGAACACCGCCTCCGGCCCCACGTTGTCCCCGTCGATCTCCACGAAGCCTTCCTGCAGGGCGTATATCCTGCGCCACAGCTCGATGATATTGCTCTTGAGCGCGGTGCCTAGAGGACCGTAATCGTACAGGCCGGCGATGCCCCCGTAGATCTCGTAGGCGGGGTAGATGAATCCTCTCCTCTTGCACAGGGAGAGGACCTCCCCCGAACTTATCTCCCTCATCTGGTTCTACTCCTTGATCAGCACGGAAATGATATCATGATCGTATATCATGGCCAACAGTCGGTCCCGGTTGTCCCGGACGGGCAGCTGCCCGAAGTCGTTCTTGCGCATAATGCGCGCCGCCTCCGATATGGCTGTCTTCTTGAACACGGTAATGGGATCCTTGACCATTATCTCCTTGATGGGCATGCCCGGGAGCTCGATCTTGGACACCTCGTACCACAGCCTCATGACGTTGCGTAGACCTTCCCAGGACCACTGGTCCTCGCCCTCCACGATGCCCAGGTCTGACATGGCCGTGGACCTGTTGACGTAGCTCTTGTTGAACACGTCCCTGTCCGTGATTATCCCGGTCAAACGTCCATGCTCGTCCAGCACCGGCAGGGCTGAGGACTTGGAGACCCTCAATATCACGGACGCCACGGCCAAGGGCGATTCCTGGAAAATTGGAACGCAGGGGGAACGGACGATCCTCTCGACCGGGGAATCGATGCCCCGCTTCTCCACGATGCACAATAGGTCAGTGGGCGTCAGGATGCCGATCAAACTGTTCCCTTCCACCACCGGCAGGTGGCGTATGGCGCCTTCCACCAATATCTTGGCCGCCTCCTCCACGGACGCCTTGGGCGAGATGAAGGCGTGCTCGCGCTGCATGATCATGGCCGCCTGCTCCTCCTCCGGACGGTCGAATATGTCCTGGCGGGTGATCATACCCGCCAACGAACCGTCGTTCCGGCGCACCACTGGCAGCCCGGTCAGGTTGTGCTGCACCATGATCTTCAGCACTTCCTGGCGGGACCCCGGGACCTGGGCGACAATGGGATTGGACGTCATCACGTCCGCGACGATGGCCATCTAGCTTTCCTCCCCTGGGGACCTGATGACCAGGACAGGGCACTTGGCGAAACGGACCACCCGTTCGGCCACACTGCCCAGCAGGAGCTTGGAGAAACCAGTACGGCCCAGCGTGCCCATGACCACCAGATCGTGCTCTCCCGAGAGGTCGACTATCTTGCGGGAAGGGGAACCCTCCTCAACGCGAGTGGTGATCCTCACCCCCATATTCTCCGCCTCCTTCTTGACGTATTCCATGGCCTCGGCCCCCTCTCGCTCCAGCAATGTGTAGACGCTCACGATGGTGGAGTCCATTGGAAAGTTGATGAACGAGGTCTGGTCCACCACATAGAGCGCGGTGACCTCGGCCCCCATGACCTTTGCCATCTCCAATCCCTTGCTGACAGCGGCCTTGGTATATTCGCTCCCATCGGTGGGGATCAATATCTTCTTGAACAGGACCATCATCTCATCTCCAACAATACTTACCTATGCATACCAGCTCTGGTGTTTCCGAGGCGCTTCTCAGAACAAGGTCGGCGATCGGGTCCCCACCCCTGTACCTGAGCACCATCATCTCGCACCGTGCACCCGGTTCTACCCTTAACGGTTCCTGGCCATTTAATAATTTTCTCCCGTTCAGTCCCATCTCCAAGGCCTCCCTGATCCCTCTGGACCCCTGCGAGCGCAGGAGGCGTGCCGCCAGATCCATCTCCGCGAGCATGTCTGGCAGGCAGATCATGGCGTTGTCCGTGCCCAAGGCCACGGTCAATCCGTGGTCGATCAGCCGGCCCAGTGGCGGCACCTTGTGGAAGAAGAGGTTGGAGCGCGGACAGACCACCACGGGAATGCCGGCCTCAGCCACCTTCTCCATGTCCCCGTCGGTGGCCTCGGTCATGTGCACAAGGTAGGAGGGCTTGAGGTCCAGCACACGGTCGATGTCCTCCCGCACTCGCTCGCTCACGTGAATGGCGAACGGTCGGCCCTGGGAACGCACATCCTTGGCCAGCTTCTGCAGTTCCGGGTAATCCCAGTCTGAAACGGCGGAAACGGCCACGCCGTCCGCTACCTTGAGCAGCTCGCGGGTACCCTGCCGGCAGAACTCCAGTTGCTTCGGTCTCCCCATGATGATGGACGTGGCCCCCTCTCCGTCCAGATGTCAGTAGCTCCGCGCCTTCGTATCCTCCCTCGCGGAAGTCCAGGAAGTGGGACACCCCGCGCCGGACCATGAACCTCTTCATTTCCAGCATGGCCCGCGTCAGTTCCTCTTTCTTGGCACCCTCCAACACCCGGTGCTTCAGGCCATTGGGCGGGGCGACCAGCTCCTCGAGCGTCATTGAAAGGTCCAATGGCACCAGGTGGTCGGCGATGTGAGTGTGCCCATTGACCATGGTGGGAACGATCAGTCCCCTGGCCTCCACGTCCGTCCTCTCCCCCCGCCCGACCTCGACGATCACCCCGTCCTCGTAGCCCACGTGGCCAGGAAAGAAGCCATCCTGGCCGAGCACAAGGCCGGAGACATAACGCATGTGTTCCTCATCTGTCTGAGCGTATTTTAACCACTTGGTGGTAAAAACCATATGGTAGATGTACGTTCGACGCCTGGAAATGCCCTGTTGTCCAGCATCGGGTTCATACTGCTGCTGTCCTCGGTCCGCACACTGCTCGAGGTGGCAACGGTGCTGCCCGTTTCCCTTCTGACCTTCAAGAAGGACAGCGTCTACGTCTCCCTGCTGATGGCCACCTCACTGACCTTCGGCCTGGTCCTCCTGCGGTTAGGCACGGACCGGAGGCTCATCGACCAAACGCAATTCTCAATATTGGTGATAGTTATGATCATAGGGGCGTTGGCCCCCATGCTCACGGCCCATAGGTGTTTCGACCCATGGAAGGACAGAAACTGAGATTGCTGGTGGCGGTGGACGGCTCTGTGCACAGCGATAAGGCCCTTAGAAAAGCGGCGCTGCTGGCGTCGACCGCCCCTTCGTACGATATCGTGGTCATTTACGTGGTGGAGGTGCGCGAGTTCGCCTCGCTGATGGCCGAGGTAAGCACCGAGGAGATGGAGGCCCAGGGGAACAAGGTGCTGCGGAGATCCCAGGAGATACTGACCTCCGAGGGGGTACGGTCCTCTACGCGTTTGCTGCACGGCCCTCCGGTGACCAAGATACTGGAATTCGCCGAGACCTTTCATCCGGACCTGATCGTCACGGGCAGCAGAGGCATGGGTTCGGCCAAGGGCGCGCTCATCGGCAGCGTCTCCTCCTCGCTGTCGAAGCGCGCCAGCACCTCGGTGCTCATCGTTAGGTGACATGATCCACGGATCTGACAAAGAATAAATACGCTATCTTTTCTTCCACCCTCTCATGGGTGCTTTGCAATGGTCGTGAAGGTTAGCGTGGATGAGTGTGTCGGTTGCGGAGCTTGCGAGGATTCCTGCCCCAACGGTGCCATTGTCGTCGACGACATCGCGATCATCGATGACAGGAAGTGCAATGACTGTGGCACCTGCGTGGACGAGTGCCCCAACAACGCATTGGTCTTGTGAGAGGGAAGCGGCCCCAGACCAACTCGGGACCGTTTACGTTCCGGCCTTTATCGCTCATCGTTCCGACCGGACCATGTGACGATCGTCATCTATTGAAAAGGTCCATACCTGGTAGGGTCTCTGGATGTGCTTGTGGATGGATCTGGCCGCGGTGGTGCTCTCCCCGGTGCTGTTCCCCCCGCCCACGGACATGACACGCTTGCCAAGCATCCTCTCGTTCTCCGGGACCGGGTGCTCCGATCATTTTCCGATGGAACGGCCCTCTTCCAGCAGGTCCAGGCGCCTGGACCTGAACGGACCGGTGCCGCTGATGATGAGGTCGTGACCCCAATAGGTCAATGATGCACAGAGCGTTCATTGACCCTTCTCGCGGCCAGTGGCCAACCTTTTTATTTTTCGACCGGCCTCTTGAGGAAAGAAGGTGGTCTTTCATGAAGATAGTGGCATTGAACGGCTCCCCCCGTAAGGAGGGCAACACGGCCAAGGTGTTGAGGGATATGACCAAGGAGCATGCGGACGTCGATCTGGAGTACTTCGACCTGAACGATCTTAGGATCAAGGACTGCCAGGGTTGCCTGTACTGCAAGAAGCACGAGACCTGCGCCATCAAGGACGACATGCAGATGCTCTACAAGAAGGTCCATCAGGCCGACGCCCTGGTCATCGGTTCCCCGGTGTACTTCGGAGCTGAGACCGCTCCGACCAAGGCCTTCCTGGACCGCATGTACGCCATGCTGAACCTCAGTGACGGTCCCACGAAGTACGTCTCCCGATTCAAGGAGGGGAAGATCGCCATATGCGTCTTCACCTGCGGCAACGTGAAGGGCAAGGAGCTGTACTCCCACCTCAAGGACCGCATGTACTCCTCATACGGCGTGCTCGGCTTCCTAAAGGTGCACCCCTACATCATCGGCGGCGTAAATCCGTCCGTCAACATCCTGGAGATGGTCGATGCGCAGGACATGCTGAAGGAATGCCACAGACTGCTGGATGACCTATGAGCTTCCGTGCGTTCGTGGCGGTTGACGTGCAGTGCGGCGAGGAGATGCTGAAGGCTCTCGCTCAGCTGAAGGAGTTCGGCCGGGCATTGAAGCTGGTCTCCCCGGAGAACGTGCACGTGACCCTTAAGTTCCTGGGGGAGGTGCAGGAAGGGGCGGTCCCGGAGCTGGAGAAGGTGATGCGCAGGGCGGCGGAGGGCGTTCGGCCATTCTCCGTCCGCCTCAGAGGAACGGGGGTCTTCCCTAACCCCCGCAAGCCCCGGGTGGTATGGGCGGGAATGGAGGGAACGGAACCGCTGGCGCTCATGGTCGCGGTCCTGGAGGAGGGATGCGAGCCCCTGGGGTTCCGCCGGGAGAGGCGGTCCTTCTCCCCTCATCTCACATTGGCCAGGGTCAGGGAGGGCCTCAGGGTTGACCTGACAGGGTTCCTGAACGAACACCAGGGAAAGGACCTAGGGTCCTTCCTGGTAGAAGGGATAATATTGAAGAGAAGCGTGCTGACGCCCTCCGGGCCGATCTACTCGGAGGTGCTGGAGATAAAGCTCTAGCGGCCGATGCCCTCGAACAGCGAGAACTCGGTGGTCTTCAGCAGGTCCTGCGGTGAGTGGTCCTTGACGTAGTCGATGCTGTAGTGGCCTGAACGGAAGTCGGCGTTGCGCACCACCAGGCGATGGTACGGTATCGTCGTCTTGATGCCTGCGACGGTGTAGCGGTCCAAAGCGTCCTGTGAGCGGCTGAGCACCTCGTTCCTGGTCTTGCCGAAGACGATCAGCTTGGCCAACAGGTTGTCGAACTCGGTCGGGACGACGTACCCCTCGTAGGCGTGCGAGTCGACGCGCACGTGCTCCCCGGCCGGCTCCATGTACTTATCGATGCGTCCGGGAGCGGGGAAGAAGTTGTTGAAGGGGTTCTCGGCGTTGATCCTGAACTCCATGGCGTGCCCCTTCGGCCTGACCCCGGAAAGCAGGTCCTCCACCTGTATGTCAGAACCGATCTTCAGCTGCATCTCCACCAGGTCCAGCCCGGTGACCAGTTCGGTGATGGGGTGCTCCACCTGAATGCGGGTGTTGGCCTCAAGGAAGAACAGCTCGCCCTCGGCGCTCATGAGGAACTCGAAGGTACCCAGGGAGGTGTACCCCGCCCGCTTCACCGCGGCCACGCACAGCTCGGACATCCTCTCCCGCAGTTCCGGGGAGACGGCGCAGGAGGGCGTTTCCTCGATGATCTTCTGGTGGCGTCGCTGAACAGAGCATTCCCGCTCCCCCAGGCAATAGGCGTTGCCGCGGGAGTCGCCCACAACCTGGAACTCTATGTGCCGGGCCCCGAGCAAGGCCCTCTCTAAATAAATAGTAGGGTTCTTGAAGGCCTTGTCCGCCTCGTTCTTGGCCGAGGTCAAGGCGTTCTCCATCTCCTCGTCGTTATGCACCATGCGCATGCCGCGGCCGCCCCCGCCTCCGGACGCCTTTAATAGAATAGGGTAGCCGATCTTGTTGGCCTGCTTTATGGCCTCCTCGGGGGTCTCCAGGGGGTTGAGCGACCCGGGCATGATGGGGACGCCGACTTTGGACATGAACTCGCGGGCGGAGAGCTTGCCCCCCAGCAGCTTCATGGCCCGAGGGGAGGGACCTAGGTACGCGATGCCCTCCTCCTCGCACCGCTCCGAGAACTCCGATCTCTCCGAAAGGAAGCCGTACCCGGGGTGGATGGCGTCCACCCTCATGCGGTTGGCCACGTCGATGATGAGGTCAATGTCCATATAACCTATTCCGGCGCCGTCGGTCTGCAGTTCCACGCTCTTGTCGGCGAGCGAGACGTGCTTGCAGTGCTTGTCCGAGGGAGTGTAGATACCTACGGTGAGAACTCCCATTCTCTTACAGGTGTTGATCACCCGTATGGCGATCTCTCCTCTGTTGGCTATAAGCACCTTCTTGAACATCGTCAACCCTTGGGCACATACGGCGTTGGCATGTGACTGTGTGGCAGGGAATGTTCCAGGTTTTTATAATAATTTCGCCTCGTCTTGCCGGAAAATTCACTTGATTTCGGATGGAATATTCGTTTTCTGTCAATAATCTAGTAATATATTTAGATAATTCGTTTTTCGCCTGCTAATTGTATACCCATCCGGTTAGTATTACTGTAAGCGGGAGTGCCTAGACCCCTCCCGGGTCTGTCCTTTTCGGAGATGCAATGATGTGCTCTAAGAAAAGGATGTGTGGGGATAGGAAGGGCGGCATCGAAGGATTGCCGCTGCAGCTGATGATAATGGTGCTCATCGCGGGATTGGGCACCGCCGTGCTGGTGGGATGGATGGGCGGGCTTTCCGCGCCGCAGGCCATCGCCACGGTCAACGGCGACCCGTCAGAGATCATGCTCAAGGACGCCGACCTGGACGGTATGTTCGAGAACCAGGAGGTATCATTGACCATCTTCGTACGGAACCAGAACGGCAACGCGGTTGCCGGCGCCTCGGTGGTCCTGGACGGTTGTAATGTGTGCAATTCCGATGGCTCGCTGGTCTACGGCAGCACGGACACGGAGGGAAAGGTGAGCTTCGATGGGCTGGCGGTCTCCCGCTACGGGCCGGGCATCGGCTTCATCACCGTGACGGTGGCCAAGGGGGGCATGGGAACGGACTCCTCGCTACAGATCCCTGTCATCTCCAGGTGATGGATTGAGGAAGGACCGGAGAGGGATCGAGGGTCTACCGCTGCGGCTCATGCTGGTGGCGCTCCTGATATCCATGACCTTGCCCGCGGTGCTCTCTTCCCTTGGGAACGCCACCCTGGAGATGAACGATCGGAAGCTCGCCTCCATCGCCGAGCACCTCGCCCGCACGGTGGAGGAGATGGCCGCGGCCGGTCCCGGCAACGTGAGGGTGGTCCACATGCCCGGGGACCTTCCGGCCGGAGCACGGGTCCTCATCGGCGGGGCGGAGAATACCTCAGAATGTCATCGGCTTTCCTGGGGCCAGGTAGATGACGAATTGGGGAGCACGTACCTGAACGGGGTGTTCGTGCTGACCGAGGACGGGAGGCCGCTGAGGCTCGGTTCCGGCGACGTGCTGCGCCTGAGCTGTCCGCTGCACACTTGGGACGAGGTGAGGGCGGAACTGATATGATGGAGCTCTTCCTCTCCAAGGTGTGGGTGTTCGTGGTCGCCCTGGCCCTGCTGGGACTCTTGGTCCAAGGAGTGCAGAAGGAAGTGCAGGCGGATAGATCGGTCACGCTGCAGGAGCTTGCCGATGGTATCCAAGAACTTTTCTGTTCCATCCAGAGGGCAGGTCCAGGATTGGACCTGACAGTTCATCTGAACGACCTCCTGCCCGCCTCGGTCACCCTTCGACTCTACAACCAACATGTGGTCCTTCAAAGTGACCGCGATGCTCATCACATGGAGGTCCCAGCGATCTCATTGTTCATCGAATCGCCCTCTGGTGCGCTGGAGGAGGTCGATTCCCTGAAGCTCGACCAAGGGAACGTACTGAGGTTCGTCACCGATGAGGAGGGAACGAGGCTCATCGCGCTCGATCAGCGAACTTCTCCGCCAGGTACCTGACCGCCTCGGCGAACCTTTTCAGCTCGTTCTGGGTGTTGTACAAGTAGAAGGAGGAGCGGGCGGAGCCCTGCAATCCGCGCGAAGTGAAGTAGGGATGTGCACAGTGCATTCCGGAGCGGATGAGGAACCCTCCGATCTCGTCCACGATCATGGCCACGTCATGCGGGAGCATTCCCTTCAGGTTGAAAGAGAAGATGCCCCCCCGGCGCTCGGCCTCCGGTGGTCCCAATAATGACAGTTCGGGTAGGTCGAACAGTTCCTTGGTCAAGAAAACGTTCAGAGAACGCTCGTTATCCGCCACCTCGTCCATTCCTACCGCTTTCAGGTATCGCACCGCCTCCCCGCTGCCGATGATGCCCGCGTAGTTCTGCAGGCCGGCCTCGAACTTCTCCGGAATAGGCAGAATATCCGCAGAATCGTAGGAAGTTATGGAAACGCCCCCTCCACCGGTGATCAGCGGCTTGATCTGCTCCAGCGCCTCCCTCTTGCCGTACAGTATCCCAGTGCCGGAAGGACCGAGCATCTTGTGCATGGACCAGGCATAGAGGTCTACGTCCATGTCCTTCAGGTCAGTGGGATTGTGAGGTGTGGTCTGGCTGCCATCGCCCATGACAAGAGCGCCGTGGTCGTGCGCCAGCTCGACGATGTCCTTCAACGGTATCGTACTGCCATCCACGTTATTCGTGTGAACCACGCTCAGCAAGCGCGCTCCCTTCTCCAGCTCTTCCTTCAACTGCTCCAGGTTACCTGATTCGAGCTCGGAGAAGGAGACGATGCCGCGCTTGAGCCCGATCTCATGGGAGAGAAGTAACCAGGGAACATGGTTGCTGTTGTGTTCCATGTCCGTGGTGACCACCCGGTCACCTTTCCTGAACGGGAATCCCTTGGCCACCGCGTTCATGGACTCGGTGGTGCTCTTGGTGAAGATGACGCATTCCGGGTCGGGAGCGCCGACGAAGGAGGCCACGTCCTCCCTGGCCTGGTCCAAACGTATGGACACCTCGGTGGCCAGGCGGTGCACGCTCCGACCGCTGCAGGCCGGGAAATCGAAGTAGTATTCATTCATGGCCTCGATGACCTGCCTAGGGCGCAGGCTCTGACAGGCGCTGTCTAGGTATGTCGGCGGCCTCTCCTGATCGTACAGAGGGAAGTCCTTGCGTATGCGCAGTACGTCCATTCCAGTCGTGCCAGGTAAGGATTAAGATTTATTAACGCCTTTTGTTAGAAAAAAAATTGGGAGAGGGTCAGGTCGCCATGACCTTGTCGATGTACCCCTCCGCCTCCTTAACAAGGGCGTCGGACGCCTTTCCGCCTCCGAAGGCCATCCTATAGTCCAGGAAGTGGCGCAGTGCCTTCTTCTTAGCTTCCGCTTTCCTACCCGGATGTCTCTTCAGGTGGTCTCGGACAGACCGGGCGAGCATAGCCTTACCGTCCTCGGTCAACAAGTTTTGAACCCCCGTTCCTTATTATTGTTTGAGCACCCTATTAAGAGTTTGTAAGGACATCGCCATGACACCACCCAGGGAAAACGATATGAACTTCTACGGGCAGGTGCGCAGACCGGCAGGCGTCCAAGGCATCATCATGGCCCGCCGCATGAACCAGAATCACCGGGGGATGATGGAATGGGCCTTGGAGCGAATGGACATGTCCTCGGTCAAAATGATGCTGGACCTGGGGTGCGGTGGAGGAGGTCCCCTGTCCATGTTGAAGGGACAGGCATCTCGTGCCCGGTACGTCGCCCTGGACCTCTCCCGGGACATGCTGCGCATGACCTGCAAGGTCAACAGTGATCTCAGAGAATTGGGGAGATTGAGCTCGGTCAAGGCCTCGGTCTCCTCCCTTCCTTTTCAGGATGCCTCGTTCGACGCGATACTGGCCTGCGAGACCACCTACTTCTGGATGGACCTGGGCCAGGGGCTCAAGGAATGCCGCCGGGTGTTGTGTGAAGGGGGGCGCCTCTTCCTGGTGCAGGAGACCTGGGACGCTCCGCAATGGCAGAAGAGGAACGATTCCTGGCAAAAGGGGTTCAAAATGACCTTCCACAGCCTGGAGGGGTACCGGTCCCTGCTCGGTGATGCAGGTTTTGGCAGGACCGACACGCGCACGGAGGAGAACAAGGGGTGGTTCGTCATGGAGGCCTCCGTCGAATAGAGGGAAATTAATATTCGTGTACGGCATGCGCAGGACAATGACTTCCCTGAAAGTGGTCCTGGCCGATATGGAGATGGATAACCCCACCATGCTGGCCTCAGGCATCATGGGCGAGACCGGAGGCTCCCTGCTGGCCATGGCCAAGGGAGGCGCTGGTGCCCTGGTCACCAAGTCCATCGGCAGCTCCCCCCGTCCCGGTCACAAGAACCCCACCCTTGTGGAGCTGGAGTACGGGTACGTCAACGCTATGGGCCTGCCGAATCCGGGCATCGAGGCCTTCGGGGAGGAGATGGCTTTGGCCTTGGAGGGCAAGGTGCCCATCGTGGGCAGCGTGTTCGGTTCGTCCCCGGAGGAATTTGCCTCCCTGGCCAAGAGCATGCAGGGATACGGGGCGAGCGCGGTGGAGCTCAACCTCAGCTGCCCGCACGCCAAGGGCTACGGCATGGAGATGGGCGTGGACCCGGAGATCGTGGCCGGAGTGATCAGGGCGGTTAAACGTTCCGTCAACATACCGGTGTTCGCCAAGCTCACCCCCAACACTCATCGGTTGATAGAGGTGGCCCAGGCCGCGGAGGAGGCGGGAGTGGACGCCATCGTGGCCATCAATACCCTGAAGGCCATGCGGATCGATGTGGACGTGAGGCGTCCGGTCCTCTCCAACAGGTACGGGGGGCTGTCCGGTCCGGCGGTGCGGGCGGTGGGCATCAGGTGCGTCTACGAACTGTATGAAAATCTGAAGGTGCCGGTCATAGGCGTGGGGGGAGTGGAGGACTGGCACTCCGCCATGGAGTACATCATGGCCGGGGCGGCAGCGGTGCAGGTGGGCAGCGGCGTGGGGCGCAGGGGCGTCCAGGTCTTCGGGGACATCTGCTCCGGTATTGAAAGTTACATGTCCGATAACGGTTTCGAGCACCTCTCGCAACTGGTGGGGGTGGCCCATGACTGAGCGCTTCATTGTCAGCCAGACGGCGGTGGAGATCCTTTCCCGCAGTGAAGAGGCGGGGGACGTGGTGACCCTGAGGTTCGAGTGGTCCGCGCCAGCCTACCCCGGGCAGTTCGTGATGGTCTGGGTCCCGGGAGTGGACGAGATACCCATGTCCCTCTCGTATCTCGGGGATGGACCCCTCTCATTGGGCATCACGGTCCAGGACATAGGGGATGCCACCCATGCCATTTGCGGGATGGAGAAA
>CAZXTA010000042.1:0-11959 GCA_964642865.1 uncultured Methanomassiliicoccus sp. | reverse complement strand
AGCAGCGAACCGGTGTGGCCGACCCTGTCCAGGAGCAGTTCGGTGAACTGCTCCAGGATTGAGCTTCCGCCGAGGGTGGCCAGATAATCGCTCAAGGTCTGGAAGGACGATGGAAGGTCGTTCCAGAGCTTGGACAGAATCGTCCGATCGTACTACACCTTGACGTTACTGACCGCGACCGGGGCGACGACGCGAACCACCGCCAAGGCCAGGACCTTCCTAGCCTTGTCCTCCTGTAGCAATCGTTCCAGCATCTCGTCCAGTCCGAACTCCTTGATGATCTTGAAGGCGGGGAGCAGGTCGCCATAGTCGAAGGCGTTGCCCCGCAACGCCTTCCTCATCCTCTTCGTCTCGCCGTCCACCAGCTTGCCCAAATACTTGGACCGCTGCTTGGTCGTCTTGCTCTCGGGGTCGTAGTAAGGCGTAATCTCGTACACGTAATCGATGCCGTTGATGTTCTTGATGCGGGTAAAGCCCTTCATTTACTATGCCTGTACAGGCATAGTAATATTAAAGAGTTTTACTGCTTGCTGGCTAATGAAAAATATCAGTCTTTAATGCCTAAAAGTCGGAAGGTCAGGTTATAAATACGATAATGATAATTTATTAGTTACTACAAAACCTAATAAATCATTATGATGGCTATTCATTTCTGTATATTTTACATCGCTAATATAAACACCAACTTCAGATATTGAGGATTTTAAAATGATAAGGATAAAAGTTCTCTTCGTGAGACCTTGGATATGCTCATTTATTGAAAGAGATCGGGAGATACTCGAAAAGTACTATGACATCAAAATCGTCGATTTTTTAGCTAAGAGAGACAACCTGAAAGATACGATAAACACAATTAAAAGCCTCTTAGTAGGTTTAGTATGGGCAGATATCGTTTTCACTTGGTTTGCAGGAAGCCATGCATATTGGGCAGTCCAATTATCTAAGATTTTTCGAAAAAAAGTGATTGTAGTGGTTGGTGGTTATGAGGTAGCCAATGTAATCGAAATCGGTTATGGCGCAATGTTAAACCCGAAGGCGACTAAGCAAGTAAGATACATTTTGAAAAATGTAGATAAGATTCTCGCAGTTTCTGAATGTAACAAAATGGAGATACTGGAATGTGAGGGCAGTGCAGATCCAGAATTGGTCTATAACGGGGTTGACATCCAAAAATTTTCACCAGGAAACCAAAAAGCAAAAAATATTGTATTAACCGTAGGAAATATTTCTCAACAAACAATTACTAAAAAAGGTCTTGAAACATTCGTTAGGGCGGCATTGTTTGTACCAGACGTAAAGTTTGTATTAATAGGGGGCTGCCAGGATGGATCAATCAACTACCTGAAGTCTATAGCACCGAAGAATGTAGAATTTCCAGGATTTGTATCTGACGAAATACTTATAAATTGGTATCAAAGAGCAACAGTTTACTGCCAGCTCTCAAGACATGAAAGTTTTGGAGTTGGTCTCGCAGAAGCGATGAGTTGCGAATGTGTACCTGTAGTTACACAACAAGGAGCACTCCCAGAGGTAACTGGAGACACCGGTTTCAATGTGCCATACGGTGAACCAGAAGCCACGGCGGCTGCGATAAGAAAGGCATTGAATGCCACCAACAAAGGCAAAGATGCAAGAGAACGAATTATAAACGTCTTTAATCTAGAAGATAGAGAAAAGAAAATTGTCAGCATTATCAATAATATGGCGCTTATTAAATAAGTGAAAGGTGAGAATTGTCAATGTCGTTTGCGAACTATTTTAACCTCTGACCATTTCACTATTTATATTTAATTTATTAGGAAGATTCAATGTTCAAGAAAAAAGAATATTGGGACCACCGTTATAAAAAGGGATACGACAGTGGCGAAGGTTCTGTAGGTGTTCATCGAGATTGGAAATGGAGTCAGATCGAGTCCATTATTCCATCAATCAGTGAAGTCGTAGATGTGGGTTGCGGCGACCTCCGTTTTTGGGAAGGGAAAGATTGCCCATCCTATATTGGACTTGATATTTCTCCTACTATTATTAAACAAAATATTACAAAGCGCCCACAATGGGGATTCATATGTGGTAATGCCATCACAAGGTATCCATTCAAGGCAAACGTCGTACTTTGCATGGACATGCTCTTTCATATAATGAATGACGATGATTTTGATAAAATATTGGATAATTTAATGGAATATACCAAAGAATGGATCATAATCTACACCTGGGATAAGAATCCATTTTCGACCAAGGACGACATGAAATACCAGGCGTTCAGAAAACTCCCAATAGAACGGTTTAAAGAGTTCAAACTAGTACATCAAGAGGCCGAGCCAACCGACAAATACGGTAAAATTTTTATTTTCAGATATTCCGGCAAAGGAAATTTGTAGATTATTATTTGTCGTACTCAGCATACGACAATTATAAATAATGTTATAATTCTCATCTGGACATGCGCGAGCAGCTCATGGAGAAGATCGCCGGGGAGATCGTGCTGTCCACAGACCCCGGGAAGACCCTCAGGAAATGGCGGGAGGAGTTCGGCATATCCCAGCAGGACCTCGCCCGCCACCTGTCGATATCCCCGTCGGTCATCAGCGATTACGAGTCCGGACGACGGAAATCGCCAGGCATCGTCATCATCCGCAAGATCGTCACCGGCTTCCTCAATTTGGACGAGGAGAACGGCTCCAAGATCCTGAAGAAGTACGACCTGGGTCAGAAGTCCGATTGCATCATCTCCATACGCGAGTTCCGCAGCTCCATGCCCGCCGAGGAGTTCCTCAGGATCATCGAGGGCGACGTGCTCAACAAAGGCATATCGCTGGACAGGGACATACACGGCTACACGGTCATCGACTCCCTGAAAGCGATAACAGCCCTGGGCTCCATGGACTACCTCAAGATCTACGGCTGGAGCTCCGAGCGCGCCCTCATATTCACCGGGGTGAAGTTCGGACGGTCGCCGATGATCGCCATCAGGGCGCATCCCATGAAGCCCGCGCTGGTCGTCTATCAAAGACCGGAGCACGTGGACGAGCTGGCCGTTCGTCTGGCCACCTTGGAGAACATACCCCTACTGAGGACCAACATCAACGTGCCTCAGCTGGTGGACCGCTTAGAGAGATTGGACAAGTGATACCAATGGATGTCGGAATCGTAAGCTACGGAGCCTACATCCCCCGCTACCGCATCGCGCCCAAGGAGATAGGGCGCGTGTGGGGCAGCGACGGGGAGGCGATAGGCAAGGGCCTCATGATCTACAGCAAGAGCGTACCCTCCCCGGACGAGGACGTGGTGACCATCAGCGTGGCCGCCGCGCGCAGCATGATGAGAAGGACGGACGTCAACCCTAAGGACATCGGCGCGCTGTACGTGGGATCGGAATCGCACCCTTATGCTGTCAAACCGACAGGCACCATCGTCTCGGAGGCCATCGAGGCCGCCCCGGAGATCACCGTCGCCGACTACGAGTTCGCCTGCAAGGCCGGTACGGCCGCCATCCAGACGTGCATGGGCCTGGTCGGTTCCGGCATGGTCAAATACGGAGTGGCCATAGGCTCGGACACCTCGCAGGGGGCGCCCGGTGATGCGTTGGAGTATTCCGCCTCCGCCGGGGGCGCCGCGTTCTTGATAGGTTCGGAGAGGATCATCGCCAGGATCAACTGCACCTATTCGTACACCACGGACACCCCGGACTTCTGGAGGCGCGAGGGGCAGGCGTACCCCTCGCACGGCGGACGGTTCACCGGCGAGCCCGCCTACTTCAAGCACATCACCTCCTGCGCCCTGGGAACGCTAAAGAAGGCCGGGGCCAAGCCGTCCGATTACCAGTACGCCATCTTCCATCAGCCCAACGGCAAGTTCCCCTCGCGCGTCGCCAAGCAGCTGGGCTTCACCGACGAGCAGATCAAGGTCGGACTGCTGACGCCCCACATAGGAAACACCTACTCCGGGTCGGTGCCCTTGGGCCTGGCGGCGGTGTTGGACGTAGCGAAGCCGGGGGAGCGCATATTCGCCGTGGCGTACGGCTCCGGGGCCGGCAGCGACGGCTTCGACATCACCGTCACGAACGACATCACCAGCTTCAAGCGGGAGAACGCCCCCAGCGTGCAGCTCATGGTGGAACGCAACGTGTTCATCGACTACTCCACCTACGCCAAGTATCGTGGCAAGATAAGGATGAAGGAGGGGGGCGAATGAGGGAAGTGGCCATAATCGGCATCGGTCAAACGAAGTTCGGCGAGCTGTGGGACCTCTCCTTCCGGGAGATAGGGATACAGGCAGGCCTGGCGGCCCTCTACGACGCCAACGTGGCCTCGGAGGAGATCGAGGCGTTGTACGTGGGCAACATGTCCGCCGGGCGCTTCATCGAGCAGGAGCACGTGGCCGCGCTCATCGCCGATTATTCCGGGCTGGCGAGGGACCACGTCCCCGCCACGCGGGTGGAGGCGGCGGGCGCCTCCGGGGGCTTGGCCATCCGCCAGGGCTATTTCGATGTGGCCTCCGGACTGCACGACATCGTGGTCGTCGGAGGAGCGGAGAAGATGACCGACCTGCCGGACGCGCAGGCGGCGGCCATCCAGGACTCCGCCGCGGACCAGCAGTGGGAGTGCATCTTCGGGGCGACGTTCCCGGCGCTGCACGCCATGATAGCCCGCCGTCACATGCTGGATCACGGGACGACCAGGGAGCAGATCGCCTCCGTCGCCGTGAAGAACCACAAGCACGGCGCCCTGAACCCGAAAGCACAGTTCCAGAAGGAGATAAAGCTGGAATCCGTTCTCCGATCCTCCCTGGTCGCCGAGCCCCTGGGCATGTTCGACTGCGCCCCCCTCTCCGACGGAGGGGCGGCGGTGGTCATGTGCGCCATGGAGAAGGCGCGCAGGTACACCGACTCCCCTGTGAAAATTTTGGGCTCGTCGCAATCCTCCGATACGCTCGCATTGCACCACCGGAAGACCATCACGTCCTTCCAGGCCACCAAGGAGGCCGTCAAGAAGCTCGTCCGCAGGACGGGGGTGGAGGTGTCGCAGATAAAGTTGGCGGAGGTGCATGACAACTTCACAATATCTGAGCTGCTGGCATTGGAGGACATCGGCTTCTTCGCCCCCGGGGAGGCCGGCAAGGCCACCGCCGACGGTCAGACGCAGATCGGAGGGAAGGTGGCGATCAACACCTCCGGAGGGCTGAAGGCCCGGGGCGACCCGATAGGCGCCACCGGAGTGGCGCAGATCGTGGAGCTCGTGACGCAATTGCGCGGGGAGGCCGGCAAGCGTCAGGTGCCGGAGGCCAAATACGGATTAGCGCAGAGCGTGGGCGGGACCGGTTCCACGGTGGTCATGCACCTCCTGGGGGTGGCCTGATGACCATCGCCAGGTTCTGGAGGGAGAACTCCCCCCGCTACAATCTGAAGGGGTCGAGGTGCGGCAACTGCGGGAGGATATCCTTCCCCCCGCGCACCGTGTGCCCGGAGTGCCACCGCAAATCGATCGGAAAGATGGAGGAGTTCCAGCTCTCCGGAAAGGGGGAGGTGTACTCGTACAGCATCGTGCACGAGGTCCCGGCGCAGTTCCAGATGCAGAGGCCCTACATCATCGCCCTGATCAAGCTGGAGGAGGGCATCATGCTCACCGGGCAGATCATCGACTGCGAGGCGGAGCAGGTGAAGATAGGAATGAGCGTATGCTCGACCTTCAGGAAGCTGGGGGAGGAAGGGCCGGGCGGCGTCATCCACTACGGCTACAAGTTCCATCCGGAACTGTGATGTCCTACCGATCCCGAACCAAACACCTTTATCCTTCCTTTCCATTATGTGAGTTCTCACTGCAACGGTGAACTTTTTTTATCGCATTAAAGTACCAATCCATCATAAATGTACACGGGAACCTAGCACAATCAATAGTAGACCGATAATTTGGGGAGATATGAAGTACGAACATCATATTCCCAACATGGAGAATATGCATTACTTCTCAATTACATCCAATAGAATGATTTATTTCGGGCCATGAACATAAGTTATTAAGGTTTGCTCATGGAAAGATCTGAAAGAATAGCTCTTCTTAGATGGTTGGAAAAAAAGAGGAAGAGTAAGGTCATCGCCTACATGGCGGGGGACCGTGTCGGTCTTGAGACCAAGATAGCCTCAGACGTTCATCCCATATTCTATGACCATCTCAACGAGATCGGTCGGCAGGAAAGGATCGACCTATTCCTATACACGGCCGGAGGCCTCACCAACTCAGCCTATGCATTGGTAAACATGATCAGGGAATATTGCGACCATCTCGGGGTCATCATACCCTTCAAATCTCTCAGCGGTGGCACTTTGATTGCCCTGGGGGCTGATGAGATAATCATGACCAGAATGGGGCAGCTCTCACCGATCGATCCATCCATAACCACGCCCTTCGGACCTCAGGTAATGGTGCCGGGTAAGCCATCTCCTGAATGGATACCGATCAGCGTGGAGGATGTGGTTAGCTATATCAATTTGGCCAGAAACGAGTTCGGGATCAAGGATGAAGAGGGAATGACCAAAGTATTCGACAGGTTGAGCCAAACCGTCAACCCTCTGGCTCTGGGCTCGGTCAACCGGGTAAGGGAACAGATCGAGTTCCTAGGAATTACCCTTCTCAACAGGCATTCCAGCGATGAGGAGAAGAACCGCAGGATCGTCGATACACTGATCAGAGGGAGATATTCCCACGACTATATCATCAGTAGGAGGGAGGCCAAGGACGTGATAGGCCTGAACGTCCTGGATGTGAACCAGGATTTTGAAAGCAAGGTGATCGAACTTTTCAGACATTACCAGGCTGTAATGGACCTGAACGTCCCATTCCATCCTGAACATGTGCTAAACGGAAGGGAGGAGATCAGGGCGGTCTTCAATCGGGCGATAATAGAGAGCACCGTGAACACGAACGTATTCAGATCCGAAAGGACTATAAAACGAGTATATGGTCAGCAACCTGGCATGCCACTACCGATCATCGATTATTCCCAAGAGGTGCATTCAGAGAGGTGGGTCCGGGATGAAAAGATATAAAACACCGATGGTGCATCGGAAGATTGGGGCATACATGGAGAAGCCGTTCAGCACATGGAAAGAGAGCAGTTCCGGCCTGGTCAACGAAAGCCAGGTAATAAACAGCTCCAGCTCCATCACGCCGACGGACCCGGACGTTACCGCGATGACGAGCAGTCCGATCACCTTCCGTACGGAATGCCCAGTGGTTCTCAGATCCCGTAAGGATATATTCGAGGGGGCCCTGGAGGCTTCCATATCCCGGAACCGGGCGGCGTTGGACGAACTTGCAAAGTATTAGGTGTTCTAGTGACGCCAAAACCCCTTGCATTTCATTACCTGACCATTGAAGATGTCATCGAGATCCACGAACGTCTGGTCGTCGATCAGGATGATTTTAGTAAGGGCATATTATCCCCCGGTAACCTTCAGATTTGTCTCGTTTCACCCTACTATGAGATGTTTGGTATCGAGCCATATAACGATCTATTCAAAAAGGGCGCAAAGCTCGCTTATGAGATCATTTGCCTTCACCCCTTCGTCGACGGGAACAAACGCACGGCATACACTACTGTCTCAACACTACTGGAAATGAATGAATACTTGATAAAGGCGGAGAAGGACGAGATCGTAAATATCATGCTGGGCGTGGCGAAAGGTGAATTGGATTATTGCGCCCTTCTCTCATTTATCGAAGGCCATGCCCACCCCAAGGACCGATGACCGAATTAATTGCATTATCGTCGAGTGATACTTTACTAAGACGCGGTGGTGAAGAGCATGCAGACAACATGCACTGCTGAATAGATCGATATTATCTTTCTCCATTTTATCGAACACTCACTGATAATCATAGCTTTAGTTTATTGAGGTGCACTAATCCAGACGAGAAAAAAGGGGCAGGAACTGATGAATACATTCAACATAGATGCTGATTATATTCGACACATTTATGTCCAATAAAAATGTATACCGCTTAGGAGGGGGCATCCATGAAGACCAAGAACAGACCGTTCGAAGGAATACTAGGCAACACCGTGGAACTACGGATATTGGAGAGGCTGCTGGCGTCCCCCGACGCAGAGTTCAACGTTTCCGAACTGGGAACCATGGCCGGCGTCCATCGGGACAGCGCATCCAAGGTCATAGAGAAGTTCCTCCGCTGGAACATCCTGGTTCGCAAATCCCGGGGAAAGATGGACTTCTTCAGACTGAATACCGAGGAACCCCTGGTCACTTCCGTCAACGCCCTCAACGATTCCATCATAATGCAGATGTTCCCTGAGGTGGAGGAAACCCTGATGGAAATGACCTTCGATGCCCTGGACCCAGTCAGGTCAAGGGAGAGGGGAGGGCCGTTCGTAACAACGACCGTGGTGAGCGAACCGATGGTTCCACCGTTGGGGACGAACCGGACTCCCCTGGGCACGGCACCGACAAGGACCTGGTGATAAAATGATCTCAGAGATGAGCGTCAACCTCAAGAGCATGCTGGTGGAAGAGCTTTCCTCGATCGCCAAGGCCATGAAGGAGGAACCGGACCTAAGCAAGAAGATGTTCCTGTTCAGCGCGACATACGGGATGGTGGACCGGGTGATGAGACTGGCCTATGACCGGGAGCTGCTTATGGTCAGCCTCATACTGAACCATGCCTACAATTCGTTCCTGGCCCGCTTGACGTCCTTCGCCCAGGGCGATCGGGCGGTTCCGCTCACCAACAAGGCCTTCAACAGGTTGGCGGACCTCATGGACGAACTGGCGGTCAAGATGAAGAACGGAGAAGCCACATCTCATGTCCTAGAAGAGTTGAACGAGCTGTCCTTCCTGACCACCGGGGCCGGTCACTACATGAAGCTGACCGGGAAGCTCGCGAAAGAGTGACGCTCACTCCGCATCCACCTCAGGACCGCGCCATCATCTCTTCGGAGGGCGCCCCCGGCGGGCCAGCTTTAACATCGGCCGCAACGCCCTCTCCTCGATAGAGGTCTCCTGCAGCAGCCACTCCCTCAGAGGGACCACCTCCACCATGAGCCCGTCCACATCGTAGATGGCCGAGCTCTCCCTGGTGATCATCAGGCACCGCTGCACCTCCATCCCCTCGACGCAGCGTTTCAGCCCGCGCAGCTCCCTGGCGAGCGTCTTTGGCACGTTGACATCATGGCACACCTGTATCGCCGACATCACCTTCAGACCTGATACCACCAGGAAATCCACCTCCGCCCCCGCCGAGTCCTTCCAGTAGTGCAGCTCCTCCCCGGGCGTCAGCCGTCGAAGCAGCTCCAGGCAGACCAGGTCCTCCATCCTTCTCCCCAGGTCCTCCACGGGGCCGATGAGGTGCAGCCCGACGTCCCCGGCGTATGCTTTCCGAGGTTGCTGCGTCATGTCCTTGACGCTGGAGGAATGCACGCTCAGGAAGTGATACAGCATGCTGTCCGCGGCCGCCCGCTCCAGCTCCAGGACCTTGTCCTTGCCGACCTTGTACCCCAGCCCCTTCAGGAAGCTCGTGCAGGCGGTGGCGGAGAAGTAGGGCGAGCGCAGCAGGTACTTGCTGAAGAGCTCGACCATGACGCGGTCCGTACCCGTGGTGGCCGCGATGTCCAGGCCGACTATCTCCCGATCGTACGAAAGCAGGGTCCTTATCCTTTCCTTCGGATCGTCCTGCAGCACGATCTCCGGGAACCCGCCGAACTTCAGGTGCTCGTCGATCTGGAGCTCCACAGCTCCCTTGAGCACGACGGTTCTACCAGGGGGGACCCCTCTGAACGCCAGCCTCTCGGAGAAGGATAGGGGATAGAGGTCGAAGTACACGCATCTTCCCCGCAGGGGCCGGCTCGGCGCCCGCACGCTGTTGCGCAGGGAGGAGACGACGAGGCGCAGTCGCCCTTTCATGAGCTCATGGACCCTAAGCAACCACCCGTCCCAGCCGGGCACGGCGGTCACCTCGTCCAGCAGCAGGTATCCCTCGTCACCGAACCAGCCCAGCAGGCGGTCCAGCACGTCCGCCTCGCCTATGAGCCGGGCATCTTCCAGATTAACGTAGCAGACCTTCTTCCCGCCGGCCCTGAGGCGCTGTACCAGCATCATCAGGAAGCTGGACTTGCCGCATCTCCTGACCCCGCTGATCACCGCGACCTTGGTCTCGGAGGCGGACAGGACCTCGTCCTCCGCCAACTCCCTCTTAAGCAGTCTCTTGCTAAGGGCGTAATCCGTCCATTCCTCGGCCACGTCCCCTATTTTCATCTGTTCGTCCTATATCAGGACGATAATATCTAATTTCCGTCCTATTTTAGGACGATAATAATAAAATCAATTAACTAAGATCATTTAACGTCCAGGTCGAACTTGCTGTCGTATAGCACGTCCTCATCGCTCAGCAGGGGCTTGCACTTGACGGATATTCCCAGGGACAGCAGCCCGGTCCTCATCGGCACGATGGTTATGCGGCCCTTGACGGACTCCCCGGCCTTCAACGTCTCGGCCTCGACCATCCCCTTGACCTCCACGTCGCCGAAGATGAAGGCCCGGACGTTCCTGGCATCGTACTTCGCGTCGTTCTTCAGGTGCACAACCACGTCCATCTGTCGGCCTTCGAGGGCCTCTCCCACGAACTGCAGCTCCGCCGAGATGTCCGGATATGTCGTCCGCACCTCCTTGCGCGATATCTCGCATGCAATCTTGAACTGCGACAGGGGGTTCTTGCCCTCCCGCTGTATCTCCAGCGCGTCCGCGTACGCCTTCTCCGTCCCCTTCAGATCGATGCGCAATCGGTTCGCCCGTTCCAGCATCTCCTCCAGCTGCTTGCTCAGCTGCTCAGGGGTCTCCCCGCTCTTGCGCCCGATGACGTTGATGGCGGTCTCCAACGAATTGAACGCCTCCCACATATCGCCCTTCAAGGCCTGCGCCTCGGCGTCCGACCATATCTCCCAGGAACGTCCGGTCTGCTTGTCCGCCCGGGACGACTTCTCAATGGTCCGGCGCACCTTCTCCCGCTGCTCCTGGAAGATGTCCCGCATCCCCGCCCGCACAAGCTCGACGTTGCGGGAGAGACGGTTGAGGTCCCTTGGCGTAACGCCGTCCACCGCCCCCTTTTCGATCTCGGCGATGGCCGAGGCGAACCTCTTCTGCAGGTTCAACCGCTTGATGAGGTCGTGCAAGGGGTTGAACTCCCACAGCAGTTCGTTCGTGCGAATGGTCAAGAAATCGTTCAACGCGTTCCTCGCCCTCCTAAGATACAGCGAGGCAGGCTCGAACCTCAGCTCCCTGAGGGAGGACCAGCACTGGTCGAGCAGCTCCTCCACGTTGTCCTTCCGGGGGTCGAGCACCTCCAGGGAGTTGAGCGATTCGCGCAGGGAGTTGTATTCCGAGAGGCGGGACTCGTACATATCGGTCATGGACGTGAGCTCGTCGCTAGCCACCGTCACGCTGCCCAATGCCTGCACGAACCTCCCCTGGGCCATGAGCGTCCGCGCCTTCTCCAGGGCCTTCTGCGAGGGCTCGGGGTGCAATCCCGCCTTAGCCTCCTCCTTGATGCGCAGTTCGAACTTGCGCAGCTCCTCCTCCGCCTGCGATCTGTCCTGCAGCACCCGCTCCAGCTCCTCTCTGAACGACCGCGCCAATAGATTCGCGTGCCGGAAGCGGTTGTTCTTCAGCGCCTCCTCGATGTCCTCGTTCAACTTGCGGGCGGTGGACAGGTCCTCCCAGCCTTTCCTCTCCTCGGTCAGGCCGCCGGCGAAGCTCATCAGGGCCACGGTCCTCTCCCGGGCCAGGGCCTGGCAGCGGTCCTGGGCACGTTTCGCCAGATCGGCCGCGGTGGAGGAGCTGCCGGTGCGCCGCAGCGCCCTGGCCTGCTCCAGCAGCACCGTCACGTCGCCCACCTCGGCACTCATCTCCCGCAGCTGCTCCAGGGACTCCTCCACCATCGCCAGCGTATCGCTC
>CAZXTA010000041.1:0-12049 GCA_964642865.1 uncultured Methanomassiliicoccus sp. | reverse complement strand
ATGTTCAAGACCAAGATAGGTCCGGGGAACGGTCGAACGGGCTACCTGCGCCCGGAGACCGCCCAGTCCATATTCGTCAACTACACCAACCTGTACCGCCATTGCCGGGAGAGGCTGCCCTTCGGCTGCATCCAGGTCGGCAGGGGATTCCGGAACGAGATATCCCCCCGGCAAGGGGTGATAAGGTTAAGGGAGTTCAACATGATGGAGGCCGAGCTGTTCGTGGACCCGGAGGACAAGACCTGGCCTCGCTATGCGATCATCAAGGACAACAAGGTCCGGCTGGTCCCCAACGAGGGGGAGCAGGAGGTGGAGACGACCTACGGCGAGGCGGTGGAAAGGGGAATCATAGGAAACCAGACCCTGGCCTACTTCATGTGGGTGACCTATGATTTTCTGACATCCGCGGGGATCGATCCCGCGAGGCTCCGATTCCGGCAGCACCTGAAGACCGAGATGGCGCACTACGCCTCCGATTGCTGGGATGCGGAAGCACTGATCAGCTTCGGGTGGACGGAGATGGTGGGCATCGCGGACCGTGGCTGCTGGGACCTGTCCCGGCACATGGAGCATTCCAAGGCGGACCTCACCGCCTTCAAGCGCTTCGAGGGGCCGAAGGACGTGGAGCGAGAGGTCGTACGTCCCAAGTTCGGTGCCTTGGGTCCCAAGTTCAAGGGGGCCGCCGGGGACATCAAGAAGCAGTTGGAGGCCATGGACGTCTCCGCGGTGCATGACGGCCTGGTGACGGTGGTCGTGGAGGGACAGAACGTGAACCTGGACTCCACCTACTACGAGGTCGCCCGGGTCAAGGAGAAGGTCAATGGCGTGAAGGTCGTACCGCACGTCATCGAGCCGTCCCACGGCTTGGACCGCATACTTTACAGCTGCCTGGAGCACGCCTACGGGGAGAAGGAGGACGGGTACGTGACCCTCAGCCTCAGGCCCCTGGTCGCTCCGATCAAGGTGGGCGTCTTCCCCCTCATGTCCAAGGACGGCATGGAGGAGGTGGCTCGAGCATTGGACATCGCACTGCGCGAAGAGGGCATTGCCACCTATTACGATGATTCAGGTTCCATCGGGCGCAGGTACGCCCGCATGGACGAGGCGGGGACGCCCTGGTGCGTGACCGTCGACTACGACACCCTGGATAAGGGGGACGTAACGATCAGGGACCGTGACACCGCCGAACAGGTGCGGGTCTCGGCCGATGACGTCGTGGCGTTCGTCAAGGAACGTCTGCGGCGGAAACTCTCATTATGAAGGACGAAGAAGGTGAGCCGAAATGGTAGGAGAAAGCATCGAGGGATTGAAGAAGAGAGAACTGCTCAGGTCCCTCATCGATTCCAACTATGTTGGGGACCTGATGAAGAGGAAGTTCGAGACCGTGGACCCGGAGATGGCCCTATCTGACGTGGTGGCCAAGATGAAGTCGTCCGATCTGCACGAGATCCCGGTGGTGGACGGCCGGAAATTGCTGGGCGTGATCAGCTATAGCACGGTCATCAGAAAGAAGAACCTGGTCCTGGGAACCAAGGCCAGGACCATGATGGAGAACACTCCGGAGATCACGCTGGAGACTCCGATAACCGAGATCGCCGAGCATTTCCTGTCCTCCGGCTACCGGCACCTGCCGGTGACCAAGGGCCGGGTGCTGCAGGGCATCATAACCCGCGCCGGGGTCATCTCCGTCCTTCCCAAGCTGAAGGACGTCAAGGCCGTGAAGGTGGGGGACATGATGAGCAACGAGGTTCGTGCGGTGCACGAGAAGGACCAGATCAAGGACGCCATGGCGCTGATGAGGGAGCTGGAGGTGCGCACCGTGCCGGTGGTGGACGATTATGAGCGGCTGACGGGCATCATCGGCATCAAGGACATAGTGCAGTACTCCTGGAGCGGTTCGGGCACTGACAGGCAGAGCAGGGGGGACATGGCCGGCAACAACAACCCGGTGGAGGTGGAGGTGCGCTTCCTCATGCACCCCAGCCCGCTGACGCTGACCGCCGAGGACCCGCTGACGAAAGCGATCGAGAGCATGGTGGAGAACAACGTATCCACCCTGCCGGTGGTCAGCGGGGACCGCATGGTAGGCGTCATCACCAAGTACGATGTACTGGAGCTGATGGCCTCGGTGCGCAGCAGGGACATGGTGTACACGCAGATATCCGGGCTGGAGGAGGAGGACCGCCTCTCCCTGGACGTCATGGAGAGGGAGGTGCAGTCCGGGCTGGCCAAGATCGCCAAGTTCACCAGGCCGCTGCTCTTCACCATCCATGTGAGCAAGTATAACAGTACCGGCAACTCCGCCAAGTATTCCCTCAACGGCAGGCTGAGCACGGAGAGCTCGCAGTACATGGCCAAAGCGGTCGATTGGTCCCTGGGTCAGGCCACGGTCGATCTCATGGACAGGCTGGACCGGGTGGTCAAGGACAAGAAGGAGCACAACCAGGACGTGCGCACCAAGAAGAACCGCCGCTGAGCTGGACTCAGCAACCTTTTTTAAACCTCTTCCCATTCTCTTTCCATTCCATGTCTCAATATGAAGCGGTACCGACCGAGAGGAAGTGGCAGAAGCAGTGGAAGGAGTGGGAGCTCTACAAGTTCGATTTCGATTCCCCCAGACCTGTCTATTCCATCGACAACCCCCCGCGCTACGCCTCCGGCGCCCTGCACCTGGGCCACGCCACAGGCTACTCGCTGATCGATTTCGCCGCCAGGTACCACCGGCAGAGGGGATACAACGTCATGTTCCCCCTGTGCTTCGACGTGAACGGCACGCCGGTCGAGGTCCGCGTGGAGAAGAAGTTCGGCATCAACAAGTATTCCGTGCCAAGGCAGAAGTACATCGAGATGTGCGAGGAGTACGCCAATTCATTCATCGATTCCATGACGCAGCAGTTCGAGATGCTGGGGGAGAGCATGGACCCCTCTGTCTATTATCAGACCGACGCTCCCTATTACAGGCGCATCACCCAGATATCCTTCATCAAGATGCTGCAGAAAGGGCTTGCCTACAAGGGCAATTACCCGGTCAACTGGTGTCCCCGCTGCATAACGGCGCTCGCTGACGCGGAGGTGGAGTACGAGCAGAACGTGACCAAGCTCAACTACATCAAGTTCTCCATCGCAGATTCCGATGAGCACATCATCATCGCCACCACCAGACCGGAGCTCATCTGCACCTGCCAGACCATTGCGGTACACCCAACTGACATGAGGTACGCGGACCTGGTCGGCAAGCACATCGTCACCCCTCTGTTCAATAAGCGGGTGGAGGTCATCGCTGACGACAAGGTCGACCCGGCCTTCGGCTCCGGCATCGTCATGATCTGCACCATCGGGGACAAGACCGATCTGGAATGGGTGATGAAGTACAAGCTGCCTCTGGACAAGGGCATCGACGAGGAGGGGCGGATGACCTCCTTGGCCGGTCCGTACGAGGGCATGCCGGTCAAGGAGGCCCGGGAGAGGGTCATTCGGGACCTGACCGATGCCGACCTCATCGTCAAACAGGAGGACCTGCCCCAGAACGTCAGCATCTGCTGGAGGTGCCACACCCCCATCGAGTACCTGCAGGTCAAGCAGTGGTTCATCAGGACCATGGACTTCAAGAAGGAGGTGCTGGAGAGGGCGGACGAGATCAAGTGGTTCCCGGAGTTCATGAAGGTCCGGTTACAGGAATGGGTCAACTCCCTGCAATGGGATTGGGTGGTCTCCCGACAGCGCTACTTCGCCACCCCCATCCCGGTATGGGAGTGCCAGCAGTGCGATTACGTGCTGCCGGCGAAGGAGGAGGACTGCTACATCGACCCCACCATCACTCCCCCCTACAAGGAGGCCTGCCCCGTGTGCGGTGGGGAGCTCAAAGGCTGCCAGGACGTCTTCGACACCTGGATGGACTCGTCCGTCTCTCCGTTGTACAACACCTTCTGGCAGCGGAACGAGGAGAAGTTCAAGAAACTCTATCCCATGTCCCTGAGGCCGCAATCCCATGACATCATTCGAACCTGGGCCTTCTATACCATCCTGAGGGAGCACCTGCTGACCGACCAGATACCGTGGGAGCACATCATGATCCACGGGTTCATCATGTCCCCGGACGGGGCGCCGATGCATACGTCCATGGGCAACATCATCGATCCCATGCCATTACTGGAGAGCTACGGCGCGGACGCCCTGCGCTACTACGCCTGCACCTGCTCCCTGGGCGAGGACCACGCCTTCCGGGAGAGGGACGTGGTGCACGGAAAGAAGCTGTGCACCAAGATCTGGAACCTCGGAAAACTGATCGAGAGGACCGTCACAGAGAGGCCGGAAAGGGTGCAGCTGAGGCCCATCGACCGCTGGATCATGAGCCGCTACACACGGGTGCTGGAGACGGTCACCGGGCACCTGGACACCTACAATTTCGACAAGGCCATGCGGGAGGTGGAGAACTTCGCCTGGAAGGAGTTCGCCGATCACTATGTGGAGATGTCCAAGTACCGTACGCGGGACGGGGACAGGTCCGTGCGTTACACGCTTTACACCATCTACATGGGCATCCTGAAGATGATGGCAGCTATGCTTCCGCACGTGACGGAGGATGCTTATCGGCCGTTCGCGGAGATGGACGGTTCGAAGAGCATTCACGTCAGCAAGTGGCCAGAGCCGGAGAAGGTGGACGAGGAGGCGGAGGTCAAGGGGGAGCTGGTCAAGGACATCATCGCCGCCGTACGCAACTGGAAGGCGGAGAAGAAGTACCCCCTGAACAAAGAGCTGCTGGCGGTGGAGATCGTCGGTACCGGCGCCCTTTCGTTGAAAGGATACGAGCAAGACATCGCCAGGACGGTGAGGTCAGAAAGAATCGATCTCATGGAGCGGGCCCAGCTGGACCGCTGCCCCATCGTGGTCAGGCCGGTGCACGCCAAGATCGGACCGCGGTTTAAAACGGAGGCCAAGGCGATCGTCTCGCAGATAGCCACCATGGACCCGGAGGAGGTCATGAACTTGCTGGACAAGGGCGGTTTCGAGATCTTGCTGAACGATGGTCATCGGGTGCTGATCACCAGCGACCTGGTGGAGGTGGTCTGCGAACTGCGCCACAAGGGCAAGGCGGTGGAGACCATTCAGGTCGGCGACCTGTTGGTGGTCATCGAGGTCAAGTGAGCCTTTCCGCGGGTGGTCCGCCGGACATGCTGGGCGTCAACAAGTTTTAAATTCGTTCAGTGCATTCCCGAAAAAGCGCAATGCGGGCGTAGTGTAGCTGGTTATCACTTGAGCTTGCCAAGCTCATAACACGGGTTCAAATCCCGTCGCCCGCACCAATTTCAATTGAATAACTTGATCGGTCTATTCGATTTCACGATTTGCAGATCCTTCGGCCTAACCGCGATCTCAAGGTCACAATAGGTCCAATATGGCTCTGGCCCTCAAAGGTCACCCTCTCCGACGACAGGGAATTTCGTGTTCAGATCCTCGGTGCTTTCAATGAAGCGACCTTTATCAGTTCAGGCCAATCAGCCAGCGTCTCTATGCAACCATCGGTTTTATTGACCACGCCCATTACGACGACCCCGAGCTTATCTGCGAACTCAAGCCCATCCTTGATCTCTCTCAAGCAGCCCACTCCAATAATGGCGCGGGGCAGATGTTTCTTGACCATGCGTCCGATGAACGTGGAACCCGGGACGATGAAAACCTTGTAGCCCATCTCCTCAAGCTCTTTTATGGACTGATCAAGTTCGCATCTCCCGCAATGCTTGCAAAATAATCCTTCCTCGGTCAGGATAGCGGGGCATTTTGACGATCTGAGGCAATGAGGTAAGAAGATGGCGCGGTCTTTCGTCTCGATCTTAGCGAAATCACCTTCGCTCATTCTGTTATGCAATTGGATAAAAAATATCGTGAGGTCGTCTTCCTTCAATCCATAGAGCGCGCAGATGTTTTTTATAGCGTTCTCCATGAAAATAAAACCGGTCCTTAGCAATTTGGGAAAATAGAATTTCCCATGTTTTATTGATAGGAATAAAATACTAACGACAATAAACGCGAGCAACAAGAACAGCAATAGTAAAAGAATCAGCATTCCGCCCAATAACATCAAGGCTTGGGCTCCGAATTGTGATTCAAGTACCATTGGCGTAAAAAGAATGAAAGGGGTTTATTATCTTATCCTTTTTTGTCAGCTCATGTATTGAATGGCATGGAAAATATCGATAAAGGATCTTTAATTATATATTTAGTATCATATATATCCTGATCCTACTGGGGAATATGTAATAAAATCCAAGCATCATCCGCTGCCATTCGATCAATACCGTGGTTTTATCAGATCAATCTGTAATCACTTTGACATATTTCGTAATAATCTTAGAATGTGGCTGGCCTTTATTTCGATGCCCACCGTTTTGAGGTGCTTCCTCATGCTCATTGACTCAAGGAGCGATGGTGTCCGCCCCTCCATCAGCTTTTCCAAACCCTTTCGCTCCTTTCGCATCCAGTCATACCTTTTAAGCACCCTTTCCGAATAACGATCGAGATCGTCCCAATTCTCAAGGAGCAATTCCCCACACTGCATGGCATAAAGATTTCCATCCGAAGCTAGCGGGGCGACCGCTCCAATGCTCTCCCCGATACCAACTATCTTCTGGTCTTTCACGAACGGCTGTGAAAAGAAAGGTGCTGTCAATCTTACGCTGCTATAGCATTTGCACAATACTTGTACCGATAGGTCCCGACCATCCCTGTTCTTCAAAGGTCGATATGATCTGATATCGGACTTGAGGCTTCCGATTCCAATATGAAACTCATCTCGGCCGAGCGGAAAGCACCATTCATAGCCTACGGATGAGGTTCTGAACCAAAACCCAAGCGGTTCTTCGCTCCTTACCTTATACTGGGTACAATTAGCGATATAATCGTCCTTGATAGGGGGCAGATAAGCTCTGCTCAATCCAGTGGCGTCAATGACCCTATCATATTTGGTAAGGTCGATCAGGCCTTGCCTGATCTCCGTGTCGCCTATCATATCTTTGATCAAGGCAGGTTTGTTCATCGTCAGCATGTTAGAACGGATGTCAATCCCATCGAACGATACCATTTCAGATCTTTGAAGTTCGAAACGGTTAGGATCGGTCACCTTTGCGATCAAATTGAATGTTTCCGCTATTGGCGCGAAGCCCCAGGCACATGGCCTGCATCCGCACGGGTTAGATTTTTTAGCATCAAAAAGATCGATGTCTTTGAAACCGTCATTGATAAGACGTCTGAACAGATAGGCACCAGACATACCCGCGCCTGCAATAGCGATCCTCATTTACAGGTCTCCCTCATTGGCCAATCACACAACAATATCCCATGTAGGATAAGGAGATTCGGGCGCTCAAGAGAGGGTATTCACGACAATGGAGTAGATGATACGCGCCCGCATCCTTATTAAAGGCGCTTCCATGAATTTTGTTTAGTAACAGACCCATTATTAAACAGTGTTGGGATTGCAGGGTGTTTTTTCAGAAGATCATCCAATCAAGCTCGGCGATCTCTATTATTTCATGAAATAATGGAATGATTTTTATTTTAGCTATTTTAAAAAAATATGTGGAAATGGTTTGTTGAACTGGCTCCATGCGATATCGATTTGAATAGAATTCTGTTCGTCATGTCTGGCTCGAGCGATACGTGGCCCCGGCTGAGCCCACTCTTCACCGCCCTTCAATTCACTTATATTAATGAATCTCGATCGATTTGATCCCCATTGAAAAAAACGAAAAAGGTTCAATGCCCTTATTAATATTAGGGTGAATATTATTTTAATACATGATAACTCAACAATTTAATTATTATTCTTGATTGAATAAATAAAGAAAAGGGTTGAACCGAATTTTACATCTCTGAGATTTTTTTCTGAACCACCTGGATAGGTCGGTACGCAAATCCCGACGGGATTGCTTCTTTACTGATACTAAGGGTTTATTGATCTGTTACAAGGGGGACTAGTTATCCAAATTAGTAATGATTACATAATTAATATTATATATAATATAATATTTATTTATAATATATATTAATATTTATAAATATAAAGAAATGGGTTTAAGTCAATTCCCCGCTGATTAATTTAAAAATCAAACGTACTGGCTATTGCGTCTCACAAATCCCGTGCCCGCACTTAATGAATATCCAGATCGCGTTCTTTGACTGGCGGCCTGCCGGGACGCTTGTGGCGCTGCCAGAAAGGGAACGAGTCGGCCAATTCCCTGATACGCTGCATCGTCAGGTGAAGATCGGTGACCTATCCCGTTTCAGGTCTGCCGACCGATCGGCATCGTATGCTGGTCTGGCACCGGTGGTGCGTCAGTCCGGCGAGAAGAAGGCGCATGCGTATCGTATGTCCAAGCAGGGCAACCCCCGCATCCGATATATGCTGACCGAGGCGGTGCATACGCATGTGATGCACTGTGAGGATTCCAGGCTGACCGCTTTCTTCCGACGGAAGAAGGAAGAGAAAGGATCGAAGAAAGCTACGATCGCCACGGACAAGAAGCTGCTAGAAGTGATGTATACGATGATAGTCCGGAGGGAGGTGCTTCACGCTCATCGACCCCGACCGCTGAGTTTGACACGCGTCGAGGAACGCTCTCAACTGATCGCGGTAAGGCCGGTGAGGAAGGATGACGAATTGGTCATCATGCGTCGTTGAACGCTGATAGCTGCTTGTCCGTGCGCTGCGATCGAGGGGGACGACCAAAGAGATAAGATCGCGGGAGAAGGAAATGAATAAACAACGATGATGATAAGGTCGATAACGGGGAGACTTTTAGCATAGGTGCAAGGTGAGGATGAAACCATGGATTCCAATCATGTGGGCATAGTGCAGGATTGTCTCAATAACCTATGTCTCCCACCTATGAGGTTTTCAGGACATATTCAGGACATCATCGATTATGACCGCGGCTTTCTTCGCCCCGTCTAGCGGGATTGGCTCATAATCCATCTTTCGTCCTATGTTCTCCAGAACCGTCTTGGCCAGTAGTTCAGGAGTGGCCTGGGAGAAGAGCAACCGCAAATCTGCACCTCTTCGCCTATTCGACGTTGAGACGTGCACGTTCTGCTCGAAGTGCTGCTCTAGGGGGAAATAGATGAACGGTTTCTGAAGAGCCAACAGCTCCAACGAGGTCGTCCCGCTGGCAGTGGTGATAGCGAGGTCGCAGGCTGCTAAATAGCGGTATAGGTCAGGCAGGTAGCCCACCACGTTCAACCCTTCCTGGGCCTCAATCAACTGAGGATCAATCCTCGGCCCACAGACTAGAATCATCCTCGTCTGGGGAAGGGAGCGTTTGATTATCGGGTACGCCTGGGCGCAGAGGTCTAGCAGTGGCTTGCCCGCGGACGTGCCACCGACGGTGCACACGATGAGAGGTCCGTCCCCGTAACCCAGGGTGGTACGGACCTTAGCCCGGTCGGATAGGTCCCGGGGGTCGAAGGACAGGATGTAACCTAGAAAGTCCATTCTAGTGACCAGGTCCTTGAAGTTGGACAGGAAAGGCCCCCAGTCCTTTTCGGGGATGTCCTCAGGTACACCGACGAACAGGCTGCGGGTGGCGATCTGCGGATCCAGCATAGTCTTGTACCACTTGCCGTTGGCGATGTTCACATACAGGCGTTCCATCGGGTTCTCGGTCATCGCCTCGAAGCCGACGAAGTCAGAGATGAATATCAGCTTCGCCTTCTTCAGCAGACCGTGCTGATTTTGGACTGCCTCCAATAAATCGTAGACCTCGTCCCCAACGACCAGATCGATGCCTTCTCGCTCTATCACTTGGTGGCAGGCCTCTGCATTAGCCGTGGCATCACCTATCATGTCCACGCCAATCATGGTCATGTTGGTCCGGAACTCCTTGGCCGCCTCCTCTATCCTCATCGTTCCGTACGACACCATGGTCGATTCAGGGGCAATCCTTTCCCCCTCGTTCCGGATCACTGAGCGGGCAGGTTCGTCAGCTAACCAAGTTATCTCCACGTCTGGCCTACGCTGGCGCAATGCTTTCGCTATCGCCAGGTCCCGCAGGACGTGTCCGAGACCGATTGAGCCGCTGATAAAGAGCACTTTCTTGCTCATACCTTCAGAACCATCCGATAAATTATGGTATGTTATTAAAACCTCACCTTGACACATGATTATGTTGAGATTGGGGAGAGTTCATTAATTCCTTGATGCTGGACGCTTTCGCGTCCAGTATCGTGTATTTTCAACCTTCGTTCAGAATTGCATCCATTCAACTGTCGAGGTCAGGTCTCAACGATAATGGATGGTCCAGCGATCGTCCGTATTATCGCTTGCATTTGTCAATTTCACAGGATGTCCCATCTAGCAGGATATTTTCAAGATCGTGCATACAATATACCTCGCCAAACGTATCGAAGGTTTCTTGAGGATCACCCTTGAATGATTTCCGATCTGTTACCTCAGTGGTAGGAACAAGTTCGAATCCCTCGATATCATTGGATCTATCGGCCGGTATCCCGTAATATCTGGCTGTCCCTTGTGATTCGGAGCCGCCTTCACATTTGAGGGTTCTTTTCTATTTTGGATATATCGAAGCCCTTTTCCTTCAAACGTTCCAATATCCCATTATAGACTGGTTCGTCCATCCGGGGCGTTCTCGAAAGGATCCAAAGGTATTGACGGGACCCTTCACCGACCACAGCGTATTCGTAGTCTTTCCCTAGCTCGAGTATCCAATAATCCCCTGAGAAAGGCCAGAAGAAGCTCACTTTCAGTTTGGCGTTGGTCTTCTTGTCCACTACCCAGGCTTTCCCTTTGGCCGTTTTCTTCTTACCGTCAAAGTCCCCTATATAGCCACTGTTCAATACCCTGACCTTTCCGTTGGGAAGAAATGAATAGGTTGCCGTTATGCCGACCAACCCATCCTCGAACCTTTGCGGGAACTTAGCTATCTCGTACCAGGTTCCCATATACCTTTCCAGGTCGACGTGCTCCACGGTCTTGAGTTCAGACATTCTAACGGTCTATCATATCGATGTCCGACCTTATAGTGCCAGTGGATGTCGACGTGGATATTTTCGATCAGAGCTCGGACCGTGCTCAAGGACCTCTGGGACATTGGTCGAAAGACCTATACGACCCTGGCCATCACGGTCTTTCCCTTGTAGATCTGGTCGCACAGGTTGAAGATGACCTTCTCCGCGTCCTTCCTGAACACCTCGACATAGGTGTACCTCTCGCCCATGGTGATCTTCCCCACATCCCGGGCGGTGAGGTCGGTGTCCCCTCGGACCAGCCTCACAACCTCGCCCTTGCCTAGCCTGTCCGCGTTCCCCAGGTTGATCTCGATGGAGGCGACGTTCCCGGAGGAGCGGCTCCTCTTGGACCTGGCCGGCTCCGCGGACCCCGCCTGAACGGCGATCCTGACCGCCTCGATCCTCTTGATCTCCGGTTCGGGCCTGTGCACGATCTGGATGTCCATGGGGTCGATGGGCTTGCCGGTCCTTCGCTCGATGTCCCTGATCATCCGGCGCTCCTCGGGAAGGAACAGGGACACGGCGGTGCCGTCCTTTCCCGCGCGTCCGGTGCGTCCGATGCGATGCACGTACGTATCCGGGTCGTTCGGCGCGTCGAAGTTGATGACGCATTCCACGGAATCGATGTCCAGCCCGCGGGCCGCCACGTCCGTGGCCACCAGGACACGGATGGAACCATCCTTGAAGCTCTGGATCACCCTCTCCCTTTTGTTCTGTGCCACGTCGCCGTGGATCGCTCCCACCATGTAGTTGTGGTTGCGCAGCTTCTTGGCCACCTGGTCCACCTTGTGCTTGGTGTGGCAGAACACGATGGCCTTCGGCTCGTTGAGGTCCAGAATGGTGTATAGCGCGTCGCGCTTGTCCTCCTTCTCGGTTATGAGGTAATACTGCCTGGTAAGGTCCAGGACCGGCTCGTCCTTGGAGACAAGTATCTCCCGGGGATTCAGCATCTGTCGCATCGCCAGTTGCTTGATGTCCGGGGACATGGTAGCGGAGAAGAGCAGCGACTGCCTCTTCCTAGGAACCTTCG
>CAZXTA010000040.1:0-12269 GCA_964642865.1 uncultured Methanomassiliicoccus sp. | reverse complement strand
CATCTCCGCGCTGGGCTACTCGGTGGTCATGCCCTATCTGTCCATCTATTTGAACGAGGAGATGCAGGTGCCCATGACCGTCGTGGGCCTCATTCTGCTCATATCCGCCATCGTCGGCTCGGTGGGGCAGATGATCGGAGGGGAATTGGCCGATATCGTGGGGCGCAGGAAGATCATGATCCTGGCCATGGCCGCCCGCTGTTTCATATTCCTCACCCTGGCCTATGTCATCGCCGGGGGCGCGGACCTCACTATCATCGCCCTAATGATCTCCCTCAGCAGCCTGGCCGGCTCACTGTTCGAACCGGCGACCAACGCCCTGATAGCGGACGTGGTAGAGCCCAGGAAGAGGCTAGAGGCCTATGGGCTGCTGCGTATCGGTGGTAACCTGGGTTGGGCCATTGGGCCGTTGCTGGGAGGGATGCTGGCCATGATATCATATCCGTTCCTTTTCCTAATCAGCGCCATGGCCACCGGGACGGTGTCCGTCATCGTGCTGCTGTTCGTGGCCGAGAGCATCACTGCCAGCAGCAAGAGGGGCGGCTTCTCCCTGAGGGACCTGGGGCGCATAAAGGAGGACAAGCGCTTCCTGTCCTTCTCCCTCATCTCCATCTTCCTCTTCATCATGTTCGGGCAGATGACCTCCACCTTCGCGGTGTTCTCGACGGTCCAGGTGGGCATTAGCAAGGCCGAGCTAGGGTACCTCTACGCCATGAACGGGGCCATGGTGGTGCTTATACAATTCCCTATGGTCCGTATCATAAATCGCTACCGCATGACCAAGGTCTTGGCCTTCGGTTCCCTGCTATACGCCCTCAGCTACGGTATCGTAGGTCTGGCCCCCTCGCTGGGAGCCCAGATACCAGGCATTTTCTCCTCCCCCGGCTTCGCCTTCCTGGCCGTGTGCATGTTCATAGCGACCATGGGCGAGATCATCGTCTCCCCTTCCTCGATGACATTGGTGGCCAAGATGTCCCCGGAGAAGGAGAGGGGGAGGTACCAGGGGATCTACGGGCTAGTGGGTAACTTCGGCTTTTCGGCCGGCCCCTTCTTCGGCGGCCTGCTCTACGATGCCCTGTTCGGCATGCCCATCTTACTGTGGGCCAGCATCGGCTCCTTCGGTCTGCTGTCCACGTTCGGATTCCTGGCTCTTGGAAGAAGATTGCCAGAGAACACCGATCGGGTGAACGAGGAATGATCAATGGGGCAGGTATTCGATGATGCGCCGGTCGCCGTCGATCCGGGCCAGCATGCCCATGCCCGCCCGGGCGTCCAGCATTGCGAAGAAGGCGGTTATCCCGCTGTCCCGAACCATGCTCAGCAATTCCCTTTCCATGATGGCCTGGGAGATGACCTCCTCGTCCCCGACGCTCTCAAAACTGAAAAGATAGACCAGCAGGCGCTCCTTGGCCCGGCTTCGCCTCAACCTTTCCACCGCCTCCGCGGACTCTTCCCGAGAAAGGTTCAGCCCAAGTACGATCATCGAATGCTCTTTCTCCTGAGAGGTGAGCACCCGTACGCACTGATGTGAATCAGACTCCTCCGTCACCCGGCACTCGCCCTTCATGGCCCTGGCGGTGTCTGGCAGATCTCGCTCGATCTCCGCCGCCAGGTACCGGGCCAGGTACTGGTTGGCCAGGTCGGGCAGCTCCTCGTTCAAGAAGTCCTTGCAGACAAGGACACATTTCTCCCTCACCGAATCGCCGATGGCCTTTCCGTCCACGACGTTCCATGCCTGCTGCACTTATTTCATCCTTGCGGATGGGTAAGGTGAGATCTGCGCCACTTCTCCCAAGGGCCAAGGATTAAATCCTCGCCAGTGAAGTTCAAGATGAATGAAGGTCTTGGCCCTGATCACCGAGGACTTCCGCTTCTTCTACGAGGCGGTTCGCTGCTTGAAGGAGAAAGGCCAGCCGTTCATCTCCCTGGGCTTCGGCGACCCGCTTCCCTTGAACGTGGAGCTGGTACTGACCACCGAGGCGGAGCGCAAGCGGCTGCGGGGGCGCAGGGTCATCGCCAGCCATGACCCGGCGAGGGCGGTCAAGGCCGCCCTGGCCTTGATGCAGGGGGGGACCTTCAACCGCATCGTGGTGGGAGTGGACCCGGGACCGAAGCCTGGCATAGCCATACTGGGCGACGGAAAGGTGCTCATGGCCGACACGGTGCTCTCCCCCGAGGAGGTCGGACCCGCGGTGCAGGACTACCTTTCCCTGGTGCAGAGCAACGAGCTTCTGCTGCGTGTGGGTCACGGCGATCGCACCAACCGGGACCGGGTTGTGAACTCCCTGTGGGACATAACCAGCAACATCGAGGTGGTGGACGAGACCTCCACCACCCTGCGCACCGTACGCGACGACGCGCAGGCGGCCATCATGATCGCCCAGGGTCGGGGAGAACTTCTGCCATTTCGTCCCCGGGTGGAGCCTACGAACGGAGAGTTGCGTGACATTCAACGCCTGAGCCGGATCGAGAGCGAAGGGGCGGTGACCATCTCCTCCTCGCTGGCCCGGGAGGTGGCCCTGGGAACGCTCCGCCTGGAGGAGGCCATAAGGAAACAAAGGGGGAAGGGGTTTTCAGAGGGCCATCCTGGAGAATGAGGGCACCCGGGCCAGGACCATGCCCATGATGGTGATAGGCTCGATGCGTATGGCCAGCCTAAGGGCCTCCTGCAGCTTCAGCTCGTTCTCGGCATAGATGGTGAGGATGGTCTCACCCTTGTCCACCTTGTTGCCCCTCTTCTTGCTGATGACCAGCCCGGCGCCCTTGTCCTTTGGCGAGCCGGCGGTCCGGGCTATGCGCACCAGGGCCTTGTTGTCGATCCCCCCCACGTAGCCGGACTGCTTGGCGATGACGTCCACGCTGTACTGTCCCACGGCGATGTCCGAGGACTTGATGTCAGGGTCACCTCCCTGCGCCTCCACGATCTCCCGGAACTTCTTCAAGGCCTTGCCGTTCGCCAGCAACTGACGCGCCCTTTCCGCACCCTGATAGTCGCCCCCCATCTCGAAGAGCATGCCGCAGATGCCAACGGTCTTCTCTATCACGCTGTTCGGTCCCTTCACACCCTCCAGGATGGAGATGGCCTCTATGGACTCCAGCGCCGGACCTATGGCCCGGCCGACCGGCTGCCCGCCATAGGTGATGGCGCACTCCACACGTATGTCCAGGTTCTCCCCCAGCTGAATGAAGTCTCGAGCATAGGCCTTGGCCATCTCCATGGTCGGCACCTTGGTCCCCACTCCCATGGGTATGTCTATCACCAAATAATTGGCCCCCACGGCCTTCTTCTTGGACATGACGGAGGCCAGCAATTGCGCGTGCGGGTCGATGCCCAACGGATACTCTACCTTGATGATCATATCGTCCGCGGGAGCCAAATTCAGCGAGCCGCCCCAGGCCATTACCCCGCCCACCCTCTCGGTGATGGCCTTCAGCTCCTGGGGCGTCAGTGCCACGTTGGCGAACACCTCCACGATGTCCGAGGTACCGGCGGCACTGCTGATGGCCCGAGACGAGGTCTTGGGCAACTTACACCCCCCCGCGGCCATGATTGGGACCACCAGCAGGGTGATCTTGTTCCCAGGGCATCCCCCAACGCTATGGAAGTCGTAGATCGGCCCATCCTCGAACTTGATGGTCTCCCCGGTGGCCACCATGGCCTTCGTCAGGTCGACCGTCTCCCGGATGTTCATCCCCTTGATGTACAGAGCGGTGATGTACGCCGAGAGTTCGATGTTGGAGAGCGACTGGGAGGAGATGTCGGCGATGAGGGTGTTGATCTCATCGGTGCTCAATTCGATGCCATCCATCTTCTTGCGTATGTACTCCACGGACTCGGGCTTCCTGGCGGTCGCCACCTCCACCATCTCCCCCTCCTTTGCGCTGGTGGTATGGCTGGTCGCCCTCAGCAACCCTATCTCCCCCTTCTCGACCACGGTATCGCTGGTAATGACTATCGCCACTGTAATCTTTCCCTCATAGTTCAGCTTCACCCGGTCCTTCTCCCGCAGCCCTAGATCGGCGCAGTCGAAGTCATTCATCAGCACGGAGGCTTCTCCGGTGTCCACGTCCACGTACTTCACCTTAAGGTTCATGCCGATCCCCACTTCTTCAATGCCTGGGCCAGTTCAAGGTGGTCCTTGGCGTATTCCTCCAACTCTATTCCCGCGGCCGCGGCGTCCACCGCCTGGGCCATGGCCCGGGCTCCGCCGCACACCCCTCCAGGATGCCCTGAGACCCCTCCACCGGCCTGCATCTGCAGGTCCATACCGGCAATGTCCACCAGCTTCTTGATCATGCCCGGATGCACGCCTCCGGAGGCGACCGGCATCACCCTCTTGTAGGGCAACTGGTCGGTCAGGCAGATATCCTTATTGGCCAGGTCCTCGTGGGCCGCCCCCTTCATCTTGCCCACCCCGAAGGTGCCCACATGCAGGGCGTCGCCCCCTACCATGCGGCTCAGGGTGGCGAAGACATTCATGTTGATGCCATGTTCCGGGTCACGGGTCATGGCCCCGTGCATGGTGCGGTGCACATGTATGGGCAGTTTGATGGAAGGGTCCTCGGCCAGCACCTGTACGGCCCCGAAGCCACAGGTCAGGATGTCCACCATCAGTTGGGTGGCGCCCAGTTCCTGGGCCCTCTCGGCCACCTCCAATATCTGGTGCCCGTTCGTGCTGACGTTGATGGCGAAGATCATAGTGTGCCCACTCTCGCTCTTCACCCGGTCCAGGGCCTCGGCGATGGCCACCACACGGTCCTCGATGGGGCAGAACTTCTGGTTGCTCAGGGTCTCGTCGTCCTTCCCGTTGGTCAGACCGCCCATCCCCGCATCGTACACGTAGTCGGCCGTCTCCTTCGGGGACAGCCCTATCTTGGGCTTGACGATGGTGCCCACCAGCGGCTTGCTGGGGCGCTTGAGTATGGAGCGCATCCCATCCACGCCGAACTTGGGCCCCTTGAACTCCTTAAGCATGCACTTCGGGAACATGACGTCCTCCAGGCGCACCGCCTTCAACGCTTCCAGTCCGAACAGGTTGCCGGCGATGATGCTCAGTATCTGAGGCACCCCTCCGATGTCCAGACTGAAGTCCTCCACCGGGAAGGCTATGCTGGTCACGTTCCCGTCTATGGCGATGACCTTGCCGCTCCTCCTAAGGAAATTGTCCTCCTTAAGGGTCGACAGCTTGGTCCAGGTCCCGGTGGACTGCTCGGTGGCTATGGCCGCGGCGGCGGCGGTCATCTTCAGGTCGCTCTTGACCCGGTACTTACATATGACATGGGAGTCCACGTCAATGGTCTCGTTCAGAAATAGATATCTTTCTTCGTACTCCATGCGATCAATCCTCGTAGAAGATGAACTCCTGCCCCAGCTCCTTGATTATGACCTGGTAGGCGGCGTATGGCGATATGACCCCGATCTCCGTCACGATCGAGTCGATGTATTCCGGGGGGGTGGCGTCGAAGACCGGGTTGAAGACCTTGACCTGCGGAGGGACCTCTCCCTTCCTCACCACCTCGGTGGCGTCCCGCTCCTCGATCTTGACCAGCTCCCCGTATATGGTCCTCGGGGAGAACTTGAAGGTCTCCGCGCAGACTGTGAACGGAACGCGGGCCTCGTGGGCCGCCAGGGCCACCTGGGACGTGCCGATCTTATTGATCAACGCCCCGTTGGAGGCGATGGTGTCCGCACCCACCAGCACCAGGTCGATGTCCTTCATGACATAGCGTACCGCGGAATCAATGATCATCGTCACCGGAATGCCCAGACGGGCCAGGTCGTTGGCGGTCAGCACCCCCTGCCTCCAAGGTCGGGACTCGGTGGTAAAGGCCTCGAAGCGCTTGCCCTGGTCCCAGGCCTCGGCCATTACGGCTATGGCGGCCTTACTGTTACAGTGCGTCAGCACCTTGTCCCCGTCGCGAATGCGGTTGGCCCCCAGCCGACCGATGGTCTTCAGGGCGTTCTTCGATCTCTTGATGAATTTGTCGGCGTTCTCCCTGACCCGCTCTCGGTACTCTTCGGCCGTGGTCGCCAGGGAGGTGTCCTTGAACACGTACTGCACCCCGTTCCACAGAGAGATGGCCGTGGGACGGGAGGCCAGCAGAGCGTCCCTGCCCCGTTCCACCCGGGAACGCATCTCCGCCAGGTCCCCGCCCTCGTACGCTTCCGCCTCCTCCTTCAGGGCCTGCGCGGCCCGGCGGGCGATCTCCGCCGCCCCGCGTATCTCCATGCTCCGGATGCGCTCCGCGATATCCTCGGCCGACATTGCCTAAGTATCGTACCTTCTAAGAGATATAAGTTGTCTGTCCAGCATCAGAGACCGAGCCGTTTGCTCAGCGCTTCCCAGGGCAGGGCGTTCAGAACCAGCTCCGGCGGGACCCAGCCCCGCTTGGCGGTGGCCACCCCGTACAGCATGTGATCCAGCTGGCGCACGTTATGCGCGTCGGTGTTGATGCAAAGGGTCACCCCCCTCTCACGGGCCATGGCGCAATGCACGTCGTTCAGGTCCAGGCGCTCGGGGAAGGAGTTGACCTCCAGTGCCACGTGATTGTCCCGGGCCACCCGCATGACCGCCTCCAGGTCGAACTGGTAGCCTTCGCGTCCTCCTATGATGCGTCCAGTTGGATGCGCCAGCACATCCACGTTATCGTTGGAGATGGCGGTGAGCAGCCGGCCGGTCATCTCCTCCGGGGTCATCTTGAACCGGCTGTGCACCGCAGCGACCACCAGGTCCAGGTCCCGCAGCACCTCCGGGGGATAGTCCAGCCCTCCCTTTTCGTCGATCTCCACCTCGGCACCGATGAGCAGGTGCAGCTGAGGGATCTCCTCGTCCAACCGGCGCACCCTGTCCATGTTCTCCAGCAGCCTCTCCACGCTCAGGCCGCTTCCCACCGTCAGGGAACGGCTGTGGTCCGTTATGGCCAGGTATTCGTATCCCCTTTCCACCGCCGCCCGGGCCAGGGTCTCCACGCTGTCCACCCCATCGCTGGCCTCGCTGTGCACGTGCAGGTCCCCGCAGAGGTCCGAAAGGGTCACCACCCGGGGTATCTCCCTCTTCCGGGCCAGGTCGATCTCCCCCCGGTCCTCGCGCATCTCTGGAGGCATCCATTGCAACCCAAGGACCTCGTACACCCCCTCCTCGGTCTCCCCGGCCACCTTGGCCCCGTCGGAATTGCGATACACCCCGTACTCGTTGACCTTGTGACCCATATCCATGGCCAGCGAACGCAGCCTCACGTTGTGCTCCTTGGAACCGGTGAAGTACTGCAGGGCCGCCCCGTAACTCGCAGGGGTCACCACACGCATGTCCACCTGAACCCCGTCCGCCAGCCGTATGGAGGTCTTGGTCTCTCCCCTCAGCAGTACCTCGGCCACCTGCGAGTAGGATACGAATGTGTCCATGGCCCCCGAGGCATCATCGCTCCCCACCAGGATGTCGATGTCCCCGATGGTCTCCTTCATGCGGCGCAGGCTGCCGCCCAGACTGACCAGCTCGAATCCCTGGGCCCTCATGTGCTCTTCCAGCGCCTTGCCCCGCGGGTAGGCGTAGCCCAGCAGCATGCGGCCCTGCCTGGACCCCAGGAACCTGATGCCCTTCAAGATGTTCTCCTCGGTCCTCTCCCCGAAGCCCTTCAGCCGGCGTATGCGGTGCTGCTCCGCGGCCAAGCGCAGGTCCTGCAGATCGGTCACCTTCAATTCCTTGTACAGACGACCGGCGGTCTTGGGCCCCACGTCCGGCACCTGCATCACCTGTAGCAGACCGGCCGGGAACTCGTTCCGCAGATCGTTCAGGTACTGCAGCTCCCCGGTGCGAACGATCTCCACTACCTTGTCATGTATGGCCCTACCCACCCCTGGGATGGTGGCCAGGTGTCCGCGGACGTACAGGTCCTTGACGTCCTCGGTCAGCGAAGAGATCTCCTTGGCCGCCCGGCGGTAAGCCCTCACTTGGAAGAAGGTGCCCTCCTCCAGCTCCAGTAGGTCGGCCACCTCCTCCAGTATCGCCGCCACCTTGGCGTTTAGGTCCACTTTCCCCCTCATTCCTCCTTGCGGCAGACCCAGCGGCACTCCCGGTCCCCTGAGGTCATCTTATGGGTCTGGCACCACTCGTACTCGGGGTTGATGACCTCGCAGAAGCCGTCAATGAACAGGCCGAACAGGGAGCACAGCTCGGGGGGCTGCTCGGCGAAGGGGCACTCCCTGGCCACCTTTACGACCGATACCGCGCTCTTCTCCACGATCTCCCCACGGACCCCCAGGGCGCCCTCCCAAAGATCAATAAGCGAGGATATGGCGATGCCGTCCCGCTCCAAGATCTCATGCTCCTGCAAGGCGGTGGCCGCCGCCTTCTTGCCACCCTGCTTCATGATGGGGCCCATTATTTCCAGGGTCTCATCGGAGCCATGGGCCTTGACCATCTCCTTCACCGCCAAGGTCAGGAATTGATGCAATATCTTTTTCATCTCCTCGGAACTGCTGCTCAGAACCACTGCCTTGACCACGGTGCACCACCAAATGGTGATGGCCTCCTTGGCCATGTTCTCCATCTCCTCCCTGCTCAACGTCACTTCCTTTTCTTGCATCCTTATCCACCTCGGGGCGGTCCCCTCGCCCCCTCCATGCAATTGGTGTTCAGTCCTTACTATCTTTTCCCCTTGTTCCGATGCTCTCACAAGGGCGCCGCAATCATAGCGAACACCGATGTCCATGATCAGGGATGACCCTTTGTAGAACGCGATGTAGCACTTGGAGCGAGCGGACGGAACACTGAGATCCGACCCTCAGCCGATCGAAAGGCCCAAGAGGCCCCAACGGGCGCTGGAATGCAACTTCCCGGTCCGGATGGACGATGGGAGCACCCGCGCCTTCACCGGGTATCTGGTGCAGGACAGCTCGGCCTAGGGTCGGTGCATAAGCAAGGCCGTGGACGTTACCCTGATACTGCAGGACCGTTTCGCGCAGGACAACCAGGTAAAGATCTCATCATCAGCACCGAGATGCTTGAGGGAGAAAACGGTCAGTGCACGAAGGTCTCCTTCATCGAGATCACCCTGAACAAGACCTAGGACATCTCGTTGATGAAGAGGTGCATCTCGTTCTCCGGCATGCTCCTGGGCTCGTAGGGTAGCAGCAACAGTGATTGGGCCTGGTAGACGTCGTCCTTCAGCTTCTGGGCGATCTTCAGGAAGGAGCGGAAATCGGTGTTTGTGACGATGTAGGTCATGCCGTCCAGCAGTATGACCGTGCTCCTGCCCCGGTTCTTGGCCAGGAAGTTACGGATGCTGGTCTGCATCTTGGCCGTCTCCGTGGGCATCAGGTACTCCTCGCGGTCCTGGTCCCCCACCATGGGGTCGGCCTTGGTGAGCCAGAGCACGGTGCATTCCCGGTCCACGAACTGGCGCACCTCCTTGGGGCAGACCCGGGATATGCACAGTCCTTCCCAACCCTCCTTGACCAGGTCGCGGAAGGCCTCCAGAGCCTCCCGGTTGTTCTCCCCCTGAAGCAGCACGGTCTTGCCCGGACCGGCCTCCTGACGGGGGACGGTGACCTCTGCCGCCGGGCTGAGGTCCACCCCCATCTCCCTCTCTATCTTCTTTTTGCGCTGCAGCAGCTTCTTGGAGATGGAGCTCCTCTGGTTCTTTGCCAATAGCTGGATCTCTGTGCTGTTATAGTTCTTACGACAGGTCATGCTCAACATCTCGTCCAGAGCCTCCTTCAGACCGTCCTCGTAGCCTTTTAGGTACCCGCCGGCATATTCCTTGTTCAACCCATCCCTCGACACCATATGATTGGCGACGGTGAAATAATAATCTTGCGGCGTGGGCGGGAAATGATTTTATGGGCGGGGATGGAATGGGGGGCACATGCGTCAAACGGCACGCTTCCGCGGCATCAAGAAGACCCCCAAGAACCTGGAAAGGGAACTGCTGGCCAACTCCAAGCGGTTGGCCGACGATCCCTCCCTGATCATCCCTCGCTGCCTGGATGATGGTCGCAAATACCCCTTCGCCAAGCTGGAGAAGAGATTGAACAAGGTGCTGAGGTACAAGGACGATCCAGAGAGGCTGATCAAGCTGGCCGGCATGGGGGATCAGTTGGTCAGGGCCTACGCCGCCACCATCTCCCTGTCCGCCTCCGGCAAATTGCCTTACCTGACCAGCACCGAGCTGCCGGTGGGCGTGGTCTCCTTCGCCATGCGCGGGAAGGTGGACCGGGAGAAGCTCATCGGCATGCAGCATTTCGGCGACCCGGACCTGAGGCTGCTGGCCTATTGGGACATCGCCCGCGCGGAGAAGGTTCATGTATACTCCACCAAAGAGGGGCTGTTCTGCTCGGTGAAAGGCCCCAAGGCTCCGGAGGAGTACGTGCAGGAGATGCTGGACAACCTTCCCTATAAGGTGATCGAAGGGTCCTGCGGGCATGCCGACCGCCCGGCGGTGCGCATACGCTGGCTTTCGGCCGACCGAGAGCTGAGGGTATGCGCGGAGTGCTCCTCCGACGTGAACACGGCCCACCACCTCATGGCCCGAGTGGCCGCCCCCGATCCCTTCGACGATCTGGAGGTGAGCGTCGACCACAGCTACCTGGGTGGAAGACCGGAATGCCAGGACCCGTTCGCCGCTTCGCCGGCCCTGATCAATAAATATCTACAGGGGGAGCTGAACGATGCAGAGCTGATCGCCGCTCACATAAAGGAGAAAGGGGATTGGATGCGCTCCAGGGGGCAGGTTTACGTGCTGGGGCAGGAATGCTTCGGAAATGACGGAGAGGCCTTCCTGAGGGCGCTGAAGGGCAGCGATCTCGAGAGAACGGCGCTGCAAGCGGTCATAGCCCTGAGCGCTCCCCTGGTCTCCGACCAGAACCAGGCCGGCAAGGTCATCAGCGAGATATGGGAGGCTCACGCGCGTACCATGCTGGAGGCGGTGTCCGACGTGGAGACGGCTTCCCGGGTGATGGGTCTGAGGGACCTCACCCCCGGTCAGATGTTGACGGAGGCCAGCAAGCTGGTGCAGGAACGGGAGACCCTCTGCGCTTTGCCGAGCTATGCCGAGCTGGGCCCCCTAGGGCAGTTGGCCGACTCGCTGGCCAGAGCTTACAAGGTAGAAGGGTCCGCGGCCATGCTCCGGCTCATCGAGAGGTCAGAAAAGGAGCACGGCCGGCGGGCGGTATGCTATGCCTTCCTGGAGGCGGCGGGCGAGGGACAGTCTCGCAAATGGCAGTTCAACAAGGAGGAGAGGGACTACGGGTCCCACCTCAGCTCCCATGCCAAGGTCATGATCGGCTCCTGCGGCGAGGAATATCATCAGGCACTGCTGGGCCTACTGCGGGACAGCGGTTCCGGGGAAGAGGCGGTCAGAACACCCTGAGGTCCACCACCATATGGGATATGGAGGGAGCGTAGGCCTTTACCTCCCAGACACCCAGGACCTCGAAGTCCCGTCCGCCGCAGCCCTTGCGCAAGTTCTCTATGAGACCGTCGGGAACACGGTCGATGGAGCAGGTGTCCTGGTAATGGATGATACCACCCTCCTTCACCAGGCCGAAGGCCTTGGGCAGGAACTGCCAGGTGATGTTGATGTAGCCCATGACCACCCGGTCGGCGAAACGCTGCCCCGGCAGGTCCCGGTTGTCCCCCTGGAATATCCGTACCCTGTTCTCCACCATGTTGAGCTCGGCGTTCATCCTCAGGAAACGCACCGCCACCGGATTGATCTCGCAGGCGACAACCTGCTCCGCCCGGGCCTTTACGGCCAAGGGCATGGTGAAATAGCCGATCCCGGCGAACATGTCCACCACGGTCTCCCCCCGGCAGTCCAGGGCGGCCATTCGCTGCTTCTCGTCGAAGTTGCCAGAGGAGAACATCACCTGAGCGGGGTCCAGACGGTACAGTATCCCCGATTCCCGATGGGTCGTCTCCGTTTCACGGCCGTACAGCAGTTCCACGTCCGGCCGGCGTTCCGTCCCTCTGATGATCCCCTTCTCCAGCAGCACTGCCTTGGCCCTCAGGACCTTGGCGTAGGCCTCGGCGATACGTTGGCGGTAGGGCAGCAGCGGCTCAGGCAGACGGACGACCAGCACGTGACCCAAGCGCTCATACTTGTCCGGCAATAACGATAGGAGCTCGGAAGGCAGGTCCAACTGCTCGACGATGCGCTCCTGGGGGCTGCGATGGCGGTCCTGAGCCTCCAGATCGGCCTCCACCACCCGATATTGCGGCAGGGGGTTCTCACCCCTCAATGGCAGCAGCACCATGTCCCCCCTCCTCCCC
>CAZXTA010000039.1:0-12372 GCA_964642865.1 uncultured Methanomassiliicoccus sp. | reverse complement strand
TGCGTTGTGCGACGCCAACAACGAGACCAGGAACGTGGACCTGGTCATACCCACCAACAACAAGGGAAGGCGCTCCCTGGCCTGCGTCTACTGGCTGCTGACCCGCGAGATCCTGAAAGAGCGCGGACAGCTCCTGAGGGACGAGGACTTCAAACTAGGCATAGACGACTTCGAGGCCAGTTTGTAAACCCCAACCCTTTTAACTCCCTTTTCCTTATTTTGATATATGGTACGTCGAGCGGCCGTCGCCGGGCAGTTCTATTCCTCGTCCAAAGATGCATTGGTCAAAGAATTGGAGAGGTGCTTCCTATCCCCCCTGGGACCAGGCCACATCCCTAAGGTGGCCAAGGATGGAGAGCGTAAGCTGGTGGGAGCGTTGGTGCCCCACGCCGGGTTCATGTTCTCCGGACCGGTGGCCGCCCATGTGTACGCGGAGATGGCCAGGGACGGGCTGCCGGAGACGGTGGTCATCATCGGCCCAAACCACACCGGTTATGGGCGCGCTGTCTCGGCCAGCAGCGAGGACTTCGAGACCCCGTTAGGCGTGGTCAAGGTGGACCGGGAGGTGGTGTCCCGTCTGCGGGGGGTGGTGGAGATCGACCGAACGGCCCATCTCTACGAGCACAGCCTGGAGGTCCAGCTGCCCTTCCTCCAATATCTCTCCACTGACATCAAGATCGTACCGGTGATCATGGGACAGCAGGACATCGTTATGGCCAGGGAGACCGCCAAGGTCCTCAGGGAGGCCTGCGGCGAAAAGGACGTCCTATATCTGGCCTCTTCGGACTTCTCCCATTACGTTCCCGCAGTCAAGGCCAAGGAGGAGGATGGAAAGGTCCTGGAACGAATATTGGAGATCGATGCGGAAGGCGTCATAGACGTCGTTTCCGCTAGGAACATCAGCATGTGCGGGTACGGGCCGGTGGCCACAATGCTACTGGCGTCCGGTGGGAGCAGCGCCCGTCTCCTGCATTACGGTACCTCGGGCGACGTCCGGCAGATGGACCAAGTGGTTGGCTACGCCGCGGTAGTGGTGGATAGATAAATTTCTTCGCTCCAGTGAAATTTTAAATATACGGTCAAGGGCATATACCGATTAGCCCCCATAGGGGCTTATCATGGGAGACGATTAAGATGGACGGAACAAAGACATGTCCCTACTGTGGGAAGTTGAACTCGGCCGAGGCCCAGTTCTGTCAGGGCTGTGGGCGAAGCATAAGTTCTCCGCAGCAGCAATCTGCCGAGCAACCACCTCAGCAGAACTATCAGCAACCACCTCAGCAGGGAGGATGGCAGCAACCTGCCCCCGCCTACGGAGCTCCTGGACAGCCTCCGTACGGGCAATCGTATGGCGGCGGGGCCAAGGGCCAGATCGCCGGAGCCATTCAGAACCGTAACATTACTGACGTAATTATGGGTGGCATATGGGCATTCTGGCCAATTATTTCCATAATAATCGCTGTGGTTATTGGAAGTGTAATAATTGTCGCATTTGAATCAACATTGGGTTTAACTGGAGCTATTGTTGGTAGTATTCTTGCCATAGTCATAACTATACTTTTACTAGCACTATTAAATTATAAACTTTTGAAAAGGATGGACGAGCACCGCAAGAGAGAAATGGCCCTGCGCATGGCCATCATATCCTATCTGAAGGACAAAGGGGCCGAGATGCAGAGGGCCCAGCTCATCGCCAACGAAATTTCCGCGATGGAGAGCATCAACCAGGAGGCGATGTACAAGGAGAAGGAGAGGACCCCGATACTGTGGACCATCATCAGCTTGCTCCCGCTGCTGAACTACATTGTACTGTACTTCCTGGGCGAGTTCCCCTTCGACCACGACAAGCGGTGGCACGCTTTCACTCAGTACACCCAGGCAGCCTGCCAGAAGCTAGGGATTAACGTCATGACCCCCTCCTGGAGCACACTGAAGGAGAGGCCGAACATCATCCTGCTCATAGTGAGCTTGCTTTTCTGGATACCCGTGATCTACTGGTACTACGTCATGATAAAGGACCTCAACGACCACTTCCAGGCGCAGTGGCAGTTCGAGGACCAGCTGATGGCCCAGATCCGGTAAAAAAAGGAAAAGATGTTGGGAAACCTTTTCCCGATTTTTTATATTTTCCTCATCCTGCCCAGCACCGGCTCGTAAACGAAGCCCTTGTCAAGCAGGGAGTTGGCGATGGTATCGAGCTCCTCGCGCTCGATGCCCTGCCCCTTGGCTTTCTGCACAACCTCGTCCCAGGCCGCACCGCGTCCAGAGTCCAGGCTCTCGATCATTGAAAGGACCAGGGCCTCCTTGTCCACGTCGTCCTCCTCCGGCACCTCGATCTCCTCAGGGCCGACGGGCTCCGGAGGCACGTCCGGTCCGGTCTGGTACTCCGGCAGCAGGAACTTGAGGGCGTCGGCCACCATGTTGCGATAGGGGGCCAGGTCCTCGGGATGGTAGTGCTTGACGCTGAGCGCCGCTCCCTCGGCCAAAGGCTGGCTGAAACCGATCTGCATGAGCTTCTCGGCGTCCGGCTCCCCCAGCTTCATGGCCTCTTCCATGGCCGAGATGCGGTCGGCCGTTGCCTGGCAGGTCTCCAGGACCCACCCATCGCGCGTGGCCGCCTCCACCGCACCGATCCTCTCCGGACGGATGGACACGTACAGCTTGCCCTCCTCCGGCGAATAGGTACGGAACTTGCCCACCACCGCCACGAAGCAGGGCGGCTGCAGTTTAGCCAGAACCATGCTGGCCTCGGGCTGGTACTGCCCGGCGGTCATGTAGAACGTCCCGGTGGGGTCGGCGATCTTGGCCCTCCACACGGGCTCGTTCTCGTTCCCCACGTTCTCGTTGTCGGTCAGGACCCCGACAACGAAGACACGGTTGATCTTGGCCCCCAGCGGGGATATCAGATACGAAGGGGTCTTCTCCCCCTCCCCCCTGATCTCGTAGCTGGAGGAGTTGAACTCAGCCGCGAAGACCCTCCATGCCACTTCCCGGGAGATCAATCGAATCCCTCCAGTTGGGTGAGCAGCTTGGCACCCTCCTCCCTAACGTCCCTCTCGAAGAACCCGACCTCCTTGGCGATCATCATCGGTCCGAAATCGTCGCTGCGCACCATGCCCCGTACCTCCAGGGAACGGGCGAAAAGCTTCTCCTCGGCCATCTCCTTGATCAGGTCCAAGTTGCTCTCCTCCATGGTCATCCTTACCGCCTCCTCCAGACTGATCCCTAACAGCTTCTCGGTGAGATCCTTCCCGAATACCACGTTCATGGAGGACGTTCCATCGTCCAGGATGGCCTTGATCCTCAGATCGTCAACCCCCTTGACCTTACCGTGCACCCGGCAGGTGCCCTTCTGCAGCACCCTCCGGCAATCGGGGCAGCGCTTGACCAGGCCGCTGCCCTCCCGCACGTCGACCAGCGTCCCTCGCACCATGGCGTCCATGGCCCCTCCGGTCAGCTCGACATCCTCCAGGGTGCGGACCTTGGGGGAGCTTGACATCACATCCCCCAGTGTGCCCCTTTCCAGCATCTGTACCTCGGTCCGGTCCCCCAGGTTCAGCTTGGGCATACCTCTCCAGCTTTTAACATAGGCCCCTACGATGCGCACCTCATCGTCCTCGTTCAGCTTGGAGTCGCCCCAGACGGTGAACTCCACGCTGCCGGTGTCGTCGGTCAAAATTCCGGTGATGATGTTCTTCTTCTCGCCGGAGGCGATGATCTCCCGGGCCTCCAGCTTGGTGACCTTGCCGGAGATGACCACGAAGTTCATTCCATCCCCAAGCTCGGAGATCTTGACCTCGCTGGAACCGCCCCCGGAGGGCATAGCCGCTACATCCAGGACCTCATCGGACTCCTCCACCGAGACCCGGTTGCCCAGGTTCAACTGGGGCGTTCCCTTGTATTCCTTGGTGTAGGCGTCGCGGATGACCACCGTGTCGCCCTCGCGCAGCTGGACCGCTTCCGTCTCCCACACGGTGTAGGGGACCCTGCCGGTCTCGTCGGCCACGTATCCGTACGCGATGCTCTTCTGCGCCCCGCCCACCTCGATGGTCTTGGGATTCACGGTCAGCACCTTGACCAGCAGATCGACCGACTGCTCGGAGCCGGTGAGTTCTGCCACGGTCTTACGCCCCCCACCGCCCAACAGGGAGTTGGGGTCGCCACCCATCTTCTTCAGGATGTTCCTCTTGGCCCATTCCAGGGTGACCCGATAATGGTTCAGGTAGGTATCCAGCTCTTTCAATATCTCTTCCTTGTCTGCCTTTTCCCCGAGCACCCTGGCAAGTTCTTCCACGTGGGGTGCGAGTTCTTCTCTGTCCATTTCATGCCTCCTTCGCTCTTACATTAAGGCGGCACATTATGTCCATTTTGTTTAATAGCATTATTCACCGACAATTGAAAATGAGTACAGGATACCGTCTGAACATGGGAGGCCAGTAAAAAGGTTGATGGCGGAGGGCCACTGAAAGTGGCTCACTCGGTGAAGGTCTCGCCGCGCTCGTACTTCTCCTTCAAATGGGAGATGAGGATGTCCCGGTTGTTGCGCAGGTGGGACTCATACCATACCAGGACAACGTCCGCAAGCTTCTCGTGGAAGCGGTTCATATCAAACTTGGCCAGGGGGGAGTCATAAACGACGAATTGCCCGAATATGCGCTTCCAGCCGGCATATTTGTAATAGTGCTCGCCCTCGCAATAGTCGAAGACCATCCGCAGGTAGGAAGCGGAGTCCACAGCGTAGTACATGATCTTGAGAGAATCGCCCATGCGTCCCTGGGTCTGGGTGCGATCGACCAATTGGACCTTGGTCACGGCCTCGAAGTCGTACTCGTTCTTGAAGTGCCACTTGATCGGGAACTCCTCGAACTGGGCGAACTCGCTGTAGGTAGGCTCCATGTTCAACTGTACATTGATCCTAGAGAACCTGTTCAACACGTTCCAGATATCCTCGATGATAGTGCGGTTGATTGTGGTCTTCTGAAAGTTGATCTCTTCCTTGTCCTTGGAGATGGCATCGGTACGGGCCGAGAGCTCGGCGTCAAGCTTGGCGAACCAATCCTCGTCCTTGGCCTTTCCCACCTTTTTATCTGGAACCATTGAACTCTCCCTTCGCATAATTGCCCTACGAACATAAAAAGATATCTCATTCCAATAATAACCCAGAGTATATTTTGATGGATAGAAGAATCAGCATAACCTTTTTAAATTGCAGGACATTACTCGCCCAATGGGAATCATTGAGGACCTTTGGTCGATACTGGAGCAGCTCCAGGGTGATCCCATCATCTATGGGACTGTCTTCTTCATCTATGCTATAGCGGCGACGATAATCCTGCCGCTACCGGTGGAGTTCGGGCTCTTCCTGTGTTCGGAGATGCCCTTTGTGATGAAGGCCCTGATCCTGGCCGGCGGAAAGGCGGTCGGAAGCATTCTGGTGTTCTATATCGGGGTGAACGTGGAAGGGCCGGTGCTCAGGCTCTGTGACCGTTGGAGATGGTACTGTAAGATGGTCATGGCGTGTCAACGGTTCGTAGAGCGGTTCAGCTATGTTGGATTATATGTCATCCTAAGCATCCCGATCATGGTCGATACTATACCAGTGTATCTATTTTCCATCTTCAACAAGGAAGGAAAGACCCTGAACGTGCGATATTTCGCCCTGGTGAACTTCCTGGCCGGGCTGACCAGGGCAGCTGTCGTATACATTTTCTTAGAGTTACTCGGCTGGAAACTCTTCTAGTTAGGATGTTCGAAAGGTTTATATTCTTCAGGAAAATTTTGAGGTAATGGTCCCGAAAGACAAGATCCTCAAGATCCTTGACGGGTACGACAAGGACAAGCTCACTGTGGCCACTCTCTGTTCCCACTCCTCCCTGCAGATTTTCGACGGAGCCAAGAAAGAGGGCCTCCGGACCTTGGGCCTGACGGTGAAGGACAATGTACGCTACTACGACGCCTTCCCCATGGGCAAGCCCGACGAGTTCATCAAACTGGACAGCTATGGTGACCTACTTGACAACATCGACGAGCTGCTGTCCCGCAACGTCATAATCGTTCCCCACGGGTCCTTCGTGGAGTACATGGGCACGGACAAGTTCGAGAAGATGCCCGTGCCGACCTTCGGCAACCGCAACGTGCTGCGCTGGGAGTCCAACCGCGACCGCATGAGGGAATGGCTGGAGACCGCGGGCATCGCCATGCCCCACGTCATCGAGGACCCCAGGACCATCGACCGTCCGGTACTGGTCAAGTACCACGGGGCCAAGGGCGGAAGGGGGTTCTTCATCGCCAAGGATTATCCGGAGTTCAAGATGGGGCTGGACACGGATCAGGAATACACGATCCAGGAGTACATCCTAGGCACTAGGTACTATCTGCATTACTTCTACTCGCCCATCAAGCAGGACGGCTTTCGGGTGGCCGAGGGCTCCCTGGAGCTGATGTCCATAGACCGACGCGACGAGAGCAACATCGACGAGCTTTACAAGCTGGGCGCGTCCGAGGAGCTCAAGAAGCTGGGCCTGTTCCCCACCTTCGTGGTCACTGGCAACGTTCCGGTGGTCATCCGTGAGAGCTTGTTGCCAAAGGTCTTCGACATGGGGGAGCAGGTGGTCAAGCGGGCCTACGAACTGTTCGGGGGGATGATCGGGCCGTTCTGCCTGGAGGGCATCGTCACGGACAAGCTGGAGTTCAAGATCTTTGAGATATCCTCCAGGATCGTGGCCGGCTCCAACCCCTTCATCTCCGGCTCCCCGTACTCCGACCTGGTGGAGGCGGGCATGAGCACAGGACGTCGCATCACCCGGGAGATCAAGAACGGGGTCGCCACCGACAGTTTGGACAAAATCATCTCCTGACCGCTCTGCTTCTGGCCGATGCCGAGATGGAATGGTACCGTGAGGAACGGTCCAGCCGTCTGCTGGACCGCTTCCAGTGAGGATCGAAGCACCTGCTGGGTGGTTGCCGGCGGGGAAGGCAGGACATGACCCATCGTTCCCCTCTCTCCAGCTCTACGCACTCCTTTGAGAAGAGAGGGGATGAGAGGTGATGATGAACCCCGCCAGGACAAGCCGATCTCCTTCGACCCCCGGACCAGGGTCCCGACCAACTGCCTGGGGTTCCTGGCGTTGTTCGATCTCCTGCCCGAGAAAGTTACCATCGAGTGGGAAGGGGAGGTCATAACCATCCAGGGCGCTCCGTTCGAGAGGACGGGAGGAGGGGTCTTGGTGCTCTCGCTCGGGACGAAGCAGGCGGACATATCGCAGGAATTTATAAGAAAAAGACATGGGATGGAAGGCGGTCATCGGCAACTTCACCGAAGGTAACCTCCGCTTCCCGGTGTACGAGAGGGCGGACGAGACCGTCTCGCTAGGTGAGGGCCGCTCACCGTGCCGCTGGTCCTATGTGCCAGACGACCTGGTTTGACTACCACCCGCGCTCCTGCATGCGCTGTTCCTTGGTCAGGGTGGCGATCTCGATGCCGTGCATGGCTTCCCCCAGCCCCTTTGACACCTCGGCGATGACCTTGGGATCGTCGAAATGCGTCACTGCCTCCACTATTGCCTTGGCGCGTACCGCCGGGTCGGTGCTCTTGAAGATGCCCGAGCCGACGAAGACCCCGTCGCTCCCCAACTGCATCATGAGGGCTGCATCTGCGGGGGTGGCCACCCCGCCCGCGGCGAAATTGATGACCGACAGGCGCTGCAGCTCAGCGACCTCTTTCACTAGATAGAAGGGGGCCTCGATCTGCCGGGCAATGGCCGCTAGCTCGGAATCGTCCTTGCCCTTCAACTCCCGCACCTTGCCCATGATGATGCGCTGGTGGCGCACCGCCTCGATGATATTGCCCGTGCCGGGCTCCCCCTTGGTCCGGACCATGGCCGCCCCCTCGTCGATGCGCCTCAGCGCCTCGCCTAGGTCCCTGGCCCCGCAGACGAAGGGCACGGTGAAGTTCTTCTTGAACACGTGCATGAAGGGGTCGGCCGGGGTTAGCACCTCCGACTCATCGATCATGTCCACCCCCAGCGACTCCAGCACCTGCGCCTCGACGAAGTGCCCGATGCGACACTTGGCCATGACCGGTATGGTCACCGAGTCCATGATCTCCAACACCCTGACCGGGTCGGCCATGCGGGCCACCCCGCCCTGGGCTCGAATGTCCGCCGGCACCCTCTCCAAGGCCATGACCGCCACCGCACCAGCTTCCTCAGCGATCAAGGCCTGCTCGGCGTTGGTCACGTCCATGACCACTCCGCCCTGCTGCATTTTGGCGAACCCGCGCTTAACCAGCTCCGTGCCATGTCGCAGTCCGGATAGGTCCAAATTGAAAACCATTTAACTCACCAATCCGGCTTACCTGCAGGGCGTTATATATCACTTTTCCCAGCAAGCCCCATCAAAGTTGGCATTCAGACCTTGAGAAAAGCATAAAGACATTGGGCTCGTTCTTCGGCTCGATGTTCGCGAGAAGGATGGAGAGCGTTCCCGAATCTGGCACGGTGAGGATCGCAAACCTGGTCAGCAAGTTGAAGGAGGAAGGGGTGGACATCATTTCCTTTTCAATGGGTGAGCCCGACTTCCACACTCCGGACAACATCAAGGCCGCCTGCGAGCGTTCCCTGGCCAACAACTTCACTTACTACACTCCATCGGCCGGCATCCCCGAGCTGAGGAGGGCGGTTGCCGAAAGGTGCCGGCAAGAGAATGGGATACCATGCGAGACCTCCAATATTCTCATAACCCCGACCAAGCAGGCCATATTCATGACCATGCTGGCCATGGTCGATGAGGGCGAAGAGGTCATCATTCCGGACATCGCCTGGGGGACGTTCGAGGCCTGCGCCAGGCTGGCCGGGGGCAAGGTCCGCTACGCTCAGCTGTCCCCGGAGAAGGCCTTCCGCATGACCCCGGAGAGCATGGCCGAACAGATCACCAAGAGGACCAAGCTGGTGGTGCTGAACTCTCCTTCGAATCCTTGCGGGGCGGTGCTGACCAAGGACGACGTGAAGGGCATCGCGGACCTGGCCATGGACCACGAACTCTTCGTGCTGGCCGACGAGATATACGACCATCTGGTGTTCGAGGGGGAGCACATCTCGATATCCTCTTTGGATGGCATGTTCGACCGGACCATCACCGTGAACGGTTTCTCCAAGACCTATGCCATGACCGGCTGGCGGGCCGGTTGGGTCGTCGCACCCAAGATCATCTTCAAGGAGCTCAACAAACTGCAGACCCAGTCCATCACCTGCGTGACATCCTTCGTGCAGCAGGCCTGCCTGGAGGCGCTGAGGGGGCCGCAGGACTCCGTGCAGGCCATGAAGCAGGAGTTCATGGCCCGGCGGAGCCTGGTGCACTCGCTCATCGAGGCCATCCCCTCGCTCCACTGTCCCATGCCCAGCGGGGCGTTCTACATGATGCCCTCTTACGATTTCGATATGTCCTCGGATGATATGGCCGCCTATCTGCTGAAAGAAGCGCACGTGGCGGTGACCCCCGGTTCGGCCTTCGGTCCGGCGGGGGAGGGACGGTTCAGGCTATCCTACGCCGCCAGCCGGGAGCACATCAAGGAAGGGATGGCCCGCATGGAGGCCGCCCTGGCCAAGCTCTGATCATTCCGGGGGCAGAAGGTCGGGAATACCATCCTCGATGATGTATGAGGCCCCGCATCTCCTGCATGTCAGCTTGCCCTCGATTACCTCGGTACCGTCCTCCCGCTCCACCGTCAGCTCCAAGGGGTGGTGCTTGCAGACCGGGCAGGCCAATATGTCCAACAGATCCTTCTTCATGGCGATGACCATACCCATGCCGGCGCATATCAACCTTTCACCGTGCGCGGTCGCTAACTATTTATCCGCTTCTCATCATCGAGCCGACCGGAGAGGTTCAATTGCGCCGTATCGACCTGAGGAGCGACACGTTCACACTACCTACGAAAGAGATGCTGGATAGCATATCGTCCGCCGAACTGGGTGACGATGTGGAGGGGGAGGACCCTACGGTCAATCAGTTGCAGGCCTTGACCGCGGAGATGTTCGGCACCGAGGCCGCACTGCTGGTGGCCAGCGGCACCATGGGCAATCTGGTGGCAATGATGTCCCATTGCCAGAGGGGAGACGAGATCATACTGGAGTCGGAGGCGCACATCTACTATTACGAGCTGGGCGGCCTGTCCGCCCTGGTGGGGGCACTGCCCCGGTTGGTCAAGGGGGAAAGGGGCAAGTTCACCCCCCAGCAGCTGGAAGAGAACATACGCCATCCGGACCTGCACTATCCGATATCCCGACTGGTGTGCATAGAGAACACCCACAACCGCGCCGGCGGTTCGGTGTGGACCCCCGCGGAGGTGGCCGCGGTGGCCAAGACCGCCCGGGACCACGGTCTGAAGGTCCATTGCGACGGGGCCCGCATATTCAACGCCGCGGTGGCCCTGGGCGTGGACGTCAAGGAGTACATGAGACACCTGGACAGCCTGAGCTTCTGTCTGTCAAAGGGGCTGTCCTGCCCAGTGGGCTCCATGGTGGTGGGGGACGCGGGGTTCATCGAACAGGCCAAGAGGAATCGCAAGATGGTGGGCGGGGGCATGCGGCAGGCTGGCATCATAGCCGCCCCCGGGGTGGTGGGGTTGCAGAAGATGGTAGGGCGCCTGAAGGACGATCACCACAACGCCAGGAAGCTGGCGGAAGGCCTTTCCGTCCTGCCCGGCATCGAAGTTGACCTGGACCAAGTGGAGACCAACATCGTGATGGCGGACATCACCGGTACCGGGATGAAAGCGGAGACCTTCGTCGACCGGGCGGGCAAGGTCGGGGTGCAGATGTTCGAGTTCGGTATGAACCGGGTGCGCCTCGTCACACATTACGGCATCGTCGCCGAGGACGTGGAAGAGGCCATCTCCCGCCTGCGGCGCCTCTTGAACCCTTGAAAGGACATGGAAACATATTTCAGTCCGGGGTTTTTTACCCTCTCAGGCCGGACGTAGCCTGCGGTCTACTGAGGGGCCCGGCAGGGAAAACATATCATCTGATAAGCATTCACTATGAGGGGATTGATTTGAGCAGAAGACTTTTCACGGTCGGTCCGGTGGAGGTATTCCCGGACACTCTCGATTCTATGAACAGGGGGATGATGGTCCACCGCGGCAAGGACTACCAGGACCTGCAGCACGGCGTGGTGGAGAAATTGCGCAAGATGCTGGACACGGACATGGAGGTCTATCTGGCCCCCGCCTCCGCCTCAGGTTTCATGGAGGGCTGCGTGCGCAGCGCGGTGGAGACCAAGATGGCCGGACTATCCAATGGTTCCTTCGGGGACCGCTGGCAGCTGATCGGCCAGGAGAATGGCAAGCAGGTACAGAGGATCAACGTGGAATGGGGCAAGGCCCTACGTAAGGCCCACGTCGCCGGGAAACTGGAGGAGGATGTGGAAGCGGTAACCGTCATATCCAACGAGTCCTCCACCGGCGTCCTTAACCCGATCCCGGAGATAGTGGAGGGAGTGAGGGAGCAAGGCGATGCGTTGATCATGGTCGACGGGGTGACCTCGGTGGGCGCGGTGGACCTGCAGCTGCGCAAGCTGGACCCGGACGCCTTGGTGTTCGGCAGCCAGAAGGCCCTGGCGCTGCCTCCAGGCCTGGCCGTGGTCTGCGCCTCCCCCCGTCTGATGGAGAGGGCGGCCAAGGTCAAGAACCGCGGCTATTATCTAGACCTGATAAAGTACAAAAAGATGGCTGACAAGGATCTGCCATTGACGACGCCGCCGGTATCCCTCATGTATGGTCTGGATCACCAATTGGACAAGATATTGAAGGAGGGGGTGCAGAACAGGTACGCCCGGCACCAGCGTATGGCCGAGATGGTGAGGGACTGGGCCGCTAAGCGTCTGGGCCTCTACGCCGAGGAGGGCTTCCGTTCCAACACCATCACCGTGATCCAACTGAAAGGCATGGACTTCAAGGATTTCGACAGAAGGCTCCGGCAAAAGGGATTTGAGATATCTCCGGGATATGGTAGCGTCAAGGACGAGACGTTCCGCATCGGCCATATGGGGGACCTGACCGAAAGGGACATGCAGGACCTCCTGAACGTCATGGACGAGGTAATGGAGGAGATGAAATGAAGCTTTTAGTCACCGACGAACTTTCCAAGGAAGGCTTGGTAATGCTGACCAAGGACTCCGGGGTCCAGGTCGACGTCCGGCCTAAGATACCACGCGAGGAATTGCTCAAGATCATAGGCGAGTACGACGGGCTCATAGTCCGTAGCGGCACCAAGGTCACCGCTGAGGTGATCGCGGCCGGCAAGAAGCTCCGGGTGGTCGGCCGGGCCGGCGTGGGAGTGGACAACGTGGACGTGGACGCCGCGACCCGTCAGG
>CAZXTA010000038.1:0-12397 GCA_964642865.1 uncultured Methanomassiliicoccus sp. | reverse complement strand
CGAACCGTGTGATGTTCCCCCAATAAACGCAAAAAACCGCCTGAGCGAACCCCGGGCGGATGGCGATGCCTGGATGCAGTACCATCCGCGGGAGGTCCAGAGATGTATAGAGAGAAGGAAGGTATTAAAAGAAGCGACGAGGGGGCCGAGACCAATGTGTTCTTCGGCCTGATCATGAAATTGCCCATTGAACGCATCCCCGAGCTAAAGGGGCTGCTCTTGTCCATCGATGGTCTAGAGATTGTGTACAACCGCGTTTCCGCAGACTATATGTGGATAAGGCAGGACGTAAGGGAGTGAGAGAGGTGACTGTCGTGATTATTAAGCACCTCATGATGGAAACGCACAAGACGAAGGAAACCGTAGTTGAGCCATCTGGATCTCTTAGCCTTACCATCGGAATTGAAGAATCCCATTGGTCGAAGGGGGGAGGTTGATGCCGTTCAAGAACCTTCCTACAACATACATCAATGTCTCCTTTAATTATGATCGATCCAAGGATTTGATAGATTTCGAGCAGAGTCTGGAGATTATAGCCGAGGTCACCTTTGCCGACGGCACGACCTCTAAGCAATCCATGAAGGATTGGTACAAGGAATGGGATGCGAATCGCGATGATCCGAAACTGGAAGGCATAATGGATTGGTTAGGGCAAGAGCTACAAACCGATTATTATTTAACCACCGGGGGATGGCGCGGTGTCGTTAACGACGCCCTTGATTCATGGATTGTGGGCGAGGACCACTTAAAATGGTTGCTGTTCTATTCGGGGGCTTCTAGTTCCCTTCCCGAGCATCTGCATGTAAACCTAGTTGGAGAAAGCCAAAAGGGAAAATCCGCATTGGAGGAAAAAGTCTCCGAGCTTTTTCCTCAAGAAAGAGTGCAGATGGTTCAATCCATGAGCCCAAAGGCTGCATACTACAAGAGCGCCGAAGGTGGGGGTGCCTACTACGCCAACAAAATATTGGTTTTCGATGAGTTTGCCGATCTTTCCGACAATACGCGGGACATGATTAAGGCGCTTATGTCCTTGGGGAACCGGCCGCTGATCAACGATACCGTCAGCGAGCGTAGAAAGGCTATCCACCAGGTCATTGAGGGCAGGCCAGTGGTCTGGGCGAACTCAGCGGACCTAATCGATGATACCATGGCGCAGCTCAAGAACCGGTTCTTTACCGCGAGTATTGACGAATCGGATGAACTGGATGAGAAGGTCAACAAGCGCCAGCGCAAAGTCTCAAAATATGGGAGACCCACCAAGGAAATTGAGTTAGTGGGACTGGCAAAGCAATTGGTCGCGGAGCTTGTGGCCGAAACCGGCTTCGAGGTGCTGATACCCCTGATCGACACAATTGGGCAGCGGGACATGAGCAACCGGGGGGAGTTCGAGAGATTTAGGATACTTATCTCGTCAATAGCCTACGTCAATAGGCACCGACGGCTGAATTTCAGGGATGATAATCGGAAATTCATTATCGCCAGTCAATCGGACCTCGAGGAGGCGGTGGACATATGGAACCATTTTAATAAAACTCAGTCAACAGGACTGTGTCCCCGGCACCATCATCTAATCGAGACCATGCGGAGGATACCATCTTCAGACATCGAGACAATAACTGCCAATTACAATAAAGGTCGTAAGAAGCCCATATCCTCCAAGACGGTCTACAATTATCTCGGCCAGCTCTCCGACAGGGACGTAGTCACGATGACTACGGAACCGGGTGAGGATGGCGGGCACGGGGTGAGAAAGTATTCCCTGGTAAGGAAGGACGATTACAACGATTCCCAATTCTTCCCAACTCCGATTTGGCAGGATAATATCGGCATCCGAGAAATGCTGGCTACGGAGTTAGGGGCTTTAGAATCGATCTTTCCCAACTTCCCAACCGAACAGGAAAGCGTAATGGCCGCCCTCCTGAATGTGGAAATTAAGGTCAAAGAAGACATGTCGACCTCTCCCACCAGGTCATCGTCCCTTGCGTTCGAGGATAATATGAACGACCTTCGGGTCATCTTGACGAATCCCGCCCCAGGAAACTTCCCCACCAGGGATTCGCTCATCGAAGCTGGTTATGATGCAGATTAACTTGACCGGTTGAAGTATGAGGGCATAATCACCGAGTTACCTAATGGAAGGTGGGAACTTGTAAGGGGTTGATATATATTCAGTTGAACCCATCTTCTATACTGGAGGAACCGTAAAATGCCCTCAAAGGACCGGATCCTCCGGGAGCGTATCAAAAACCATTTGGAGGAGCGGAGGGTGGAGAATCAATCAATTAAAACGCTGGAGAGTGCCGAATACGTCCTTAACCGGTGGATGAAGGGACTAATTGACGCTGGCCTAGAGCTTAATCCTAAGAAGATGGGCGAGAGGGAGTTGCGGATAGTCTTTGATATATTTAGGGATAATCACGCACACAAGGCCATCACGAAGAAGTCCCGCTGCAAGAAGCCCGAGCTGAACCCCGAGACATCGGACCGCTACCGGTTCTGGTGTCTGTCCTTCGTCCAGACATTCCTGAAACGTGAAGGAAACAAGAACATAGAGAAGGTTCGGATAGTCAAGCCGCAGAACATGACTATAATGAGAGATTGGCTTGACACCAAACAAGAGGAAGAGCAGCTTGTTTGGAAGTACCTGTCTGAAAAGGGAACACCCATTCAGAGGGCCTTGATCGCTCTTGAGCTTGGTGCGGGATACCGGCGAGTGGAAGTCATGCGATTGAAATTGAAGGACGTTCACCCTACTAGGTTAGACGTGAAAGGAAAGGGACGGGCTGGAGGCAAGCAGCGAACGACCTATCTCGCCCCTTCCGTCAGGGCCGCCCTGGAACCGTGGCTGGATCAGCGGTCAGGAATGGTAAGTAAAGCCTTGAAAGCTGATCCTCAAGTCGAAATACCACCGGAAGTGTTCATACATAATCACGGGAAAGGTGGGAAGCTGAGCACTTACAGTGAGTCGGGATTAGACGGAATTTTGGAAAGAGTTTTAATCGGAATGGAAGCGATGTTTGGCCGGGACTTTACCTTCAGTCACCATACTATGAGGAGGACCCTTGGAAGGAAACTCCACAAGAAGAAGCAACCGATAGAGAACATATCGAAGATATTGGGGCACGAATCAACCACGACGACGCTCGATTATATCGGGGTGGATCTGGACGACCAGGAGGAGTCGTTTAACGCATTGGAAGAGGAGTATGCCCAAAAACCCCTTGAAAATGGGCATTTTTTAAGTTAGCCAGTGAGATGGATGGGCTCATCCGGATTTGAACCGGAGACCTCCTCCGTTCCGCCCCCTTTAACAGAGGGGTTGTCAGGGAGACGTCATAACCGCTAGACCATGAGCCCTTGGGATTTGGCCGTAAGATGTTCTAATGTATATGCCTTTCGTAGCGCTCACCCCACATTTAGATGGTCTGGTATGATGGTCGCGCAGGCAAATTTTATTAGTAGCAGCATCTTGCATCCTCTGAGCTAAATGACGGAAATAATCCTCTTCACCAAACCTGATTGCCAGAAATGCGATTACATCAAGGCACGCCTTCCCGAGGGGCTCAGCATGCGCATAGTGAACACCTCGGAGGCCGAGGGATTGGCCGAGGCCGCTTACTATGAACTGCTGGACCGCAACCTTCCCATACTGGTGGTGGACGACGAGGTCTTCGAGGGGGCCATCATCATCCTGAACAAGCTCAAGGGACTGGCCGAGTGCCATTGACAAGGATATGTACTGTCTAGGGATAGAGGGCACCGCCCACACGGTGGGAGTGGGGATCGTGGACCAGGAAGGCAACGTCCTGGCCAACGAGATCGATATGTACCGGCCGGCGGAGGGGGGCATACATCCCCGGGAGGCGGCCAACCACCATGCCGAGCGACTGGTGCCGCTGGTCCGCCAGGCCGTCGATCGGTCCGGCCTTAAATTCCGGGACATCGGGCTGGTGGGATTCTCCAGGGGTCCCGGACTGGGACCCTGCCTGCGCACCGTGGCCACCGGGGCCCGCGCGCTGTCCCTGAGCTTGAACGTACCCATCATCGGCGTGAACCACTGCATCTCCCACCTGGAAATAGGCCGGATCAAGACCCTGACCAAGGATCCGGTCCTGCTCTACGCCTCCGGCGGCAACACTCAGGTGATAGCGTTCGCCAACGGTCGCTACCGGATATTCGGGGAAACCCTGGACATCGGCATCGGCAACATGCTAGACAAGCTGGGACGGGAGATCGGTCTGGGGTACTACGCCGGGCCAAAGATAGAGAAGGCCGCCGCGCAGGGCGGCAAGCTCCTTGACCTTCCCTACTCCGTGAAAGGCATGGACATGGCCTTCTCCGGTATTCTGACCGCGGCCGTGGCGCATCGCAACCGCGGGGAGAGCGTGGAGGACGTGTGCTACAGCGTGCAGGAGACCTGCTTCGCCATGCTCACCGAGGTGACTGAGCGCGCTATGGCCCACGTCGAGAAGGAGGAGGTGCTGCTCGGAGGCGGAGTGGTGCAGAACAAGCGCCTACAGGGCATGGTCCAGGATATGGCGGGCGCGCGTGGCGCGCGCATGTTCGTTCCCGACCGGACCCTATGCGTGGACAACGGGGCCATGATCGCATGGACTGGTCTGATCATGCATCGAGCAGGGGTCAAGCACCCGCTGACCTCGACCGTGGTGGACCAGCGCTTCCGCACCGACCAGGTCGAGGTCATTTGGCGGTAGAGCGTCCCAGCTGTTTCGATACGATCTCGTCCAAGGCCTGAATGAAATCGATGTCCTTTCCAAGAGGTATCCTTGCCCCGCTGGCGATGTTGTGCCCGCCGCCGACGCCTCCGACGGACGCCGCCGCGTCGCGCAAGGCCACGGACAGGTCCAACCCATCCTTGTCCACCAGCTTCCTAGTGCCTCGGGAAGAGACCTTGAACTCTGTGTCCATCTTGGTCAGGCAGATGGTGGCCTTGTCCTGGTCCCCCACCCACTGCATGATGATGCCGCAGAGCTCGCTGGACACTTCCTTGTGCGGCGATTCGAAATACTGTATCGCCGTTCCCTTGGAAACCCCGCGCTCAGCGGTCCTCTTGGCCGCGGACAGCAACATCTCGTCGTACTCCCGTGCCAGCACCTCGGCCTTCTTGCGCGCCTCCTCCGAACCGAGCATCATGGCCAATCCCAAGGACGTCTCGTCCACCCGACCGCAGGCGTTGACCAGCCTGGTCATCTGACCGGTACGGGAGTTGTCCTGGGGAAAGAAGTAGTCCGGTGCGAACGCGTCCTCCAGACTGCCCAGGGTGCTGCCCTGCTCCAGCAATCTCAGGGATACGAGCGAGGCCAGCTTGCGCCGCCCCCCCTCGTCCAAGGCGTCCCAGGTGGTCTCCGGGCGTACCCCGGCCTCCTGCAGCAGCTGGGCCAAGCCCTGGACGTCACCGCTGACCCCCCGGATGAAAGGGTGACTGGAACGCATCAATCCCTCGCCCAACGGTCCGGGAAGGAGCAGGGAGCCCTTCCTCTCCTGCACCATGTCCCTCTTTCCGCCCTCCGCGAAAAGGTAGGCGTTCACCCCCGTCAGCCCTTGAAGGTGCTGGCGGTCCCCCACCATGCCAGCGAAGGCCAGAGGCAGCAGGTCCCAGTTGTCCTGGTCCACCGTCACCGCCAAAAGCATCGATAGGGTGCTGGCGCAGGCGTAACGCGACCCGTCCACCTTGAACACGGATGGGTTCAGGTGGAGCAGAATCTCCGAGTCCTTCTCCGGCCGGTGATGGTCCAGCACGATCACCTTGACGCCCAGCGACTCCAGCTGGCTGAGGTTGCCGGAGCCCATGTCGGCCACGATCACCAGGTCCATCCCGGGTGTCATACCCTCCTTCACGACCCCCAGGTCGAACCCCTTGAGCATGGAGGCCTGCGAGCCCTTGCCCAGCCGGACCATCACGGAGGTCAGCACGCTGGCCGCGCCGATACCATCAGCATCGTTATGAGAAAATATCCGCGCCTCGGTGCAATCGCGCACCGCGGCCGCGGCGTTGGAAAAGCGGGTCAAGAGGTTTTCGGGCAATTGGACGTCAACGTCCATGTCCCACTCACTCGATGAGCAGCTCAGCGTTCTTCAAGGAGTAGTTCCAGTTCCCGGGCAGGATGTCCATGCGTTTGTAGTACTTCACAAGCCGCCTGATCTTGGACTCCACCAGCTGTAATCCCCGGCGGTTGGATGTGTCCCCACGATTTCCGTTCTGGATGTGCAGGTTCAGATTGATGGCCTTCCTCATCAATGCCATCAGGTCCTCGGGAAGCTTCGGGGACAGCCCGTTCTCGTTCAGGACATCCATCACGGTCTGGCCGGTGGCCAGTTTGACGTTTGGAACAGCGTGCTGGTCCCTCAGGACCATACCGATCTTGGAGCTGGTCATTCCTTCCTTTCCCAGCTTGACCACCAGTTCCACTATCTCTTCCTTGGACAGGGGCACCCACTCGGGGTTCTCGGTCAACAAGGGCCTCCTGGAACGGGAGGACCCCCTTCTCCTGGCGTGCATTCTTGCCATATGAACATCATCCTATCTTGGTATGGTAAACGATTTAACTTCGTTGGTGGCGGCGAAGTGACCGTCTATTCCACTCCTACTATTTAAGAGTTCGACTCCTGCCCAGCTTGGAAAACACCGCCTGTCTGGCCCAGGCGATCTGCTCCAGGTATTCGCATTCCGGGAAGGCAAGGTTGTCAGGGAGGGATCTCATGAGCTCCCAGCCCATCTCCCCCTCCCACTTCTCCTCCCCCAGCGTCCCGGCGAACACCACCACTGCCCCCCTTGGCTGGCAATCTAGGATCTCGAACTCGCACCCGCACCCCTCCTCGAACTCCCTCTGCATGGCCTCCAACGGGGTCTCCATCTCCTCCAGCTTCCCCCCGGGCATCTCCCAGCCTTTGCGCTTGGGGTTGTAGACCATGAGGAAGCGGTCGTCCTTGAACGCAATACCGTAGACATTGGGCAGTTCGATCACCTTCTAGTTGCGAATGACCACCGTGAGGAATTATCGATATTTAGCAGATTCCCGGTTCCCTAATTGGTGAAGAATGTCGATCCTCCCAGCGACTTCCGGTAGAGCGCGACCTCAGGATCGTTGCTGTGGATCCCGAACGGCCGCAGGTGATCGAGCTGCTTTGGGAGATGCGCAGGGAGATCGACCTGCGTTACGATGAGAGGGCTATCCCCCCATTGAAGGAATCCCGGTCCCTGTTGGCAGCCTTCTTGGTGGTATGGTCGGAAGGCAGACCGGTGGGATGTGGAGCGATCAAGTCCTGGGGTGAGACCACCGCCGGGATAAAAAGGGTGTTCGTCACCCCTGTCCTGAGGCGAAGAGGGGTCGGGCGATTGTCATGGAGGGATTGGAGAGGAGGGCCCTCGAGCTCGGTCACCGCGCATTCATGAAACGGGGGACCGTCAGCCGGAGGCCTTCGAGATGTACGCAACGCTCGGATACAGGTGTGTCCCCTTCGATGGACGCAAGCAGTGGAAGGGATGGAACATCTGCTTCGAGAAACGACTTAGAGAGGTCACGTCCTTCCCACAACTATCATGGCGTGGTCCTTCTCGAAAGGCTCCAGTTCAACGATCTCCATGACGTTGAAACCTTCCCCCCTCAGCAGGTCGGCGCTCTCCTGGAACACCGCCCGCGGCTCCCGGGTCACGTCCTCGGAGCGGGACTTGACCGCCAGCATGCCCCACTGGGCCGAGAAGCGCCTCAAGGCCCGGGCGAAGATCCCGGCCTGGTTCTTCTGGGCCACGTCCTGATAGACCACGTCCACCCTCTCCACCAGGAAGGCCAGGTCGTCCGGCCTCGTCGCGTCACCCATTATGGGCATCATGTTCGGGCGGGACTCGCAAACGCCGACCAGATCGCGAAAGGAGCGCGGGGATATCTCCACGCAATAGACGCGCCCGTCGGGCACCAGGTCGGAAACGTGACTGGGAGTGGTTCCGCTGGACGCCCCCAGATAAAGCACGTGGGAATCTGGCCGGAAGGGGAAGCTTCGTCCTCCCTTGCGAAGGTACGCCGACAGCTTGCTGCGGGCCGGGACCCACTCCCGGTACTCCTGCCCTTCCTGGGAGAAGAGCCTCTCCCCGTAAACCCTGCGCCCAGGGGTCAGGTTCCGGGTCAGCAGCATATCTCCGGAGCGAAAGACCCCCGGGAACGTCGTGATCTCCACGCGCAGCTTGGCCTCGCTCATGTCCTTACCATAACTGACAAATTATTAAGCGTTTCAGTGCTATAGTTCAGCGTGGCGGAGGCGGACGGGTCCAAGCAGATAGAGGAGCTCACCGAGCGCATCGCTCAGCTGGAAGAGGCCATCCGCCAGGTATCAATTCCCTACGCCGAACTGGTGTCCCAGCTTTCCAATTTCCAGGGGACGGTGGGCAAGTACTTCCGGTTGATGGACCTGTACCAGAGGTATGGGATAGTCTCGATAGATACCATCCTACCGGAGGTCAAGGACCCCATATCCAAGGACCTGCTGCGCATACTGCTGGACCGACCCGGATTGAACATCTCGCAGTTGACCGAGGAGCTGAAGTCCCGCCGGGGAAGCTCCTCCCGTCGGATCGTGCGGGTAAAGCTGGGTGAGCTGACCGGGCAGAAGCTCATCATAGAGGGGGCGGGCCGGAACGAGAAGACCTATCGCCTCTCGGAAGAGGTGGTCAGGAAGTGGTCACAGGTGCTCGGGCTATCTAAGTAGAGTGACCATTCATACAAAGGTGCATGGGATCAAATGGAAGGCGGGAAAAAGTGAAGGCCGAGATGCAGACACAGGTGCAGATCACGATGATGATGAGGTGAGGAAAATGACGAAAGACGATATGCCAGATGCTGAACAGCTTAAGGAGATATTCGGAGTGCTCACAGAGAGCGTACCGAAGCTATTGGACAGCGTGACCAAGGTGTTGTACGGGGCCAATGAAGGCACCAAGTTCGGCGAGTCGGTGGCCGCCTTCTACAAGGCCCTCAAGAACGCCGGCATGAGCAACGAGCAGGCCTTCGAACTGACCAAGGATTACATGGCCAACCTGAGCCTGGGCGGAATGCTGAAGAACGTGGTGGGTGGCGCAAGCCACCACGGTCACGATGATTGAGGCTCAGGTAGATGGCTATGAAAAGGAGAGGGGATGGCGACCGCGAAGCCATTATTTACATGGTCGCGGCGGTACCGTTCTTGATGTGGCATTTGATATTGGCATACCTGCGCATGAGACGTAGGGCCAACAAGGAAGGCCATCATTTCTACCAGGCCTTGGTCCGGGACGGGGTGCCCCGGGACACGGCCAAGGAGCTGGCCGAGATGTACTCCTCGAACCTCTCCCTGAGGCAAATGATCAGGGAGATGTCCCTGTTCACTTCCTGAACAGGTACTCGGCGATGCCGAAGCCCACTTCCCCCGAGTCGTCGTCGATGCGGTAGCGGGCCAGGTTCTCGAACATTATGGAACTGCGGTTGTCCTCGCCCTTGAACTCCATAATGGCCTTCTTCTCAACCTCGCCCTTGACCCCGTAGACGATGCCGTCCTTGTCGTACATCGCCAAATAGAGCGTGTTAGGGCTGCCATCGGCATCGTACTCGGTCACCATGTCCACCTTGACAATGGGAACGTTCTCGCCGTCCACGTACAGGAAGCCGGCATCTACATCGCCCTTGTCCATGTATAATTTGGTGATGTTGAAACCATAGCCATCGTTGAACTGGCAGGTCAGCCAGACCCAGGCCCGGGGGGCGGTCCAGTCCCTCTCGCCCCAGGAGTGGTCCCTCTCGCCCATCCCCTTTATGAAGCAATTCTTCTCGTCGATGGTCAACTGCCCCATGACCTTGCCCATCTGCTCCAGATGCTCGGAGGCGACCGCCTCGGCCAAGGCCTCCTTGTCCCCGGTGACGCATTCGCGGTAGTTGAACATGGGGTTGAGACCCTCGAACCTCAGGTCGAACTTGACCTTCGACACGCTGTCCTCACCTTTACTGTGCACGGGCATCTCGCCATCAAAGATCAGGTTCCAGACCTTCTCGTTCTCAACCTTGGTGAATGTCAGTCCCTTGGCGCTGAGCTCGCTGCCGTCGTACTCCATGGTATCCTTAGTGCCCACCATGGAGCCGTCGGGCATCATGAAGAAGCAGAACAGCATCTTCTCGTTCTTGTTGGGCCTCAAGCCCAGGCGCATGAAGCCGCAGATATCGTTCCCGCGGTCGTAGAAGCTAAAGTAGAAACTTTCGTTCCAGCTCTTCTGTTCGCCGTGCTCGTGAATTATGTCCGTTTCCACTGGAATCATCCTTCCCTGATATAGATAAGGCCTTCGTTGCCGTCAAGGGTTATCCACTGACCTGTTATGAATAATTTTGTGGCACCCTTGACCGCAGTGACCGCCGGAATGCAGCATTCCATAGACACCACCGCTCCGTGCGAAGGGATGCCCCCAGTCTCAGTGATCGGTCCGGCGATCTTGGAGAACACGGCGGTCCAACCAGGGTCGGTGTTGGAGGTGATCAGTATCTCCCCTCCCCTCACCTCCAACAGCTGCTCGATGGGATCCACCACCCGCACCTGCCCGGTGGCAACTCCCGGGCTGGCCGACGTACCGATTAGCTGCACGGCATTGTCCACCACCTTCACGGTGTCGTCGAACTCCACCGTGCCCTTAAGGAACTTGGGCGGGAGCTCCCCCTTCCAATCCACGAACTCCTTGCGCCGCTCATGTATCCTAAGGGCTTCCTTTCCTTCACCTTTGGCCAGGGCGAATATCTCCTCCTTGGACAGGAAGAAGATGTCCTCCTCCTGAACGATCACTGCCATGCCCGATTCGAGGTACCCCATGTTATTGTCATGCCGGTACCCGATGGCCCTCTCATTCCAATATGACGCCCAACACTTCCTGACATGCTCTGAGGGCCGGGAGCGGGAGACGTTAAGGTAGGTGTCCTACTGCCCGGCGAAGGAAGCCTCTTCCAGGTCCTCGGCGATGGCCGATGACCGCACCGCCCACAGCCCATCAGGACCGAGGCCTCCCGTCTCCTTCAACAACCTGTCCGACATCTTGGGGTCCATCTCCCCGGCCATCACCCAATAGCGTATGGACTCGGCGCAACATAACACCTTCACCGCGTCTCCGTAGTCCAGGTCATCAAGGGTCCCCTCTATGCGCGGTCGCAGCCCGTTACGGTCCAAGAAGCTCTCATAGGCCTCGGTCCTTATGACCACACCCTCCGGGACCGGGAACCCCGCGGACAACAGGTCCATGAGATTGCGGGCCTTGCCCCTACGCCCTCCACATTCCCCTTTGCAGATAATGATACGATGTGCTCGTCCAGGAGATCCCTCTAGCCTATGTAGGCCGGGGAACGAACGACTTGCGCCGTATAAACCATTTACAATGGCGCAATTATGAATAACCCCCCAACAATATACTGGATGATGAAGGAGACACTAGAATGGCTGGCCAGGATGGTGGCCGGCGAGATCGAAAGCGACTGCGGGTTCAGCGACCGGGCCGCCGAGGTGGGCATGGGAGCAGACGGCACCCCCACCTGCCGCATCGACCAGGTGGCCGAGGAGGCCCTCCTGCGCCAGATGGACCAAAGAAAGGTCCCCCTGAACGTCCTCAGCGAGGAGGCCGGGCTGATCGACCGGGGATACGAGCGTACTCTAGTCATGGACCCGGTGGACGGGACCTACAACGCCCTGATGGGCATTCCCTTTTACAGTGTCTCCATGGCCGTGTGCACCGAAAGCATGAACGACGCCTCCCAGGGCATCGTACGCAACCTGGTCACCGGGGACACATTCTATGCGGAGAAGGGCAAGGGCGCCACTTGGAACGAACGGCCGATCATGGTCCGCCCCTTCGATCAGGCCAACTCGGTCCTGATGATGTACCTGGGCAAGTTCTCCTCCAGCTCTTCCATTGGCATCGTACGCAAGGCCCGGCGCACCCGGTCCCTGGGCTGCTCCTCCCTAGAGATGTGCCTGGTGGCGGCCGGCCTGGCCGACGGGTTCTACATGAATTCGGAACTATATGAGAGGTCGCTGAGGGTGGTGGACATTGCCGCCAGCGCCCTGATCCTGCGAGAGGCCGGCGGCGAGCTGTACGATCTAAAGGGCGGCATACTGGACATGGCCTTGGACCTCATGGACCGGGCCAACTGCCTGGCCGTAGGCGACCAGACCGTATTGAGGTGGATACAATGAAGATCGGGATGAGCGTGAACATGAACATACCCGACGCCCCCCGCCTGGCCAAGAAGGCCATTGGGCTGCTGGAAGGCCACGAGGTACTTCTGGAGAGGGAGATGGCCGAGCGGTTCAAGACCAACGGGCACCGCATCGAGGACATGGACGTGGACATCATGGTCACGGTGGGCGGGGACGGGACGAT
>CAZXTA010000037.1:0-12482 GCA_964642865.1 uncultured Methanomassiliicoccus sp. | reverse complement strand
GGCGTGCAGGAGCGGGGCGGTAATCATCGGTGGCTCCATCTACGAGGGGGCGGAGGAGGGATTGTTCAACACAGCCACGGTCTTCGACGCCGACGGTCGGTACCTGGGCAAGTACCGCAAGACCCACATTCCTCACGACGAGTGCTTCTACGAGCAAGATTACTTCCAACCGGGGGACACCGGGTTCCAGGTCTTTCACAGCTCCGTGGGCCGACTGTCGGTGCTGATATGCTATGACCAGTGGTTTCCGGAGGCCGCCCGCTGCGCCGCGTTGGCGGGGGCGGAGATGACCTTCTACCCCACGGCCATCGGCAACGTCAAGGGCATCGAGCAGGGGGAAGGAGAATGGCAGCAGGCCTGGGAGAACGTCATGCGCGGGCACGCCATCGCCAACTGCATGCCCATCTGCGCGGTCAATCGGGTGGGGACGGAGGGCGATACCGAATTCTTTGGTGGTTCGTTCGTCTGCGACGCCTTCGGGAGGACCCTGGTCCGGGGAGGACGGCAGGAAGAGGTCCTGCTGGCCGACGTGGACATGGAGCAGGGGGGGAGAATCAGGGAAGGATGGAGGTTCTTTCACAATCGTCGCCCGGAATGCTACGGGCGATTGGTGCAAAAGGGAGAGGCGCCTTGAGGTGAGGATATGACGAACGAGACCCCGCGCTCCCTGGGCTATTACATGCCGGCGGAATGGGCTTGGCACGATGCCACCTGGTTCTCCTGGCCGAAGAACCCCTTGACCTTCCCTCCGGAGATCCTGGAGGAGGTGGAGGGCACATTCGCCCAGATGGCCTCGGCCTTGAGCGAGGGGGAGCGGGTCAAGATACTGGTGAACGACCCCGAAGTGGGGCGGCGGGCCCACGACATCCTGGCGGAGGCGGGGGCGAGAATGACCGCGGTCACGTTCCTGCACATAAGAAGCTCGGACGTGTGGATCCGCGACTATGGGCCGACCTTCCTGCTGCACCGGCATAGCGGACGAAAGGCGGCGGTCAAATGGGAATTCAACGCCTGGGGGGAGAAGTATGACGACCTGTTGTACGACAATGCCACCGGGCGGGAGGTGGTGAAGAGCTCCGGCGTACGCTACTTCCAACCAGGCATCATCATGGAGGGCGGTTCCATCGATGTGAACGGCGAGGGGTTGGTGCTCACCACCGAACAGTGCCTGCTCAATAAGAACCGCAACCCGCACCTCGGCCGGAAGGATATCGAGCGGTACCTTCACGAGTACCTCTCCACCCCGGAGGTGCTCTGGCTCTCCTCCGGAATAGCGGGCGACGACACCGACGGCCACATCGACGATTTCGCCCGCTTCGCCTCCCGATCGGCCGTGCTGTGCGCCCATTCGGACCGAGGGGAGAACGCTCCGGTCCTGCACAGGAACTGGGGGATATTGACAGAATTGAAGGACCGTTTAGGTCTGGAATTGCAGCGCCTGCCAATGCCCAGACCATTGTATCTTCCAGAGGAGGGGGGGGATTTGCCGGCCAGCTACGCCAACTTCTACATCGGCAATAAGGTGGTGCTCTTGCCGGTCTTCGACGACGCCCATGACCGTGATGCCATGGAGATCCTTGGCTCCTACTTTCCGGGGAGGGAGGTGGTGCCCATTTCAGCGAAGGAGCTGATATATGGATATGGGGGGATTCACTGCGTTACCCAGCAAGAGCCGGCGGAGCAGGGCTGAGGTGTTATCTCCCTGAGGAGGGAGTCGCCGGACCACTCCCCCTGCTGGCTCAGCAGGAAAACCTGGTCGGATATCCTTTGCAGTTCGCCGGTCTCCGTCCCGCCGATTATGACGGTGAAGATGTGCGACCCCTGCCTTTCCTTCAGGAGGCTCCAGTCGTGCAGGCAGCCTCTGTCCTTGATCCTCGCAAGCCCATCGGTGATGAACAGTATGTCCGCCCCCTTCCATTGCGGCTCCTCCAGGCTCTTGATGCCCTGATGAAGGGCGACATCGAAGTCCGTTCCACCGTCGAAGGAGTGGCAGAGGAGGTCCAGGAACTGGGAGGTGCCCTCGGGGCCGTTGAGATCGTAGCTTTGGACCTCTACGGAGAACAGTATGGCACGGAGCGGACGGTGGTCCTCCAGCAGCCTGTGGGCCAGGGCCAGCAGTAGCGTCTTGGCCGCCAGTTCTGGCCCCCCACCCATTGACCCGGAACAATCCACCAGGGCCACCACAGGCCCTCCCCGCCTCCGCTCCCCATCGCGACATTCCCTGCCGCGCAGCTGGTAGGTCAGCAATCGCCGCTCGCACATGCGAGCGTAGAACAGCAGCTTCAAGCGTTCGTCCCCCAGGTTCACCAGCTCCTGTGGGAGCATGCGCTGCAGGTCGCCAGAGAACCGCAGGGAATGCGTTTCGCTGCTGGAGTGGGAGATGTTGAAGGTCGGGCGTTCCCGTTGTTCTCCGTCCATCCTGCCTAGCATCTCCTTCATGCGCTCCAGGTCCTTATGTTTCCGCAGTATGAGGGCGTACCGTTCCAGGTTGCCCAAGAACGTCCTGTGCAGCGCGACCCGGTGCATGTCCCAACCCTGACCGGGCAACAGCTCCTCCAGACCGATGAGGACCTCGGCATCATGTCGGAGCTTCTCGATGAGGGGGGCGATCTCCCTGTCCAACGCCCTCACCAGCATGTGCAGCACCAGCAGCAGCCTCTTCTTTAGCTCCGGGGACCCGTACCCCTCCTCCCCTGGCCCGGCGACTAGTAGCCGTTCCAAAGTCTCTTCCGCACGGTGACGTTCCTCCGGCGGCAGTTCGCCCCAGTCTAATCCCTCTAACCCTTTCTCGGCCATCTCCAGGACCACCGGCAGCGCCTCACGGAGCATTGCCGGGGCCAGCTCTGGGTACATGACCATCATCTTCCTGGCGGCGTTCCATGCCCGGCCTTGGAAGAGAGAGCTCAATACCAGGGAGGGGACGTCCTCCACCTCCACCTGCGGTTCCTCCCCCAACAGGTCGGCGGCCATGATCGCCGCAATGAACTCGAGCCTGCCCAGGGTGATGGTGCGTGGTAGGGAGCGGAGGTCGAGCGCCCCCGCCCGCTCCAGGAGGTCGACGGCTTGGCGGCTGGGCAGGAAGGACAATGCATCACCCTTTGAGCGCTGACTCGACCTCACCCAAGGTGCGCTCGATCTCGGCCATGTTCTCCAAGCGGCGGTCCTGCCTCGCCATTATCTCCTGGCGGTCCCTCTGGCTCAGCCAGATGTTTTGGCCCAGGCGTACGCGTAGCGAGTTCCTCTCCACCTCGTGCGCCCCTCGGACCCGTTGATAGGTGGACCGCAGCTCCTGCCATTCCCGGGCATACAGGCGCTGCTCCGCCTCTCCCCGGAGGCAGGTCACCTTCCAGCCACGGACATTCTCCAGCACGTGCAACAGCTCCGGCAGCTCGAACTTGCGGTAGGAAGGATTGACGCCCTGCGCCTCCTTGGCGTAGGGGTCCATGTACATGTGCTTCGGGAACCCCTCCCCATGCTTACACAGCTCCTTTGCGCTCATGAAGGTGGAGCCGCAGTCATAGCAGCACACCGGCCGGGGGAACTGCGCCTCGGAGGCGGAGAGCTGTTTGGCCTTGGCCAGGAGAGATAACAGCTCTTCGCTGCTGCTCTGCAGGCGCTGGAGGTCCACACCGCAGCTGCCGGTGAGGTCGACAAGTAAGGACCGGATGCCTTCCTTCTGCTCTGGGCGGTCCCACAGCATGTGCTGAAGTATGGGCAGGAAGGTCAGGTCCACGCTCTCGCGCCCGATGGCCGCGGCGGCGGTCCTGAGCACCAGTAACGTCTTGTTCCAGCGCCGATCGGACACGTAGACTCCCTGGGTACGGAAGTGTTTGCGCAGGCTGAGGTACGCCTGCAGCACCTCTTTGTCCGTGGCGACGTGGGAGGCCAGCTCCTTGAGGGCGGCGATCTCCTCTAGGCAGATGCTCGCGCCGCCGCCGCTGCCGTTAGTGGATGTGAGCACCTTAAGGAAGTTGTCCTCGTCCTGCACGTTGGTGATGAAGAAACGGTACAGGAAGCGGTCGTAGAGGGCGGCCAGCCCCTCCTCCTGGTCCGGCAGCTCGTTGGAGGCGCCGTATACGGAGAGTATGGGCACCTCCACCACCTCGTTGCCGTTGTGGAACCTCCTCTCGTTGAGGATGGTCAGCAGGCTGTTCAGAATGGACGAGTTGGCCTTGAATATCTCGTCCAGGAATGCTATGTTGGCCTGAGGGAGGTACCCTTCGGTGCGGCGGCGGAACTCGTCCCTCTGCAACGAGCTCAACGAGAGGGGGCCGAAGACCTCCTCCGGGGAGGTGAAGCGGGTTAGCAGGTAGTAGTAGAACGCCCCCCCTTGCAACCGCTCGCACATGACCTTGGCCATCTGGCTCTTGGCCGTGCCAGGGGGGCCGATGAAGAGCACATGCTCTCCGGACAGCATGGCCAGGAGCGCACCGGCGATCTCCTCCTCTCTCTCCACGAATTGGGAGCTCATCTCACGCATGAGGGCGGAGAGCTTGTCCGAGAGATCTACGGACGCTACGGCCCCTGTGGCACCCTGGATAAACGCACCGCTCATCTCAACACCTGGAACTGGATAAGGAAAAGGTGGAAGCAGGACTTATATAATCGTTACGTTGGGTCGATAGCGATAATAGAGGGGAGCGCCAATCACTTTACGGTGCGGACAGATGAAATTGGGGTTGGGCATCGACACCGGAAGCATCTATACTCATGCGGCCATGGTGGACCTTGACGAGCGGCACCTTCTGGCCTGGACCAGGAGCCCCACCACCTCGCACGACCTTTCCGAGGGCATCGCGGAGGCGGCCTCAAGCTTGTTGAGGAGCGAACGATATGACCCCGACCTGGTCAAGCTCGTTGGCCTCTCGACCACCCTGGCCACCGATTCCATCCTAGAGGGGCGGGGCGGGAAGGTGGGTCTGATCGGCATCGGCTGGGACCACGATGACCCGGACAGCTTCGGCGCCGACCACTGCTCCTTCATTAAGGGAGGCCACGACAGCAAGGGCCGGGAACTACACCCGTTGGACGAGGATGGACTGAGAACGAGCGTGCAGGCCATGAAGGACAAGGTGGACGCCTTCGTGGTCTCTTCCATGTTCGGCATTCACCAGCCGGGACATGAGGACCGTGCGCGGGCATTGATCAGGGAGCTTACCAGAGCTCCGGTGGTGGCCGCCTACGAGCTCAGCGGCGAGCTGGGGGTCGTGGAGAGGAGCGTGACCGGGGTGCTCAATGCCAGGCTACTTCCGGTCATAGCCGATTTCCTGGACAGGATCGAGGAGGTATTCAGAGATCTGCACGTTCCCGCCAAGGTGATGGTGCTCAAGGGGGACGGTAGCGTCATGTCGTTGGGCATTGCCAGGCAGAGGCCGGTGGAGACGGTGCTGTCGGGCCCGGCGGCCAGCCTGCTGGGGGGAACCGTGCTTTCCGGGCTGGACAACTGTCTGGTGATCGATATGGGCGGGACCTCCACGGACATCGCCTTCATTGATCGGGGATTTCCGCGCATCAACCGCGAAGGCGCCAAGGTGGCTGGCTGGCGCACCATGGTGCAGTCCATCGACGCCACCACGGTGGCCTTGGGTGGCGATTCGGAGATCGTCTCGGACCTGCATGGGGAGGTGCGCATAGGGCCGCGAAGGGTCTTACCACTGGCCCTGGCCGGGCAGCGTTCCGCCAAGTTGTCGCGCAGGATCATGGAACGGCAGAGGACCGACTTCCTGGTGGTTTCTCGCAAGGGGGGAATGTTGTCCGGGGACGAACGAAGGGTGTACGATAAGGTCGGGGAAATGGAGATGCCCGATGACGACGAGGTCCGGGCGGCCCTGCCTGAGCAGTACTGGGTAAAGGACATCGTGGCCCGGCTTGTGCGTAACGGGTACCTATTGAGCACCGGGCTGACCCCCACCGACATATTCAACCTGGAAGGGTTGTGCGAGATCGGTGACCGGGATGCCTCTATGGCCGGAGTACAGCATTACCTGGAGGGGACGCACTTGACGGTGAAGGCCTACTGCGCCAAGATCATGCATAGCCTGTTGGGCAGGGTGGCCGAGGAGGTGGTCCGTAAGATGGTTGTCGAGGAGGTGGGGGAGCTACCGAAGTACCAGTCAGTGGACAGCTTGGTCCGATTGCTGGCCGGAGAGCGTTGCCCGGGCTCATTCCGGGTCAGTATAAAATTGGACCGACCCATCGTGGGCATCGGCGGCCCGGCGCGTTTGCTGATGCCCTCACTGCGGGACCTGCTGGGGGTGGATGTGGTCATTCCAGAGGGGGGGCCAGCGGGCAACGCGGTAGGTGCGGTGTGCAGTCGGATCTCCGAGACCCTGACCCTGAGGATACAGCCCTTGAGCGATGGTCAGTTCCAGCTGCTGACCCCCTTCGGGGGCACCCTGGACTTCCCGCGGGCAGAGGAGGCCATCGCCCAGGCCAAGGACCTGGCGGGACTGCACGTGCGGGGCAAGGCCGAACATGCCGGAGCCCAGGACGTTAGGCTGAGGGTGGACGTGCACGAGTTGCGCTTCAGGGACCAGCTGGGGATGGAGCACCTGGACTGGATAGAGGTGGTCGCTCGCGCCAGCGGACTACCCCGCTGAGGGACCGCATTATTTAGGCCGGACAAGTTATGAAGCATGGCGGTCTCCAGAGACCCAGCGGTCATGGACGTGGCCTGTGCCAAGCTGGTCAACGAGGCCACGGCGAGCAGCTGGAACGTGATGGATGGAAGGGCATGGAGAAGGACGATCAGTTCAAGTGCGCCCATCCCAAGACCGACTGGATGATCGGCCTGGACCGCGCAGAGAATATCAGGTCGGGGCGGAAGCGGTTCGAGCTGGTGCGGATCGAGTGATAATAAAAAAGATATTAGAGGGGATTGCGTTGACCGGACATGGTCGATTTTCGTCCTTTCCGCCCCCTGATCCCTCGCCTGGGCAATGGCGAGGCCATGATCGAGCGCGTCTCCCCACCGTACGACATCATCTCCGCTGAAGAGCTGGCCATATTGAGGTCGCAACGATACAACGTCACCAACATCACCTTGGGGGGAGTGGACGGGGATTACGCCCAGGCAGGCAAATTATTGGCGGCCTGGCTGGAGGAAGGGGCCCTGGCACAGGATCGCCGGGACAGCTTCTACGTCTACAAGCAGACCTTCTGCCAGGGGGAACATTGCTGGCAGAGGACCGGCCTGATCGGCATAATGGCCGCCAGGGGTTACGCCGACGAGGTGGTGCCCCACGAGGAGACCTACCCCAAGGTCAAGGAGGACCGCTTGAACCTTCTGCGGGGTACGGAGACCCACTGCGAGTCGATCTTCGGCATCTTCGACGAGATCTCCGCCAGGGTCAAGGACCTCATAGAGGACCAGGAGACCAAGGTGCTGGAGTTCACCGATCACCAGGAGGTGCGCCACTGCCTGTACCGGGTGTGCGACCCTGAGACCGTGAAGGCGATATCCGAGGAGCTGCGGGGCAAGAGCGTGCTCATCGCCGACGGTCACCACCGCTTCGAGACGGCCTCGCGCTACGCGCAGGAGAACGTCGGGGAGGAACGGAAAGGCTACGTCCTGACCACCCTGGTCCCATCCAATGATCCCGGGTTGCAAGTATACCCCACTCACCGTCTGATCAAAGAGCTGGCTGTACCCACGGACCGCTTCCTGGAGAGCGTTCGAGCTCATTTCGAGCTTCAGGGGATGGACGGAGTGTCCGCCCTGGAGGAGGGGCTGCGGGACCGGCCGCCCTCGGACCTCGGACTGGTGGTGAACGGTAAGGCCTACATCGCCTCGCCCAGGGACCTGCCGCCCGACCCCATGTGGGGGCTGGACGCCTACGTATGCCAGGAACTGGTGCTGAAGGGCGATGTCTGGCCTTCCGAACCGGCCGTGGAATATGAGCATGATACGGAGAAGGCTCTGGAGAAGGTCGCTGCCGGCTACCGGTTGCTGGTGCTGCTCCGCTCGCCTTCCGTCAATAAAATATGGGAGATGGCCCGGCAGGGCCGCCGCATGCCCAAGAAGTCCACCTACTTCTGGCCGAAGATGTGGTCCGGTTTCGTGTACTACAGCATGCGCTGATCAGGGTTTCTCTCCGTAATGCTCTTCGAAAACCTTCTGCCATTCCTTGAAGCGGTCGGGATGTGCCTTGAAGGCCTCTAGGCATTCCTGGGAACAGAAATAGTAGGTGTTCCCTTCGTACTCTTGGGAGATGGCCTTCTTCCCGTTGACCTCGGTACCACAGACCGGGTCCCTTTCCGTCCGACGCGCCCTCCCCACCATGATCTGGGCGCCCATTCGATAGCAGTTGACGGTAGCGTTGGCCCCCACCCGGCGTAGTTTGGGCTCGTTCTTGTCGTCCTCCACCTCGCTGATTATGAAGAGGTCGGGGTTCATGGTGCGGGCGGTGAGCACAGTGACCAGGTTGGGAGGGTCCTTCATGGCGGCGATTATACCCTTGGCGTTCATGATCCCCGCCTTGATCAGTACCTCCTCGTCCTCGGCGTCCCCTCTGATGACCTCCCGGCCTTCCTCCACCAGCGCCTGCACCCTATCCGAGTCCTTCTCCACCACCACGAAGCGCTCCTTTTTGATCGCCAGCTTCTCGGCCACCTCCCTGCCCACGTTCCCGTATCCGCAGATGATGAAATGGTCCTTCATCTTGGTCCTCCTTTCCGGCAGCCCCAGCTCCGACCGGAGACTGTTGCTGACCACCATGTTGAAGACGGCCTGTAGCGTGGAAAACCCCACGGCGATGCCTCCGATGGACACGACCACTGCCACCAACTTACCCTCGGGGGTCACTGGCACGACGTCCCCGAACCCTACCGTGGTGATGGTCATGATGGTGAGGTACATGGCGTCCAGGGGCTCCTCCCAGAAATCCTCCGTTATCATGAAGCTCACGAACCCTCCGATCACCACTCCACAGAGGGCCACAATCGAATATCCCAGGGCTCGCCTCATTCTAAGACCGCTCATCAAATAAGCTAGGTCATTGCCTATATGGTTATCGCCTGTGGCCGTTTGAGGACCGTTATCAATTTCTCCGGCGCCACCACCATATAACCAGCAGTGCCAGGGCCAGAACGGCGATGACCGCGATGAAGATGGCGTAGGGGAGGGCGAAAGGAGCGTCCTCTTCAGTGTTGACCTCGTTCAGGACCATGGCCCCCACATCGAGGTCGTGACCGGGCAGGACGGTCACGTTCACCTCCCCGTCCAGATAACCTTCGGCGCTGAACAGCAGGGTGTGATTCCCGGGGGATAGGACAAGAGAGAACCGCCCGTCCACGTCAGTGTACGAGGTTTGGTTCCCACAGCTTACTTTCACCCCATCTAGGAGACTGTAGTTCTCAGAGCGCACCGTGCCGCTCACCGTGGCGTTAGGACCTTCGGTGCGGAAGGTCCATTGGAAATCGGTCATGTTGTTACCGACCAGGTCCCTGCCGGTCACCCTGACGTAGTAATCGGTCTCGAACTCCAGGGACATGTTCACCGAGCAGGTGCGGTCGTTCCAGACCCCGTTACGGGTGATGTTACTGACGATCACCGTTACCGACCCCGTGTCCATGTCCTCGGAGAAAGTGACACTGATGGCGCTCTCGTGGTCCACGGAGGTCCCTTGCGGCACGTACCGCACCACCTCTGGAGCGATGAGGTCCGCGGGGATGGTCAGTCCGGGTATGCTGGTAAGCGGGAAGGGGTCCTGGCAATCCTCCGGCATCAGGTACGGTTGGTCCACGATGCCGTTCTCGTCCTCGTCCGGAGAGAGCCAGTCTGCCCATAGGTTCCCCGTTCCCAGATACCAGTTGTTCCCCTCCTCTCCGCAGTAGGCCTGGGCGCGCACGGAGGAGTAGCTCCTTCCTGAGCCCTTGTTGAAGAGCAGCGCGTTGGCGTTGATGACGTTCCCCGATCCTCTGGCCAGGTATATGCCCTCTTCGGCGTTGTTCTGGAATATGTTCCCCTGAACCTGTGAACTGTTCACATATAGCAGGTACATCCCCTGCTTCAAGGAATTGCTCACGTCATTACTGGAAACCAGCAGCCCAGTGATCGATTGGGAATAGGTAGTGGCCGCCCGGATGCCCACGGTGCAATCGGTGATGGTGTTGTTGCTTATCGTGGCGTTCCGTACCGCTCCGATCCCCAGATAAACGCCCACCGAGGCGTTGCCCTTGTCCATCCCGGATATGGTGTTGTTGTTCACGACATTGTACTGGCTGGGTGAGACGTACACGCCGATCTCGCCGTTCTCCATCGAGTTGTCGAGGACGGCGTTCAGGTCGGCACCACCTTCCAGCATTATTCCACGGGTGTTGTTTGCGAGAACGTTTCCAGAGACGGTGTTCCCACTCCACCCCAGCCTTATGCCGTAAAGGCATCCGGAGACCTGGTTCCCAGCCACGTTCTCCATTGTTCCACATTTGACGTGTATCCCGGAACCAGTGGCTATGCCGCTCACCGCGTTCCCTACCACCGAGTTCTCGCTGGTGTGGATCTCTCCGTCGAGTATTATCCCGCTGCTCGTTTGACCGCGTACCTCGTTGTTGGTTACCGTATTGTCGGTGCAGTATCCAGCGTTCGCGATCAAGGAGATGCCAGCAACCCCCATTTCAAGGACGTTGTCCCTGACCGTGACCCCTTGGCAGTCCTCTATCAACACCCCATTGTTCCCGGTCTCGGGGTTCGTGAATGTACAGTTGGACACGCGGCAATCGTCGCCCGCACAGCCGTTGAAGTAGACGCCTGCCTCGATGTTGTTGCTAAGGATGGAGGAGGTGATGGTGACGTTACGGCAGTTGGCCACGGTGACGCCTCGCACGTTGTACTCGCCGATGAAATCGATCACCGTCCCATTGCTGACGTTGTACAGAATGATCCCGGAGCCGCTGGCCGAGACGTTCAGCCAGTTCCGGTCCGGAGCAAAGGCGTCGGTCACCGTACAGTCAACTATGCGAAAGTGCTTGGTGGTGTTGGCGATGAAAATACCGTGAAACTCCTGGTAGGCGTAGACATGCACCTCGCTTAGCACGTAGGGGTCGGCCGCGGTCCCGTTGCCGATGAACCCAGCGGACGAGAAGCCGCCGTCGCCCTCAACTATTATGGGGGAGGTCGTGTACAGTCCCTCGGCCGGTTGGGAGAGGGCGGGGAGTAGCAATAGCGTCGCCAGCAAGAGCGCCGTACCTATGTGCACGAATTTGGTTCCCACGCCCACCATGGTCTCGTCCATGGAGATGGTGGGTTATCAATATTTGTTGAGAATGATGGAGCCACTGGAGGGGATCGAACCCTCGACCTACGCCTTACCAAGGCGTCGCTATACCTCTAAGCCACAGTGGCCTTGCTCCACCGACAAAAGGATTGTCGTTCATAAACCTTTTGTTACTGGAAAGGGGCAAAATCCTTTTGATTAGGGGGGCGCTAGAGGTGGCGATGAAAAAGGAGATGACGGCCTTCGATGTGGCGGCGATCACCTTGGAGCTGCAGGGCATTTGCGGTGGGTTCCTGGACAAGATATTCCATTGGGACGGCCGCAACGTGCTCATACGGGTGAACGTGCAGGGAGAGGGCAAGAGGGAGCTTATGCTAAAGGATGGGAGGTGGCTACACCAGGTGGCCGACCGACCGGATACCCCTGACACTCCCTCAGGCTTCGCCGTGCACCTGAGGAAGGTCCTGCACAACACCCGCATCCTCTCCATCACCCAACGGGAGTTCGATAGGATCGTGACCATGGACCTGGCCAGTCGCGAGGGCAGCTATCAGGTGGTCTTCGAGCTCATCGGGGACGGCAACCTCATCGTGGTGCACGAGGGCAAGATCATCAACGCCTTAGAGCAGAAGAAGTGGAGGCACCGGGACGTGCTCATAGGCGCCGACTATTCGTACCCCCCATCGCGATTCGATCCCCGCGCAGCCTCGCTGGAGGATTTTGAGAGGGCGGTACGCTCCTCCAGATCAGATCTGGTGCGTACCCTGGCCACCTCGGTGAACCTGGGTGGGCAATATGGGGAGGAGGTTTGCCTGAGGACCGGACTGGACAAGGGCCGGAAGGCCTCCGATCTGACCTCGGAAGAGATAGGCATTTTGCATTCCACCGTCCTGAGCCTCTTTCAGGAGGTTAAGGAGGCCACCAAGGCCTATCTGGCCTTAGAGGGGGGAGCGGCGGTGGATGCCACTCCCATTCCCCTAAAAGTGAACGAGGAGATGGAATGCCAGGAGATGCCCTCGCTCTCATTGGCGATCCAGGCCTTCCTGACCCAGAGAAGAGAGGGGACTGTCAGGGCGGATGCGGAGCTGGAAAGGTTGCAGAGACAGCTGGAGCAGCAGATGAAGGGCATTGAGGCTACGGAAAGGGAGGCCGCTGCTCTGCAGGCCCAGGGTGATTCGTTGTACACCAACTACGCCGAGGTCAGCCAGGCCTTGGAGAGCATGATGGCCCTTTCGCAGGCCCACAACTGGGAGAACCTTAAGGAGCAGG
>CAZXTA010000036.1:0-12501 GCA_964642865.1 uncultured Methanomassiliicoccus sp. | reverse complement strand
GTCGTCCCCCGTCGAGCACTACCATCGGGCGCTGCCCAGCCGCAAGCGCCGCTGCCCGGTATGTTCCTCGCCCACAGAGGAGCTTCACAATCTCACCCTGGAGGACCAGTTGGTGGAACTGGGATTTCGCTGCACCAAGTGCCCCTTCTGGACCGGCCCGCGTAAACGCGTGCCAGTGCGCTACATCTTCTCCCTGCAGGGGGTCATCGTGCCACCGGCCAGGAAGAGGGGCAAGTACGCCCAGTGGAAGTTCGCCTGAGGTGCACAAGCATTTTTTATCCTCATCCTCATCTCCGCCCCATGAGCTTCGTCACGGTCTACATGTCCACAGCCGAAGGGGTCCTAGAGCTGATGCAGAACGCGGTCCGCATCACCAGAGACGATGAGATGCTGGTAATCGTGGACGATGTGGGTGAGCGGCTGGAGTTCCGGAACGTTCGGATCAAAGAGGTCAACCTGCTCAGCGGGAACATCGTTCTTGAGAAGGAGCCTGGGCAGCAGTAACATGCCAGCGATAGGATATTGTTGCTGAGAGCCAGCACCATCATTTCAAATCATCCTAGGTTTCTTTGGAAGATCTCTCTTTGCATTCATTTTATTAGGCGGGTCTGTAATATTATCCGGGGCTCGGTCATCGTTCGACCGGGAGGGGATTGGGGAATACAGGATGAGGATAAAGAAGCAGTTCATGGCCATCATGATCGCCGCAATCCTCATCGTCAGTTCGGTGGTCTCTCTATTTGCGTATCAATCGGCTCAGGAAGACCGCATCGCCTACATCGGCGTGGAGGCCGACAAGAAGGTGTTCAACTCCAGCGAGATGGTGACCTTCCGCCTCATGTCCTTGTCAGAAGGTGTTGAGTTCGATGTCATCGACCATTGGACGGCATGGGGGGAGTTCGATAGGTGCGGGATATATGTCGTCAAGATACCTGAGACCATAGATCCCGATGCACTCTTCGATGACCTTGGGGCGCTATATCGTTTGAACGTTCAAGCCCATTATCATGCGGGCCATGTCCATTTTGATCATTTCGATGACGAAGATGAACTCCTGGAGCTCTCCTGGAACGGGACGTTGTCGGAAACGATCTGGGGTGAGAACCGTACGACCGTGTTCACCCCTGCCACAAGCGGATATTATGTGATACTCCCGAGCACCGGAGACTACAGGGAAGGTGATGAGAACTATGTGTATGTCATCGACGGGGGGGCCGTGTTCTATTACAGATCACTGGATGCAAATGTGACGGCAACTATCGCCCCAGACACGAACGTCACGTACGAAGTGTCGCTCAAGGCACCGGCCGGGACCGTCGGTAGCATCGCCTGCGACCTACATGTAGAAATGGACTATCCTGGAGATCCTTGGGACGGGTCCGGTAGTGCCCATATTTATTACGACGAGTTGGGCCTATCGCTCACTGCGACGCACGAGACGAAGCTGACCTATACGTTCAACATAAGCGTTCCGGACCATGGGTATGTCAGATATGATGACGACATCCCGATATACTCTTTTTGTGCCGTCTCATTCGATGCTGTGCTGGTGACGCCGACGGGCAATTACTCTTTTGGTCAGTATGGAGTCTGGGACGGGGAGTGGACAGATGTCATCCAGTACTGATGGGGTCATCCTGACCGTCGACGGGATCACCAAGGTCTACGGAAATCGCTTCACGACCGGCAACATCCGGGCGCTGGATGATGTCTCATTCGAACTTATACAGGGGGAGATTTGCGGGCTGGTAGGACCGAACGGCGCTGGCAAGAGCACTCTGATCAAGATGATCATGGGAATCGAGCCGAAGACCGCCGGGAGAATAAGGATAGGTGGCGACGGAAAAGGGACCGTGATCGGATATGTACCTGAAAGGCCGACGTTCTTCGATGACATGACAGCCTTCGACAATCTCTATTACATCGCCAGATTGAACAAGCTGTCGGACCCGGAAGGCATCAGCCGTGGGCTTCTGGTCGAGTTCGGGCTGGGAGAGCGGAGCGATGATATCGTCCGCGACTATTCCAAGGGCATGAAGCAGCGCCTGTCCATCGCCAGGGCGCTCGTCCATTCACCCAAGATACTGGTCATGGACGAGCCGTTCTCCGGCCTGGACCCGACCATGGTCATCGAGCTGAGAGGACACTTGAAGAGGCTGAGGGGGACGGGGCTCACGGTCCTGGTCTCCTCCCACGATCTGAACGAGATAGACCAGGTATGCGATGCCATCGTCTTCATCGAATCCGGCAGAATCATCAAAAAGGAAGAGTTCGACCGCGGCGACGACAAGGTCAATCTCCAGCTAATCATAGAGAATCCGGGGGAGAGGATAATGGGCTCCCTGTCCGGATGCAAGGTCGTGTCCGTCTCCGCGAACGGACGCATCATCCTCATCGAGACGGTCAAGGAGGATATCCCGGCCATCGTCGCCGCCGTTGTGGGCGCTGGCGGGCAGATAATGGAGAGCAGGATCGTGCAGCGCACGGCCGAGGACATGTACGCTGACGTGTTCCTGAGGAAGGGGGAGAATAAATGAGCGCCCTCCTGGACCACCTGAGGAAGGATATGCAGCTGTTGCGGTCGGACTCCTTCTTTACCATATTGTTCGTCCTGACCGTCGTCATCGCTTTCGCCGTGGCCTTCCAGGCCTCCGCGGCCTACGTCAACTCGTGGTGGACCCCGTCCTTGACCACCATACCTTCGATCGAGGAGACCCAGAGAGAAGCTCTGGACTCGTACTGGCAGAACCTGAGCACCATATACCTGATCATATTCGCCCTTGTCTCATCGATGACCATCATCGGGGAGAAGGAGAGCGGGATGGTTCGCTACATCCTGACCTTCAGAACCAGCAGGTGGGAGTTCTTCATCAGCAAGTTCATCATATTGACGGCGTTCGCCTCCTTCGCCATCCTGGTATCGACGGGGGCATACCTCATCGTCTTCTGGGCAATGGACATACCCAGGTTGGGGATCGGGGACGTACTGTCATCGATGATGCTGCCGTTCCTCCTCGTCATGATCATCTGCACCATGGGGTTGATGGTTTCGGCCTTGATGAAGAAGAAGGGATCGGCCATCGCCTTAGGCATAGTCCTGTTCATGGTCATCTCGCTGAGCTACAATGCCGTTGTCGGCTGGGGAGAGGAGGCGGCGCAGCAGGATCCCGACTGGCAGTGGGACTATGATGCGTGGGACTATATGCCTTGGCAATACAAGATGCTCATCAAGACCAACCCGATGGCCCTGGTCTTCGGGAAGGAACAAGGATACATCAACACCACGGAGGGCGTCCTTCTGGGACTGGGCATGATCGCCGCGTTCTTCGCCTTAGGGCTGCTTTTCTTCGCTAGGGAGCGCACGGAATACGGTCTTATCAAAGAGCTGATGAGAAAGGTCAGAGGGAGAGGGGAGACCGGGCCAAAGCGGGAATGATGGCACTCCTCAATCCGTGAGCAGGACCCTTACCTGCTCTTTGTTCAACCTCAGAATGCCCGAGGCCTGTAGCCTTTCGATCATGATCTTCCAGTTCGCGTTCCGGGAGAAGGTTTTCCTGAAAAGGGGGATGGCCTCCTCGAAGCGGCCGTTGTTGGCCAGTCCCACGGCGTGCCAGAACACCATCTCCTCGTTCTCCGGGAACAGCACCTCCGCCTGGGAATAGCTTCGCAGCGCCTCGGGCATGTCCCCTCTCTCCATGGCCGCGTCCCCGGCGCCCATGCTCTCGTAGGCCCGGTGCACTCGCAGTAGCCGCCTCATCTCCTCAAGTGGCTCAGGGTGATTGTCCACCCGCAGATCGACCGTGCGGTCCTTCCACACCGATCCGGTGCTATTGCCCCTGACCACTACGATGGCCGTGCTCTGCCTGCCGCGGATGTCCCCGCCGGCCGACTCTCCCGCTTCCAGGGTGGTCATGATCCTTTCCGCCAGCGGACCCTCGGACCCTTCGAAGGCCTTCGCCATCGTCCTCCATACCGTGTCGTTCAGCATCATGTTGGCCTGCACGGAAAGATTCTTGCCGCAGATGTGGCCGGCCTCGGCCACGCACTTGCGGCCGGTGTAGGCGTGGACGTTCCCGTGAACGTCGATGACGGCAAGCTGCCGGAAGTCCCGTCCCTCGTCCGCATTCACCATGCGCTCCACCGCCTCCCGGGGGGAGAGGCCTTCCACCAGCAGTTCCAGTCCCTGGGGGCCGAAGGCCGGATTGGTGAAGGACTGCGTGACCACCGCCCCCACCCCGGCCTGGGCCCAGGGCACAACCGTACCCACGGAGAACCAGTGGGACTGCACTCCCGCCCCGATCTCCCCAGTGCTCTCGTCCCGGGCGACTATGGAGTATGTGTGAGCGAGCGGTGAGGCAGGATCGAACCTATACGATGAAGCGGGCAATGTCGACACCTGTGCATAAATGATGCTGGATCAAAATAAAGGTTGGGAAAAATGGCGGAACGGGGGCGTTGCCGCCCCTTTTCAGGTTTATTTCTCCCTCAGCGCCCGCATGGCCACCAGGATGCCGAGCGTGATGAAGACGCCCGCGAAGGCCATCAGCCCGATGATGTCCGTGGCCAGCGGATAGATGCCCTCGGAACCGGAGAACAGCAGTTGCCTCATGCCGTCCACGGCCAGCGTAAGGGGGTTTAGCTTGGCCACGGACTGCAACCACCCTGGCATACCGCCTATCGGGAACAGGGCCGCAGAGGCGAACATCAATGGGAGGTTGAGAAGGTTCACTACGCCCATCAAGGTCTCCTGCTGCTTGATGGTCAGTGATATCGCTATGAATATCGCTGCGAAGGCCGTTGACAGCAGCACCAAGATCAGCAGCAGGCCCAGCGCTTCCAGGACGCCGAAGTTCGATGTGATCGTCAGCCCGTTCAGTCCCGGGATCTCCGTAAAGATCAAGGCTATCAGCAGAACCATCAATGCCGATATGACCGCCCTCACGACCGATGCCATGGCCCGGGATACCGGGATCACGCCGCGGTGAATGGGCGCGGCGCGCAGCTTGTCCAGGAAACCGAAGCGGCGGTCCCAGACTATGGACATGCCGCTGAACATGCAGGTGAACAGTGCCGTGATGGCGAGCATGCCGACGGACATATAGGACATGTAGTCCGGGGCGCCGTTGAGCATCGCCTGCATGACTGCCGGGGAACCCTGGCCGAGCAAGGAGTCCATTGGGAACGCCTGCCCGAAAAGCCCGAGCCATATGATCGGCTGGACAAGGGTCATGAATATCTGGATCCTGGCGCGATACCAGTGCTTCAGCTCGCGCACGGTCAGGGAGATCGTCTCGCGGATCATCTACTTCGACCTCCTCATATAGCGGGCCGCGGCCCTCCTGTCGAAACTTCCAGCCTGCTCGGCATCGCGCAGCGACCTTCCGGTGTACTCCATGAACACCTGGTCCATGTTGGGGCGCTCCAGGCTCACGTAGGTGACCCTACCGCCGACCTTACTTATCTCTTGGAGCAGAGGCGCGGTCACCGTCTCCCCATCAAGCACTTTGATCCGGTACGAACCGTCCTCCTTCTTCACGTCGAAGACCCCGGTGACCGCGCCAAGCGCCTGGGTGTAATCCGCTTCCCCGTCGACCTTCAGCGATATGACGTCGCCGCCCAGCGACTTCTTCAGATTGTGGGGCGTGTCCAGGGCCATGATCTTGCCTCTATCGATGATGCCGATCCGGTCGCAGAGGGAGTCGGCCTCCTCCAGATAGTGCGTGGTCATGAACACGGTCATGTTCGAGCTCTTCTTCAGCTCCCGGATGTGCTGCCACATGGTGGTCCTGGTCTGGATGTCCAGTCCCAAGGTCGGCTCGTCCAGGAACAGCACCCTCGGTCGGTGGATAAGGCCTTCGGCCAGTTCCAGGCGCTTGCGCATCCCGCCCGAGTATGTCTTCACCAGGCGGTCCGCCGCATCCTCCAACCTCACCAGCACCAGCAGCTCGTCGATCCTCTCCTTGGCCAGTTTTTGATCGACCCCGTAAAGGGTGGCCTGCAGCAGCATGTTCTCGCGGCCGGTCAGGTCGTCATCCACCGTCAGCTCCTGGGGCACAAGGCCGATGGACCTGCGCACCTCGGTGGGCTGCTTGACCGAATCGTACCCGCACACCTTCAGCACGCCGTTGGTCGGCAGCAACAGGGTGGTCAGCATCTTGATGGTGGTCGTCTTCCCCGCCCCGTTCGGTCCCAGGAAACCGAATATCTCCCCTTCCTCCACATCGAACGATATGTTGTCCACGGCCCTTATGGAGCCGTTGTAGACCTTGACCAGGTCCTTGACCTCGATTATGGCGCTCATTCTCTCACCTCGTTCTCCAATTCTGCGATGTGCTCCTCTATCATTCTAAGATTGTTCAGCAGGGTACCGCGTATCTCTCTGAGAACGCTCAAGCGCTTCTGAGGCGGTTCCTCGTCCAAGGGGACGAAGGGTTCGCGGCCGCGCTTCTCCAGCGCTGCCATGCCCAGCAGCTCCATGGTCCGGGCCATGAACAGGACCCCGGAGGACAACGAGCCCGACGTCTCGTCCAGCCATGCCCTCCCTTCGTCGCTGAGGGAGTAGTGGTCCCTGCCTTCCTGATTCTCTACGATCAGCAGGCCGTGCTCGTTCAGCCGGCGCAGGGCCGGATAGATCGACCCGGTCTGCGGTTCCCAGATCCCTTCATACTTGTCACGAAGGGCCTTCAGCATCTCGTAACCGTACATCGGCCTTTCCTGAAGTGTGATCATCATGATCAACTGGGTGGGGCTGATGCGGTTGCCTTTGTATGTCGGATGTCCTTTGCCCATCATTGATATCGACCTGTTAGGTAGACGTCTACTAGGTAGAGCGGTACTATACAACCCCTATATTAATTTTGGTAGGAACGGACCAGAAGGGGATATTATAAATCGAGGGAGCTTTTCTGATGTTTCATGGAGCTGACCTTCGACGAGATCCCTGAGGACCTCTGGGAGGATTGGGTTTGGCTGGTGTCGCCCGCCGGCCTCATGTGCTCGGTGGAGGAGGACAGCCAGCCCATACTGAGCAGCTCCTACCATGTAACGCCGACCTACACCATCAACCTGCCCAAGATGGTGCTGTTCGACCTGATGTGGAACTCTCGCCTGGAGGTGGTGAGAGGCGCGGTCACCGACGTGAACGACATGTGCCGGACCGTGGAGTGCGACGTGAACGGTGTACTGGGAAGCCTGGCCCTCCTGCTCAAGAACTACCCGCTGGTGTTGCGTTGGAAGATGGAACCGGAGCAGGTGGGGGAGCTGTCACCGAACATTTGGGACGACGTGACCGAGCCGCCGGAGCTGCTGTGGCATGTGCCCCCGGAACTGGAGGGGCGGTCGCTGGACCTGGAAAGCCTGGCCATCGATTTCTTCAACCCGTTCATCGCGCCGTTGCGCCGGTCGGGGGTGCACCGCTCGGTCATCGGGGTGATATCCCCGGTCAAGAGCCTGGACCATGTGAACGCGGCCATTCACGGTATGGACGACGATCCCCTGCGGGAGGTCCTGCGTGCCTCCATCCAAGAGCTGGAGAGACGGGGGCTGGTCGAGTGCACCGAGGGAAAATTGCGGCGCATGACGGAGAGGGGGGCCCGGATGGCCCATATCGAGCCCCTGTTGGACTGCCTGAGCTGCCGCTGCCGGGTGGACGAATTGATGGAGTACGAGCTGGACGGGGAAGAGGATTGATTTACTCCTCATCCGGTGCATTTATCGTTGTTCCCGAGACCGATTTTTGGTAAAAAGCGTATCACACCCGGACGTTTTCGTAGGAATGTTCTGGGTCCGGAGAGGGTTCACATGATAATCTTTATCAGGGGATAGAATATTTGGCGCTTGGGTCCGAAGATGAAACTTTGGGATTTCGGTAGGGTCAGGAACGGAAAGATCAGGATCGGGGATAAGATCCGCCAGCGCTTAGGCCTGGAGGATGGCAGCCAGGTGTATTCTACCCTCTTCAGGTACGAGCAGAACGGGGCACGAGGTCACGAGATGGTACTGTCCACGTTCGGACCGGAGAACTACTGGGAGCTGTGCAACCTTACCTTCTATATGATCGACGCCCCGGGTGCCTGCGCCCAGGCGGCCAAGTTCCTGGCCGACAGGAACGTGGACATACTGAACTCCGTCTCGGTCAGCATGACCTGCGGCATATCCATGGTCTGGAAGATGCTGGTGGACCTCTCCTACTACGGCAATCCCACACAGCTGATGGAGGACTTCTCGGCCCTCCGGCGCACCAGTCCTGCGGCCCTTTCCAAGGTGGAGGGGCTGGAGATCAGCACCTCCCACATCAGCGACCGTTACAGCAAGGGGCTGACCATTCCGCAGATCTCCAGGATAAAGGTCAAGGCGCTGCGCAAGGTGTCCCGCTCCCCATCCATCATCAAGGAGGAGAGCTTCTCCATACCCAAGGATTACCTGGAACAGTTGGAAGGGGTCAAGGAGGGCACCCCGGTCATGATGGTGGGGGACGTGGACTCCTGGGTGCTGTCAATGTCCTTCCTGCCCGAGGACTGCCAGCTGGTGGAGATGTCTTTCGAGATACCGGACAGGCCCGGGGCCATCTACCGCGCCACCGAGGCCTTGGCCGCCCAGGAGGTCAACCTGCTGGCGGTGCAGTCCCGGGTCTTGGTCTATGGGCAGAGGATGACCCTGGACGTGGTGGCGGACCTCAGCCGAACTGGCGATCTGGACAATGTGATCGAGGTGACCCTGACCTCCCTAGGCGGGGACTTCAGGCTCCGCTGCAAGGACCGCGTGTCCCTATGAGGCCAACGGCATGCTGATCGGCCGAAAGGTGCTCGTCAAGGAGGAGGTGACCTCCACCAACGACCTGGCCAAGGCCTTGGCCCTGGAAGGGGAGCCGGAGGGCACCGTGGTAACCGCGGCACGCCAGAGCGGCGGCAGGGGGCGCATGGGCCGTGGCTGGGAGTCCCCGACCGGAGGCGTGTACCTTTCCGCGATCCTGAGGCCAGATCTGCCGGCCTCGGACCTCACCCTACTGACCGTTCTGTCCTGCCTGCCGGTGGCCCAGGCCATTGAGGAGGTGTGCCATGCCGTTCCTAGTATCAAGTGGCCGAACGACGTGAAGCTCCATGGCCGTAAGGTGGCCGGCATATTGGTGGAGGTGTGTTATCGTGGCGGGGAGCCGCGCTTCCTCGTGCTGGGGGTGGGGGTCAACCTGAACACCGATCCCGGGGCGCTCTCTTCGCCGGAGGCCGGGAGCCTCAAGGCCCTGTGCGATCGGGAGCTGGACCCGGAGCATTTCTTGAACGTGCTGTTGTTCAAGCTGGACGACTTCTACGCCCGGTTCAGGAAGGGAGAACGGGACCTGGCCGCTTACGGCCGCTACTCCGAGTCACTGGGCCATGATGTGGAGGTACGCCTGGGGGACCAGCGGGTTAAGGGGAGGGGCATGCATCTGGAGGCCGACGGCTCCCTGGTGCTGCGTTCCGAGGACGGTATGATCTATCGAGCCACCTCGGTCCACGACGTCGTCCCCTTGGACCACGGTCAGGTGAGGTTCGAAACGGGTAACGTTCATAAGCAATGAGCACGAATATTGGGCGAAGACCATGGGCGAGGACAAGGTTAAGGAATTAAGGGAAATGAAGAAGCGGTCGAAGGCCGGTGGCGGAGCGGAGCGGGTGGACATGCACCGCAAGCAAGGCAAGATGACCGCCCGGGAGAGGGTGGACGCCCTGCTCGACCCTGGTTCCTTCGTAGAGCTGGACGCCTTCGTCTCCCATCAGACCTATCACTTCGGCATGGAGAAACAGAAGATGCCCGGCGACGGGGTGGTGACCGGACGGGGGACCATCGAGGGACGTCAGGTGTTCGTCTATGCCCAGGACTTCACCGTGTTCGCCGGCTCCGTGGGCCGCATGCACGCCCAGAAGATATGCAAGGTCATCGACCTGGCGGTGAAGACCGGCTGCCCCATCATAGGCCTTTACGATTCGGGAGGCGCCAGACTACAGGAGGGCGTGGACTCGCTCGCTGGCTACGGCGAGGTCACCATGCGCCATTCGCTGGCCTCGGGCTTGGTTCCGCAGATAGCTCTGGTCATGGGGCCCTGCGCCGGCAGTGGCGCCTTCGCCCCTATGCTCTGCGACTTCGTTTTCATGGTCAAGGACAAGTCCTTCATGTTCATGGTCGGTCCGGACGTCATCAAGGCGGTGCAGAACGAGACGGTCACCTTCGAGGAGCTGGGCGGCGCTAGCGTACACATTTCCCGTTCCGGCTCGGCGCACTTCGTGGCCGAGGACGACATGGACTGCGTCAAGCAGGTGCGCAGGTTGCTGTGCTATCTACCGAGCAACAATATGGAGCAGCCCCCGGACCAGGCCATGGGGGACGACCCGGAGAGGAGGGAGGAATCCCTGGACACCATCATCCCGCAGGATCCCGTGAAGCCCTACGACATGAAGGAGGTCATCCGCAAGGTCGTGGACAAGGGGGAGTTCCTGGAGGTGCAGGAACAGTTTGCCCGGAACATGATCATCGGGTTCGCCCGCATGGACGGCGGGGCGGTGGGTATCGTGGCCAATCAACCCCTGGCCCTGGCCGGCACCCTGGACGCCAATTCCTCGCTGAAGGCCGCGCGCTTCGTGCGTTTCTGCGACGCCTTCAACGTACCCATCGTCACCCTCGTCGACGTTCCCGGGTACCTGCCCAGCGTGGAACAGGAGAACGGCTCCCTGCTGAGGGACGCCACCAAGCTGCTGTACGCCTATGCGGAAGCAAGCACCCCCAAGGTGACGGTGATCACCCGCAAGGCCATCGGCGGCGCCTACTGCATCATGGGCTCCAAGCACCTGAGGGCGGACATCAATCTGGCCTGGCCCATGGCCGAGATAGCCATCGTGGGGCCGGAAGGGGCCATCAACATCGTCTTCAAGCAGGAGCTGATCATGGCCGACGACCCCCAGGAGAAGAGGGACGTGCTCATTTCCGAGTACCGCAAGCTGTACGCCTCGGCCTTCTTCTCCTCGGAGCGCGGCTACCTGGACGACATCATCGAGCCGAACAACACCCGAATGAGGATCATCGAGGCCTTGGACATGCTGGACCGCAAGCGGGAGGCCCGGCCGGCCAGGAAGCACGGCAACATGCCGCTGTGAGGGATGGCAATGAGGATCAAGATCACCGACACCGTGCTGCGCGACGCGCATCAATCCCTACTGGCCACCAGGATGAGGACCGAGGACATGCTGCCAGCGGCCGCCATTCTGGATGAGATAGGCTACTGGTCGGTGGAGATGTGGGGAGGGGCGACCTTCGACACCTGCCTGCGCTTCTTGCACGAGGACCCCTGGGAGCGCATCTCCAAGCTGAAGAAGGAGATGCCCAACACCCCCTTCCAGATGTTGCTAAGGGGGCAGAACATCGTCGGCTACCGGCATTATTCCGACGACATACTGGAGAAGTTCGTCAAGAACGCCAAGATGCGAGGCATCGACGTCTTCCGCATCTTCGACGCGCTGAACGACCCCCGCAACATGCAGATGGCCATGCACTGCGTTAAGAAGTACGGGGGGGTGGTGGAGGCATCCATTTCCTACACAATATCGCCGGTGCACACCATCGAGGGGTACGTCAAGTTCGCCCGCAAGCTGCAGGAGATGGGCGCGGACACCATCTGCATCAAGGACATGGCGGGAATGCTGGCGCCGATGGACGCCTTTGAGCTGGTCAAGCAGCTAAGGGAGGAGATCGGGCTGCCGGTGCACATGCACTGCCACGCCACCTCCGGCATGGTCATGGGAACGTACATGAAGGCCATAGAGGCCGGGGCGGAGATCTTGGACACCGCGATATCCAGCATGTCCCTGGGCACCTCGCAGACGCCGACGGAGGCCGTGGTGGCCATGCTGCGCGACACGGAGTACGATACCGGGCTGGACCTGAAGAAGCTGACCGAGATAGCGGAGTACTTTAAAAATGTGCGGGTCAAGTACCATGCCTTCGAGAGCGCGTTCACTGGCATAGACACCAATGTGCTGGTGTACCAGATACCGGGAGGAATGATGTCCAACCTGGCCTCCCAGCTCAAGGAGGCGAAGAAGGAGGATAAGATGGCCGAGCTTCTGGCCGAGGTGCCGCGGGTGAAGGCCGACCTAGGCTACGTGCCGCTGGTCACCCCCACCTCGCAGATCGTGGGCACGCAAGCTGTGCTTAACATCATCGCCGGGGAAAGGTATAAGATGGTCACCAACGAGACCAGGAACCTGGTGCGGGGGCTTTACGGCAAGACGCCGGCGGAGATCGACCCCGCCATCCGCCACAAGATCATCGGGGACGAAAAGCCCATCACCGTGCGCCCGGCCGACCTGCTGGAGCCGGAGTTCGAGAAGCTGTGCAAGGAGATCGAGGAGTACGCCTGCAAGGAGGACATGACCTGCTCGGAGGAGGACGTGCTGTCCTACGCCCTCTTTCCCCCGGTCGCGCTGGACTACTTCAAGCACCGCCAGATGATGGAGAAGGGCGTGAACCTGA
>CAZXTA010000035.1:0-12704 GCA_964642865.1 uncultured Methanomassiliicoccus sp. | reverse complement strand
GGCATTGCCTGCATATCTGTAAAGTCGCACCCCTCGCGGGTGCGTGGATTGAAACCTCCTTGGCAGGCATTGCCTGCATATCTGTAAAGTCGCACCCCTCGCGGGTGCGTGGATTGAAACCTCCTTGGCAGGCATTGCCTGCATATCTGTAAAGTCGCACCCCTCGCGGGTGCGTGGATTGAAACCTCCTTGGCAGGCATTGCCTGCATATCTGTAAAGTCGCACCCCTCGCGGGTGCGTGGATTGAAACTTATTCCTTCTTGGCATTCCTGGCGGCCTTGACCGTCGCACCCCTCGCGGGTGCGTGGATTGAAACTAATATTCCAAAGTGATTCATCAGCTTCTGCCATGTCGCACCCCTCGCGGGTGCGTGGATTGAAACTTCATGGATGCTCGGCAGTTATGAGACAGGGTCGTCGCACCCCTCGCGGGTGCGTGGATTGAAACAGGACCAGGGGGAGGTCGTTCGCGGATTGCATGAGTCGCACCCCTCGCGGGTGCGTGGATTGAAACATGATCTCGTACCGAAGTGCAGTGAGGGCAGTTTCGTCGCACCCCTCGCGGGTGCGTGGATTGAAACTATAATCCTGCCTTCAAGAGGATAATGTTACTAGGTCGCACCCCTCGCGGGTGCGTGGATTGAAACCTTGATGGCCTCGGCCAGTTCGTATATGGCCTGTCGCACCCCTCGCGGGTGCGTGGATTGAAACCAACAAAGTATGAACTGGTACGATCAAGGGTAAGTCGCACCCCTCGCGGGTGCGTGGATTGAAACATGAAAATGAATTAGACCTCCCTTGAAAGTGCAAGTCGCACCCCTCGCGGGTGCGTGGATTGAAACATTGAATCCCGTATTGATAAGGGGAAAAGTTTTGTCGCACCCCTCGCGGGTGCGTGGATTGAAACCCGTTACATCACCAAAAGCACCAACATAATATGTGTCGCACCCCTCGCGGGTGCGTGGATTGAAACATCAACTCTCTGTTGCAGAACCTAATCCTGCAAGGTCGCACCCCTCGCGGGTGCGTGGATTGAAACGACATCATTTATTGGTGTTTTCGGTGCTAGATTGAGTCGCACCCCTCGCGGGTGCGTGGATTGAAACTTCACATTCAAAAGATGCTGGAATAAAAATAAGGTCGCACCCCTCGCGGGTGCGTGGATTGAAACCCCGAAGTGCCTGGGGTCGAACCGGCCCTTGGATGTCGCACCCCTCGCGGGTGCGTGGATTGAAACAATGCCATGATCGGGTGCTGGTTCTCTCCGCCATGTCGCACCCCTCGCGGGTGCGTGGATTGAAACTTCCATCCTCTGCCGCTCTTGATGAACCGCCCGTGTCGCACCCCTCGCGGGTGCGTGGATTGAAACCAGAGAATAGCACTGGTAACACATTATGTCACCAGTCGCACCCCTCGCGGGTGCGTGGATTGAAACGCGTCCATGGTCAATACGAATGAAGCATGACCCGGTCGCACCCCTCGCGGGTGCGTGGATTGAAACTACATTATACAGTTTCGCCTCTGCTGCGGTCTTGTCGCACCCCTCGCGGGTGCGTGGATTGAAACAGCAAGACCTATGGGGGAGGAAGTGGGGCCGGGGGCGTGTCGCACCCCTCGCGGGTGCGTGGATTGAAACCTACAAAAAGCATATGGTTAGTTATAACCGCCAGGGTCGCACCCCTCGCGGGTGCGTGGATTGAAACTCGACGCTAGGGGGTACTTTGTCATTAGGAGTGCCGTCGCACCCCTCGCGGGTGCGTGGATTGAAACTGGTCGGTCATTCCCTGGGGTACGACGTAGGCCGTCGCACCCCTCGCGGGTGCGTGGATTGAAACTGCCGTCAATGCGGCGTTCCATTACGGTTAAAGGTCGCACCCCTCGCGGGTGCGTGGATTGAAACCTACGGAGCGGGCGCATAGACAAAGAGCTATTAGGTCGCACCCCTCGCGGGTGCGTGGATTGAAACGTTCTAAACGCCGCCATAACCACGGGCCACTATGTCGCACCCCTCGCGGGTGCGTGGATTGAAACGCGTCAATGGGGACGAAGCTCCTATTGCCGCGAGTCGCACCCCTCGCGGGTGCGTGGATTGAAACTTTACGCAGTCGGGCTTACCTCCCTCATGGCCGTCGCACCCCTCGCGGGTGCGTGGATTGAAACAAGTTTGAATGGTGGGTTAGTGATGAGGATATAACGGTCGCACCCCTCGCGGGTGCGTGGATTGAAACCTGATAACCCAGGTGCATCTAGCGTATACTGCGAGTCGCACCCCTCGCGGGTGCGTGGATTGAAACAATCGAGGTTATAGAAGGTAGTCTCGCGGTCGAACGGTCGCACCCCTCGCGGGTGCGTGGATTGAAACCCATGTCCCCGCGTCACCCTTCGAGGAAATTATGTCGCACCCCTCGCGGGTGCGTGGATTGAAACAGTGAACTTGAATAAGATGCTTAAGGAAATGCAGTCGCACCCCTCGCGGGTGCGTGGATTGAAACATGAACAGGTTTTAACCATGATATCTACAGTTTACGTCGCACCCCTCGCGGGTGCGTGGATTGAAACTAACGCACAAGTAAGAACATACTCGGCCGGACATCGTCGCACCCCTCGCGGGTGCGTGGATTGAAACAACTTGTAAATAGCGAAAGTATCGCCAACGGATGTCGCACCCCTCGCGGGTGCGTGGATTGAAACATCATGTAGGTGCTAACGGGATTAAGGACAATCCGTCGCACCCCTCGCGGGTGCGTGGATTGAAACCTTTTATACCTTTAATTGACGCGTAAGCAACCTGTCGCACCCCTCGCGGGTGCGTGGATTGAAACTTTTCTCAGTAAGTTCATATGTTCACCATTACCGTGTCGCACCCCTCGCGGGTGCGTGGATTGAAACCTGGCAGGAACCGGCTGCGCTATACTGGCGCTGGTCGCACCCCTCGCGGGTGCGTGGATTGAAACCCCTAAACCCATATATATCTAATTTTATTCGCCTCGTCGCACCCCTCGCGGGTGCGTGGATTGAAACATGTATGGCTCGAAGAAGCTCCATTCTGTGCTTGTCGCACCCCTCGCGGGTGCGTGGATTGAAACCCTCAGAAATAAATGCTCATGCGGTAACTAAGATCGTCGCACCCCTCGCGGGTGCGTGGATTGAAACACCATTGCAATGGTAACGGGAAAAGCCACGGCGTTGTCGCACCCCTCGCGGGTGCGTGGATTGAAACTAACGCGTCAGCGTCAGATATGACGGTAAGCTCTGTCGCACCCCTCGCGGGTGCGTGGATTGAAACCTAATTGAACGCGTAGTTTTGCCTTTTGCGACAGGTCGCACCCCTCGCGGGTGCGTGGATTGAAACGTGAGCGTTATGATCCCCACCTTCGAGGATTTGGTCGTCGCACCCCTCGCGGGTGCGTGGATTGAAACGCCTTGCGGACCCTCGTCATTATTGACAGGGGCCGTCGCACCCCTCGCGGGTGCGTGGATTGAAACCCCGTCGCCGAAGGAACCGCCCGAAAGCGGCGTTGTCGCACCCCTCGCGGGTGCGTGGATTGAAACTCCAGGATGCTCTCGGCGCTTGGGTTGTAGGCCGTCGCACCCCTCGCGGGTGCGTGGATTGAAATTCAGTAACGCTGGTATCGAAGTAGTAGTCGAGTCACATCCAGTGCGGGTGTGTGGATGGAAATATCGCATTATTGGCCCCATTCCATCTCGATGGCTTTGAAATCCACCCTTTGTGGGATTGATACATCTGGTCCCGGATGAGGTCCGAGGCCGTGCGATGTCGTTCCCAGGCGTCCACGAGGCATCGATACCGCTCGGTGGCACTCACTTGACATTACTGGTATTGAAACAATGCCCCGACATACGGGATAATGGAAGTGATAACGGTTCGGTGACATCTTCATCTCCATGGCAATCTCCTATCGGGCTTCTCCCTGTGTCAGAATGGACACGGGAAGACGATTATCGATTCGGTTTCTAGGAAGACTTTCTAAAAAAACCGGATGGGCGCTTGAACTTCAAGGACATGTTGATAACATCTGGACTTGGGATATTTAAAAGATAATTGAATTTTTCAAGTAGGAAAAGCACAATGTCTGAGGGTAATAAAGAGCGACGTCTGGGGTTGCCCAGCATCAACGAGTCAAGCGGTTGAATCACACTCGGGAAGAAGGTCTATTACGAAGAGGATTTTCAAATGGCAGATGATTAAGAGAGATGAAAGGCGGCATCGAGGCACCCAATAATTTCGTGTCGCGCCCTGCCGTTCATTCCACCCATCGTGTGTGCGTTTAGCGTAGAATCCGATGAATTATTGAGCGGGAAGTCAGCGAATATTCCCCTTCCGGGACTGGACGGCTTTCATCGCTCGTTCCTTGAGCATTTTTCGCTTCCTCTTCTCCGGTTCTGAGATCATCCGATCATAACAAGTCCCACACAGGCACAGTTTTTTGGAACCGTTGCAGTTGAACAGCGACGATCCTGAGACCCTCGGGTCCGGTTCCATTTTGTCCGTCAGCGCATAGCACCCACAGGCGTGGCATTGCGCGATTCCTATTGAGCGGAGCATATACATCTTATGCCCGGGAATAGGGGCGTGCTTCTTAGAGGTAAGTAGAACGTTGATGCCAATCGGTCGCTTCGAATCGCTGGTCTGTACCCTTATCAGCCCTACCCCGAGGTGATTGGCCATGAACACCTGTTCGTCCGTGAAGGTGTCATCACCTTCGAAAGGTACTCCCAGATAGCACCGCTCCCCGTATGCGGAGTAGCCCAGTGCCTGTCCAATCGACTTTCCGAAGCTGTTAGTGGAGGTCTTGACTTCTACGAAGATAAGCTCCAGGTCGCTCAGGAAGGGGCCTCCGACCTCATAGGCCCCAATCACATCGACTAGCCCCAACGACAAGTAGCCCCGGTTGGTCCCGACGCTCAGACAGTTAAACTTACTCTTGATGAAATCGGCGATGAACGGGTAATATTCAGACTCGGCGACCATGCACCCACATCGTTTTATAGGTTTGATAACTCCTTCTAATAAGTTCCCGGGTTTACCTATTTTACTCCTCAAATCGTTTTCAACCTTTTCAATTTCCTACCTGAAGATGCGACCAGCACGATTCCTGCTGCAAGGAGAATCAATCCAGGGATAATCATGATGAAGAACGGGGTTTCAGTTACAGTAACTCCATACGGGAGATACCCTCCTTGCCCATCTGGACGAATACCACCGTATGTATTTGATACCGGAAGTGAACCAATCGCAATGCAGAATATTCCAATTACCAACAGTACAACACCTAGGGTACGTCGCCTCTTGATCTTACCGAGGTCATCGCTCTCATTCGAACGTCTGGTCCTACTCGATCCTATTATTGGAATGCTCTCGCCTCCGTGGTATGATCATAATCTGTTCCCGCACCCCTCGCAAAAGACCGAACGGGGAAGCGCCTCGCGGCCGCAGGCGGAGCAGTGAACGGTCCCAGCCGCCGGAGCGATGGGTGCCGTTCCCGTTCCGTCCTGCCAGTTCATGATGCCGAGAGGGATTATGCAATATCGTACGCTGAATCCCCGTTTCTTGCACCGGGGGCAGCGCTCCCCTCGGCCTCGGAGCGCCCAATAGAATATGCCGCCGAAGAAGGTGAACGCGGAGAGCCAGAATTGTATGCCTAACGAGCCGTGATAGCCTTCGACGAATACGTGGCCGCAGCTCTGACAGGTCTTGACGCTGACCGATACCGTCCCGTCCCCTACCCGACGCGCCTTACTTGATTTCTCGGATGACATATGTTGCTATTCTCCTTCACCTCAGCTTGCCGCCGCACCTCTCGCAATATGTCGCGTCCCCGGAGGTCCGTTCCCCGCGATGCCTGCAGTACATTACGTTTGTCGATTCATTGGTCGGCCTATTTTCCTGGGCATTCCTCTTCTTTTTCATCTCGGAAGCGTAGGCCAATGTCAGGATGATCACGATCGCGATGACGGCGATCATCACGATTATTACTATAGAGGAAAGGTATCCTGGGTATCCCTCATCATCCGAACCCGTGCTGAAGCCGGTCGGCGTGTACGTGTAATGCACCGACGCGGAAGCACTCCCATCATTGCTCAGAATGAAATAATAGGTCCCGACCCTGAGGAAGACGCTGCCATCCGCCTCGTCGCAGTCGAAGGACGTTCCACCCGGGTAGTAGGTGTATGTGTTTCCGTTCTGGTAGTTGCCTAGCTCGGACGTGGGTATCAGTATCACATCGATGTTGGGTCCGGAACGTACATCGATGGTGAACTCCAATACGCCATCGGTGGCCATGACGAAGGGCAGCTTGCAGTACCATCCCGGTCTTATCGACGCGTCGCCGTTGACTTCGAATCCTTCGACGGCAGAGACGTTATCGATCAGCGGCGGGAACGTCAGAAACAGGGCTAGGATGCACATCGCGCTCAGGAATATAGATTGAGGCCTTGTACGCGGCCAAAATGATAGAGGCGTGAGCCTTGGCGTTCTATGAAGCGCTATTAATTTAGACCTCATATCCGTCGCCCATCGCAGCCTTTGCGAAAGGATGTGTTGATCGTCTTACTTTTACTCCATTTGGGCTCTCCCACCAAAATATCGTTCATATTTTCCGTCCCATCGAATATGTTTCGGATATGGATTGGAAGGTAATAATACTTGTTATTATGACATTAGTAATGTATATATGTAAACTGACTTTCTGTTATTGCCAGTTAATATCTAATCCAAAGCTATGATTGTAGTGTTTAATGAAATACACGAACGCGAGGGTTGGAACGCTCGAAAAGACGAACGCCCTCAAGGTCCTGCTAGCATTGAAGAAAGAAGGTGAAATATCAAGGGCTACGCTCTACAGCATGACGTCGCGGTCCAACCGTACGGTCATGGAGAGGGTGAACGAGTTTATCGCTGCAGGGTTGGTCCAAGAGTTCGCTCAGCAGACCGCGCCCTTCTCAAGGTATCTGACGTTGACCGAGAAGGGAAGGAAGGCTGCTGAGTGCGTGGAAGAGCTTGAGAGGGGTCTCACTGAGTGAGGGTTGCTCTATTGTAAACATGCCTATCGATTTCAAATAATTATTTTCCCGCAATGATGGCACTTCCATCCGAACACGTCAGCCCGAAGTTCTTCAAAAACGGATTTATTTTCACCGCACCACTGACATTCACTGACTAGCGTATCGTAATCCTCATCAGTCAAGTATCCATTACTATTGAGATTGCATAGTAACACTTTGTAATTTATTACTAATCGAATGAAAGCGGCAGAATCGATCATTTCGCCTTTTGCCTCAGCAATCTGCTTCTCAATCTTCGCCAATTCCAACTCCTTCAACTTCTCCCTGATTTCGGGGTCATCTGCAAGGATTTGTGACCTTGAAGCAGACCCGATGAACGATTTTCTTGAAACGGAAGGTTCGCGGTCCTTCAGCGTTGAGGAAGTACCCTCAAGAGTCGTTTCACCTGGAGATACCTCCAACAGATCCCTGGAGCGGCACTTCGAGCACTGACGGGCCTTTCCGTTGGTGCTGCGGGATCTTCATTCATGACCGCAGTTGTTACATCTGAGCGTAACTGAGTTCTGAGCGGTCATCAATTACCCCCCCCCCTTCTATAGGTGAGGTGTTACTATCGATAAGCCTATAGGGATAATAAGCAAGGTAGTGCAACCATCGATGTAGACCGAGTTTATGAGCGTGAGATAAGCGAGATATGCTCATCTTATGCTCACAAAAAACTCGGTTATCTGTGGGCTTGTACTCGAAATAAACTCTTCTAAATCTCATTAATCTTAGATTGGAACTCAAGCTATCTCACCTAATCCGAGCGATAATAATACATCATTAATGTAAATATATATTATTTTGAGCTGTTCGAAGACATTCTTCCGAAGCTGGTCCAGATGAGCTTAGGAAAGATGTCTTCGAACAGCTCACATACTTCTGAGGCGGGAAATTCTTATGCGGAAAAATCCCAAGGTCTTTCTCTATATCCCCTTTGCATTAGCTCATCCAGAGAAGTACAAGAAGGAGAATGCCCCGACCGAATCTGGGGGCGATAGATGAAGAAGGTTGGCCTATACACCCGCGTTTCCCGGTACGACAAGGACCAGAACCCGGAGAACCAGCTCATTAAGTTGAGGGAGTTCGCCGCCGGACATGGCTGGGAGATAGTCAAAATCTACATCGACCATGCCAGTGGGGCTAAGACCTCCCGGACAGGTTTCGACCAGATGCTCAAGGATGCTAGGGCAAGAAGATTCAGTGCGATACTAATCGTCCGAATAGACCGATTGGCCCGTTCCACCCGTCACCTGCTGAACATCGTTGATGACCTGACGAAGAGGGGCGTCGAGCTCATCTGTACCGACCAGGAGATAGACACGACGACGCCTTCCGGGAAGCTGCTTTTCACGGTCCTAGGGGCGGTTTCCGAGATGGAACTTGATTTGATACGGGAAAGGACCAAGGACGGCCTTGCCAGGGCGGTTGCCGATGGCAAGAGGCTAGGAAGACCACCTTCCCCGGCCCTCACCGAGCGAATTCTTGAGCTGAAGCAGGAAGGGCACTCCCTGCGTGAAATAGGTGATACTGTAGGTCTGAGTCATCAGGCGGTCAAACAGCGGCTGCGCCGGGATAGGGTACAGAAACGGGTTGAGCTGACCCGAGGGGGCCAGACAGGATAATGGTAACGTCATGTGGGGTGGCTTCCAAAGCGGACGATTGCGATACCTTAACAACTTGCTATGTCAATCCTTCCCCCGAGGGCTTTAATGCTACGTCAAAACGTAGCGGCAATAAGTCCTCCGTCAGCAGAAAGAAAGGCAGGCCAGGCAGGAAAAGGGAGGCGAGGTCCTTGGGTGGCCGTTACCCCTTCATAGCCTGGATAAATAAATACCTAAAAAAATGTGGATTGGCAGAGGACACCATTAATGAAAGACGGAGGAGATTAAATCGAATATACCGAGACCTCCTCGACCTACAATCATATGGCATGATAAATACCATCAATCCCGAGAAGATGACCGAAAAAGAAGTAGGTGCATTCGTGGAACTGATGATCGAGAGAGGGAAGAAGGGAAAGGACTTTGAGCACGATATGACTGCCCTAAACGCCCTTCTAAAACACGCCAACAATCTTGCGTTAGAATCATATCGTAATAAACATGCCAATCAGTTCCGAAAAGCCTCAAAGGTAAGACGGCTTCCACCTTTTGAAAGGGAAGAATTTGATAGAATTGTTCGGGGTGCCAACGAGGTTAATCCTACCAACTGGCATATGATGGAATCATATGCCATTGTAGTTCTAGGATTGGCATCAGGTGCGCGGCACAAGGAGTTGAAGGAGGGTAAGTTGTCTGATCTCTCCTTGAAACCTGGTATCGAATACTATCATATTGAACATCCAAAGGGAGAAGATACATACGGAGAGGCCAGAGATCCTCCTCTGCGACCGGAATGCATACCTTTCTTGAGGAAATATTTTCAGAAAAGAAAGGAAATGCTTGCCAATAAACCGAACAACAAGTTCCTATTTCCTGCTTTGAGGAACTCAAAAGATGGCAAGCTATCGACCAACAGCATTACCAAGATGGTGCGGTCAGTTGGAAAAGAGACCTATGTGGAAAAACTAGACCTCCATAAATGTCGAAGGACCTTTGGTCAAATGCTTCTTGATGAAGGAGCGACCATCGAAGAGGTCAGCGTCCTTATGGGTCATGCGAGTTCTGCAACGACGGAGAAGTCTTATTGCCGTAGAAAACAGCAGCAGGCATCGGTCAGCGCCCGGATGATCTGGAACAGAAATGTCCCCGAACAGGAAGCTGGCTCGATGCCAGATGTCAAAAACCCTCTGATTGACAATAAAAAATGGATAGCTGGCTACGCTTGATGGTGCGGGGGAAGGGATTCGAACCCTTGAACCACTAAGGACAGAATCTTAAGTCCTGCGCCGTTGGCCAAGCTTGGCTACCCCCGCGCATCTCGCCCATAGCCTGAACACCATAATAATTTTATTCGTTTCGAACGACACGGACTATCAAAGATCGATCGCCCCGATCTTCTCTTCCATTATTCATGTTCGAACAAAACGGCCATATGGATCGGGATGCTGCATGGTTACAGATCTATCGTCTTCCATCGTTATACCACGAGTAGGCGAACGCATTGGTGACGAAGATCGTTTGGCGACGCGAGTGCGTTCGCGATTTTGATGTTGAAACCGAGATGAGACCTGATCGCTGGACATCCTGGACCTGGACCCGGATGATGTGGACCTGCTGGTGATACCGAGAAGGGTGCCTTCCAAAATGATCAACGACCCCTCCATGAAGGAGCGGGTGGGGGTCCTGTTGGCCAAGTTACGCCGCATCAACGAGAGTGGCGCCAAACTGGCGGCCATCTGCGGCGGGCCAGTGTCCCTGGCCTATGCAGGTGTGCCGGACGGTAGGAGATGCACGCACAGCATCGAGGACCCGGGGGAGATGTTCGCCAAGGCCATTTTCAGCAACGAGTACTTCACCGTGGACCGTAACATGATCATCGCCCAAGGGCAGGCCTACCCGGAGTTCGCCATCGAGATCGGCAAGGCCATGGGGGTCTACGAGACCGAGAAGGAGGCCCGGGAGGACCTGGACTGGTCGAGGGACCGCAAGGGATGGGCCGAACTCATTTGACCTTGCACGAATCGCCGTGGCAGACGTACAGTAACGGCCCGAGTTCCTGATCGATGATGTCCTCCAGGTTGGGCCTTCCTATCTCCGCCAGTTCGTAACGCACTCGCACGATGGGCTTGTTCACGTTGATCACCCGGCGCAGGTCCACCGGCGTGCCGGCCACCACCACGTCGCAGTCGGCCCGGTTTATGGTCTCCTCCATGTCCTCGATCTGCTCGTCGGTGTAGCCCATGGCCGGCAGGATCGGACCGAGGTGCCTGTATTTCTCGTACAGCTGTATGATGGAGCCGACCGCGTACGGCCGGGGGTCCACGATGTCCAGTGCCCCGTTGTCCTCGGCGGCGATGGTCCCCGCACCGAAGGCCATCTCTCCGTGTTTCACGGTGGGGGCGTCCTCCACCACCAAGACCCTCTTCCCTTTCACCATTGATGGGTCGTCGATCTTTATGGGCGAGGCGGCCTCGATGACGATGGCCTTGGGATTGTACTTGGCGATGTTCTCCTTCACCCGCAGGATGTTCCTGCGGTCGGCGGTCTGCACCTTGTTGATGATGACCACGTTCGCCAGGCGCAGGTTCACCTCCCCAGGGTGGTACGATATCTCATGACCCGGCCGGTGCGGATCGGTCAACACGATGTGCAGGTTGCTCTCAAAGAAGGGCAGGTCGTTGTTCCCCCCGTCCCAGACGATGACGTCGGCCTCCTTCTCCGCCTCCCTCAGGATGCGTTCGTAATCCACCCCGGCGTAGACCACGATGCCGTTGTCGATCAGCGGCTCGTACTCCTCCCTCTCCTCGATGGTGCAGTCCTGTTTTTCCAGGTCGGTATAATCCCCGAAGCGCTGCACTGCCTGCTTGGTCAGGTCCCCATAGGGCATGGGGTGCCTGACGACCACCACCTTCAGGCCCCGGTCGCGCAGGATGGAACATATGTGGCGGGTGGTCTGTGATTTTCCCGCTCCGGTCCTCACCGCGCAGACAGAGATCACCGGTTTGTTGGACCGCAGTGTTATGCGACCATTGCCCATCAAACGAAAATCGGCGCTCAGTGAAAGTACCCAGGATGCCTTGTGCATCAGCTCGACGTGAGAAATGTCGCTGTAGGCGAAGACCACCTGGTCCACCTTGTGCTTCTTGATGATGGCGGGCAGCTCCTCCTCGGCCATGATGGGAATACCGCTGGGATACAGTGATCCGGCCAATGTCGCGGGGTAGCAGCGGTCGTCGATGTTGGGTATCTGCGCGGCGGTGAATGCCACCACCTTGTACCTTTCGTTCTCGCGGAAGTAAGTGTTGAAGTTGTGGAAATCGCGACCGGCCGCGCCCATGATGATGACGTTGCTCTTCTTCATGTGATCCTCTTTGACCGAATCAAGGCGGAACATAATACAATTTTCTGCCTTCTACGCGGAAGTGATGAACGAATTGCGCTGGACCGGTCTTTGGTGTTTCGTTCATTGATGTGGCTTAGCGAGGGACCTCGACCCGGAGGGGCACCCCAGACGACCAGCCCCCATCAGGGCGTATATGATGCGCCCTGCTCCTGGACCGCACCGTCCGTTACGCCTGCGATGCAGCGGCAATGCCCTCGGCCCTGGGAACGGGGCACATCATGTATGGACCGGAGAAAGGGCAGGGACGTTGGTCCGGTCCGTCCATTGTTATTGGGGTTCATATCGTTCCAGGGGACGGGCCTAGTCTCATCCGATCCGATCTGCGTCATCCCCTGCCAGCTCACCCGGTGGACCTGGGTGACCGCCTTGGGGGCCCTTCAACCTAGCAAAGTTTTGAGTATTCACTTATCGATTCATTGCGGATGGCCTACCGCATTCCCTCCGCCAAGGTCCTTGAGGACTCCATAAGGAGGATAATCCGGGAGCAGCAGAGCATCCCCTCCCAGCGACGGTTCACCGAGCTGGTGCTGGAGGACCTCAAGAAGAAGAACCCGGAGTACAAGGTGGGGGAGGAGCGCGTCCGACGCATGGCCATCCTGAGGAACCTGGCCCGGGTCACCATCCAGTATC